>CALABZ010000111.1 GCA_937888615.1 uncultured Lentisphaeria bacterium | reverse complement strand
TTTCATCATGACTTCAAGCTGCCACTCCACCCGGATGACGATGCCGTTACAGCCGCGCGGCCCTTCCGGTATCGGCAAGGTCACGGTTTCCCGTCCCTCCCGCGGCGAGTATTCAAACGTCTTGGCCATCACCGGATAAAACACTTCCTGCTTGCCGGTGTGGACCGAGTATCCCAGCACCGCTTCCAGGCTCTTCACCTGTTCGTCGTTATACCAGCTCAGCACAAAATTGAACTCTTCTCCATATTCCAGCGGTTTGTCCTGTAATTTCACGTCCAGCATAGTTACGCCTCCCTGTCGCGGCACGGCGGCGCCACCGGCAATATGAAATCACTGCCGACATAACCTTTGGAACCGTTCCAGGCATAAAGCCCCACCGTCCAATAATATTCACTGTTGCCCTGAAGTTTGACCGAATGCATCATATCCGGGGGAATCGTGAACTGGAACACCCCCTCTCCGGCTTCCGGCGGCGCCTGGACCAGCAGGAGTTGCGAGTAAAACAGAGTACTCACGGTTCTCCGGCGGTTTCCTTGCGGGATGGCGAGCGATTCCCAGCCGGAAAGCAGAATCACCATCTTCTTTTTGCGGAGCACTTCCGGGAAGCGCCACCTCAACGTAGTTTTCTCTCCGGGACGCGCCACCGGCTCCGTGATACATACCTCGTAATGGTTGCTGATAAAATGGAAAAACTTGCGCATGGAAACAACAAGGAGAAAAATCCCCACCGCACAAATCCAACCAAGCACCAACAACGGAAGAAATACTATTTTGCCGAATTTCTCATCCATCTTAACGATCAGCGAGACGATCGGGAACAACAGCAAAAGCGCCAAAAGCCATAACCTCCATATTTCTTTAAACCCACCGCCGCGCGCTTTCAGCGGATAATCACCATCGTGATTCCGAAACAATTTCTTCGGAGGTTCAAGCCCATAACGCGCCTTTTTGCTTCTCCGGACCTTGAATAATCCGCCGATTCCAAATGCCAGGAAAAAACTGCTGAGCAATGACGATGAAATAATTCCCCATCCCAATTCGCGTTTGATCACAGAAGAACGGGGATTATCGGGATCGACAAAGCAATGGATCGCTTTTCCGGCGGGGTACTCCTTCATGACCCGCTGTTTTTCGGCCAACCCTCCGGAACTCTCGTTCGCCGAGAAATGATAACGGGTCCCGGTGTACCAACGCTTTTCATAAAGATAGTTGTAAGTAATCTTCAGATAATAATTTACGTGCCCTTTACTGTTTTTTTCAGACCGGACCTCGCTGTACTTCACCTCCGCCGGCACCGCTACCCAATCCTGCGATGCGAGCACCATCCAGCAGGGACGAACGACCAGGCCGGTCATAAAAATGCCGCCCATTATTATAAAGATGCCGGAGAGAACCCACCAGACGACTGATTCGGAATTCCGTCTTTTGCGTTTTGCCATATTTCACTCCATGCGATTTCGCGTAATACCGGAAAAATATAACATAGCCCCTGTCAAATATCAATGTGCCAACGCTCGGCGCAATAACAATTACGAAAAAATAATTTGCGTAAATTTGCGTAACCCTCATCCGATGCTATATTATTTAAATAATGAAATGACAGGAATGACAGGAATGACAGGAATGACAAGGAAGACAATATGTGTGGTATCGTAGGTTATGTCGGACACCGGGAAGTCCCGGTCACGTTGTTGGAAGGATTGAAACGCCTGGAATACCGCGGTTAGATCGGAAGAGCGTCAAGACCATCGGCAAAGTCGCCAACCTGGAAAAAAGAACCGCCGAACAAGTCGGGCTCGAACTGAAAAACGGCCTCGGCATCGCCCACACCCGCTGGGCCACCCACGGTTTTCCCTCCGAAGAAAACGCCCACCCGCACCTCGACTCCAGCGGACGCTTTGCCGTCGTCCATAACGGCATCATCGAAAACTATCAGGTTTTGAAGAAACACCTTCAGGACCAGGGCGTGAAGTTCGCCTCCGAAACCGACAGCGAAGTCCTCAGCCACCTGATCGCCCAATGCTATAACGGCGACCTGTTCGACGCCGTGGCCGGCGCGTTGAAAAAAGTCACCGGCACTTACGCCATCGCCGTCATCAGCAGTGAACACCCCGGCGTCATGGTCGTGGCGCGCTGCGGCAGTCCGCTCCTGGTCGGCGTCGGCAGCGGCGAAATGTTCATCGCCAGCGACGCCGCCGCCATCGCCGGTTTCACCCGTCAGGTCATTTACCTGAACGACCACGATATCGCGCTGGTCACGTCCGCCGAAGCCGACATCCGCAGTCTCGACAACGTGGCCGTCAACCGCAATGTCTCCTGCATCGACTGGGAACCCGAAGCCGCGGAAAAAAGCGGTTTCGACCACTTCATGCTCAAGGAAATCTGCGAACAGCCGGAGGCCCTCGCCAATACCATCCGCGGCCGCCTCGACACCCGCGCCGCCAACGCCCGGCTGAACGGACTGAACCTCTCCCCGTATGAACTCGCCCGGATTCACCGGATCGTCATCGCCGCCTGCGGTACCAGCATGCACGCAGGCATGGTCGGGCGTTACTATTTCGAAGACCTCGCCGCCATCCCGGTGGATGTCGAACAGGCCGCCGAATTCCGTTACCGCAACCCGATCATCCAGCCGGACACGCTGGTGATCCCGGTCAGCCAGTCCGGCGAAACCGCCGATACGCTGGCCGCCGTGCGCGAAGCCGCCAACAAAGGCGCTATCGTGGCCGCCGTCTGCAATGTGGTCGGTTCGACCATCGCCCGCGAATCCGGCCGCTGCATCTATCTCCATGCCGGACCCGAAATCGGGGTCGCCTCCACCAAAGCCTTCACCTGTCAGGTGTCGGTACTGCTGATGATGGCGATGCTGCTGGGACGCAATCGCCGGATGTCCTACCAGGCCGCACTGGAACTGATCGCGGAAATCGAAAATATCCCGCAACTGGTCCGCGAAGTTCTGGAAACCCGCAGCCACATCGAAACCGTGGCCCGGAAATACGCGAAAGCCGATAATTTCTTCTATATCGGACGCGGCTATCTGTACCCGGTGGCACTGGAAGGAGCGCTCAAACTCAAGGAAATCAGCTACATCCACGCCGAGGGCTACCACGCCGCCGAACTCAAGCACGGCCCGATCGCCCTGCTCGAAGACAAAGTTCCGGTACTGGCCCTGGCCAACGACCTGCCCGGCAAGGACAAAATGATCGGCAACATTCAGGAATGCCGCGCCCGCTGTTCGCCGGTGATCGCCACCGCCACGACCGGCGACCTTGAAGTCGAAGACATGGTGGACGATGTGATCCGCATTCCGCGCTGTTCGCAATACGTGGCACCGATCGTAACAGCGGTGGCATTGCAGTTGTTCGCCTATTACATCGCCCGCGAACGGGGATGTGAGATCGACCAGCCGCGCAACCTCGCCAAAAGCGTCACAGTAGAGTAATTTCCGCCGCCAGTCAGAAAAATTCACAAAAAAGCACATTATAGCTCTTGACAAAACCGTTTGGATTCGTTATAATAATACGTATGACGTAATACGTATGACATTAATAACGGAATCATGGACTGATGGCAATCACGATGGAAGAGCTGGCCGCACTGGCCAAAGTATCGCAGAGCAGCGTTTCACTGGTGCTGAACGGCAAAGGCGACGGACGTATCGCCAAGACCAAGCAGGAGAAAATCCGCCGCCTCGCCGAGCTCCATAACTACCGTCCCAACCTCAATGCCAGGAGCCTGATCACGCGCAAAAGCCATGAAATCGGGGTTTTGTCATTTAATACGCATGACCGCTTTTACGCCGATATACTTCCTGAAATCCAGCTCCAACTGATGCAGCGCGGTTATATCGGAATCAACCTGTTCTGGAGTTCCTGTCCTGAAGCCGAAATGGTCTTCGAAGCCGTTCTTGCGCGCGGTGTGGCTGGAGTCATTACATTTCATGAAGACCTCTCACTGCTTCCTCCGGGTGTACCAGCCATACTGTGCAAGATTGACAATCCAGCTTACGACAGGGTAATCTTCGATATGGAAGCAGCGCTTCGGGAATCGATTTCATACCTGATCGGACTGGGGCATCGCAAAATCGGCTATATCGGAAAGACCGATACCGACCCGCGTTACAAAGTATACTGTAAAATATTGTCGGAATTCGGCTTGCAGGTAAATCCCGAATGGATCGGCAGTCTCAAGACGAGCGCGCTCTTTTTTCAATCGGCCTATGATTGCGCCATGGAGTTTCTGCAGCGCCCGGACCGTCCCACCGCCGTCATTGCGAAGTCGGACGCCGGGGCAATCGCCGCCATAAGCGCGGCAAGTAAACTCGGAATTCGAATTCCCGAGGATCTATCCATTATCGGCGCCAATAATATCGAGGAAACCATGTATACCGTCCCGCCGCTCACGACTCATGGCTGTGACATAAAATTACTGGCGAAAAAACTTACTGAGATCCTGTTCAAACGGCTGGAAAACCCCCAGCTTCCGCCGATAAAAAAAATTATTGAAACTCAATTAATTATAAGAAATTCCTGTAAACAATTAAATGGAGCCCCCTAATTATGAGCAAAAAATTCACACTTATTGAACTTCTTGTCGTAATCGCTATCATAGCCATTCTTGCAGCCATGCTGCTGCCGGCCTTGAATAAAGCGCGGGAAAAAGCATATCTGGTCGAATGCCTCGGCAACCTGAAACAGGTCGGAGCCGCCTCCGGCGGTTATCAGGCTGATTTCGATCACGTATTCGGCGGATATTCCTGGCAGCACTATTATTACCAGCACTCTCTAGACAACTATCTGACGGAGCGGAATCCGGGGGCCGCGTGGAATGAAATCTGTTCAAAAGTATGGGCTTGCCGCAAAAACCGCCCCGGCGCCTATGCCACGCTCCGGGCAGCCGGTCACATGGACGCAGCCGACTGCGGAACCCTGTTCAACACCAACGCCACTTCCAATTACTGGGGTGTCAAACCTAACAGCATAACGAAATCCCCCTCCGCATTCATCCTTGCACTTGAGGGGAGAAAAATCGATATCAGTACAAACCTTGTAGCCGTAACCGTCAATTATATCACATACGGATTTTCCAATTATCAATATGCCAGACACAACAACGGCAGCAATTTCCTGATGCTCGACGGGCATGCCGCCTGGCAGGACGACAACAGTGACTATCGTTCACTGGTTGCGGCCAATGCCAAAAAAGTCTGGCTTCGCTGACGAATAACACTCGATTATCGATTATCAATCAACCAATTAAACAGGGGAAAAAATGAGCCGTAAAATCTTGACAGTGTTTTTGTTTTTTCTGTCGGTGCTCGGAACCGCCGCAGAAATCGGGATATGGGGAAATCAGGCAAAGCCCTGGCAAAAAGTCCTTGCCGGATCGGAAATCATTGCCGCCAAACGCCCGAAAGTCGATGCAGAATATAAAATTCTCGTCTTATCGACGATCGGCAAGACAAGCCCTTTCACGGCGGAAGAAATCACAGCCCTGGCGGATTATTGCCGCAACGGCGGCATTCTGGTGATTGATTTCTCCACGATCACGATGTTCTCGGACGCTAAGAATATTTACGATCTCTCCGCCGGAGCGCGAATTCTCGGAGCAAACCGGTACGCTTACGGCAGTTTTGAGGGGAAGGAAACTCCGCCGGCCCGGGAAATTTTCGGGGACAAGGCGAATATTCTGAACCAGGCTCCGGCCGGGCGCGGTCCCGCCCTCGGCGGGCTTGAAGGCATCAAGGTTCTGCAAAGCGGCGGCAAGGTCGCCCTGCTCGGAGTCAACCGTTGCGGCGCGGGCGCCGTTGTCTACTGCGCCCGCAAGGTCAACCCGGAAGAGAAGGAGTACAACGAACTTCTCCTGACTTTATTGGACAAACTCAAGGACAAAACATTTCTGGATCAATATTTTCCATCGCCATCGGATAATCAGGCGGCACTTTGCGGCGGCAAACGGGTTCATCTGGCGATCGGCGGCAGCAAGTATCCGGCCGCCGGGAAGTTCCTGACGGAAAAATTGGCGGAAATCACCGGTGCGAAAAGTTTTTCGGCAGGAGCCGCCCACCCCGGACAGCTCACCATTTACGTGGGACGAACCCGGGAGACGGAAAAATTGAACCTTGATTTCGACGGGCTCCCGAAATTCGGCTACTTCATGGTCAAGACGCCCGAGGGCGATATTGTGCTGGCGGGGAAAAATCTTCAGGCCGACAAATACGCCGTCAATGATTTTCTCAAGCGCTATGCCGGATACCGCAAGTTTTCCGATTCGCCGCTGACGGAGATCGTGCCATCCCGTGAATACATCGAACTGCCGGGAAATTTTTCTTTTCGCGAAACCCCCGATATCCCGTCCTATACGGTGGCCTGGACGCCCAACGGCGACTTCGGGCGCAACGTCCGCCTGACCGCCATGTCCACACATTCCCTGGACAAATTGATTCCGCCTGAAAAATACGCGGCGGCGCACCCGGAGTGGTATTCGGAAATCGACGGCAAGCGCGTGACTTTCGCCAAGGGCAAGCTGACCCTGTGGCAGCCCTGCCTCGCCAACCCTGAACTGCCCCGTCTGGTGCTGGAATATGCCGACCGCTATTTCAAGGAAAACCCTGACAGCATCACTCTGCCGCTGGGGGTGAACGACGGAGCCGGCGACTGCCATTGCGCCTACTGCAAAGAGCTGGACCGGAAATACGGCAACCGCTACGCCGTTTTCTACAATCAGGCCGCAAAGGCATTGAAAACCCGCTACCCCGACAAGCTGGTGGGGTTCATTGCTTACGGGGCCGCCCGGGAGGTTCCGAAAAACATTGCTATGGAACCCAATATCCTGGTGGAAGTATGCAGTATCGGCAGCATCAATGCGTTTGATGAATACCGCAGGTGGCAGGATATCGGAATTAAGCATTTCGGGTTGTACGACTATTTTTATACATTCGGCGGCGGTTATGTGGTGCCGCGTTATTATCCGCACTGGGTGGCTAAGGAGTGGAAGCAGGAATTCAAGCGTTTTCCGGTAACGTCGATGTGGCTGGAGTTCTACCCGAAGACCCGGATTTTCGAACTGCCCCGGCAATACGTTCTTGACGAACTCGCATGGAATCAAAATGCCGACATCGAAACCCTGCTGAATGACTATTTCAGCAATATGTACGGTCCGGCCACCGCCACTATCCGGCAATTTTTCGATCGGTTGGAGGAAGTGTTCAGCCGCCGTCCGCCGCGAAGCGCCATCGCCGACTGGAAAAATATGGCCCAATTGGGAAATTACACCACGGAAGACCTCGCCTACCTCGACGCAAAACTTGCCGAAGCCGCCAAACAGGCCCCTGCCGGCAGTGTTTACGCAAAAAGGCTGGCGCTGCTGGAAAAAGCCTGGCAACTCTCGCGGCTCTACCTCGAAACATACATTTGCGGCACCAGCATTGAAAAAGGCGAAAATGCGCTGGAATCGGCCGCCCGCGGCTACGAATTGATCGATGCCATCAATCAATTCACGATGACCCCCGAAGAGGAAAAAGAAATTTTCACCGCCAG
>CALABZ010000110.1 GCA_937888615.1 uncultured Lentisphaeria bacterium | reverse complement strand
GAAAAACACGCAAACGATCAGGAACCCGGCCACCACCCACGGGAAACGCGGCGCCGTCCACGGTGTACCGTTGTCTTTCGCCACCTCGCGCCCCCGCATGGCCGACGGAATCCAGAACAGAATCGCCAGCGCCGCGATCACCGGAAACAGCAAGATCCCGATCAAGCCCGGCGTGCGGTCGTCCGGAAACCGCAGAATCAGTTGCGATATAACCAGCGGATAAACGAAAAACAGTCCCAGAAGGAGGTAAATACCATTCAGGAAATTGCCGGACAACCGGATTTTCAACTGCCACCGTAGCGTCTCCAGAATCAACAGTGAGAATATCAGTCCGCTGCCCAGCCACCCGACCCCATCGGCAAGCGAGTCCAGCGTCTGACTGTCCATGCTGACCGAAAGCACCATCAACAACGCCAGGATGCATATCATGATCGATCGCGCGTCATTCCAGACCTTACCCGCTTTGACGATGAATATCGCGGTCGCAGTCAACAGCACAACATATCCGGCAATGATCCCCACCGGAATCAGGGTATTCAATGTCAAGTCATTGGTTTTGAACAATGTCGCCTGCGCGTACAGCACCAGCATGGAGCTGATCAGATAAAAAGGATTGGTGTTGTAAATAAAGTGGAGAATGGTTTTCGGCGTGATATCAAGGTTGATATCCGGCACCTCCAGCGGCTTGTACGCCTGCGCCCTGTCCTCCAACTTTGATGAATACCCCTCCAGTTTTTCGATAACTCCCCGAAATCCTTCCTGTTTTTCATGATTAATGACATCGCTCATAAAACACCCCCTGTTTTTGAAATTATCAAATACTATCATGAACTATCACAATTATACTTTATTTCAGAAATAAATACAAGAGGTTATTGACAAAAAAAATTAAAAAATTATATTAAATGACAGTAAATGATAACAGGAACAGTCAGATGGATGAACAAAAAGCAGAAAAGATAGATTGGTATTCGATCAAGGAAGCCGCCAAATATCTGGATATCGGGGAGCCCACCCTTTACCGTTGGATGCGCGACCGCAAAATCACCTTTCGCAAAGTCGGCGACTCGACCCGTTTCCTGCAGGAAGACCTCGACGCCGTGGTCGAAGTCCATCATTCCAAATGCGATGCCGCCGAGGTGAAAACCCGCTGTACGCTCTGTCACAGCGAAGATGTCGTACCCGGAGTCTACCGCACTACCGGGCTGAATTTTTTCCAGCCCCGCAAAAGCAAATTCTGGAGCCTCCACACGAGTTCGATCAAATCCGAAGCCGTCATGTGCGCCAACTGCGGCCATATCAGCCTTTTCGGCGATACCGCCAAACTGGCGAAACTCCGGCTGCAGCAAAAACAGGATCAGGAACAATCCGATCCGCCGGCAGAGAAAGCGGAAGCGTAATTTTTTCTACAGGTTTTCTTTGATCAGCCTGCGCAACATTTCGGTCCGAGCCCGCACGTCTTCCGCCTGGGTAATCTCGGTGATCATGGCAATGCGTTTCGCTCCCAGTTGAACCAGCGCCGGAATATGCTTCGCCTTGATCCCTCCCATAATACTGAACGGAATCGGCATGGTCGGCGCCAGCGCGGCAAGAATATCCAGCCCCACTGTTTTATAAGGGACCTCTTTGGTTCCGGTGGCGAAAATCGGTCCGACATTGACATATCCGGCCCCTTCCTCCACGGCCACAATTCCTTCCTCCTGGCTATGGGTCGAAATTCCGATCAGCAGTTCCGGCGCAATCTGTTTGGCGGCAGACAGCGGCAAGTCCTCCTGTCCCAGGTGAACGCCGTCGGCATCGACGGCCAGCGCGATATCCACACTGTCATCAATGATCAGCAACATGCCGAATTCGCTGGTGATTTTCCGGAAGCGGCAGGCCAGATTGAAGTAGTCGCGGGCACAAAGATGCTTTTCGCGCAACTGCACCATGGTGGCTCCCCCCTCCGCCACCTGGCGCAATACATAAAGCGGATCGCGTCCGCCGCAAAATTCCGAGGTAATGACCGGGTAAAGGTCGACGGCGTCAAAAGCGGCGAGGCGTTCGGAAAAATTATTGAAGGGTGATTTCATTCTTTCACTTTCGGGGTAAACCGCGGGCAATCCCCCATCGGATCGGACGGTCGGTCATGCAATCCGCAGCGGTTGATAAATGGATGCGGCACGAAATGGACACAGTCTTTGCAGAACCGTTTCTCCACGTCGTGCAAATCGATAGCCGGTGCGGCCTCTTCCTCCGCTTGCAACAGGGCTTTCAGGAAATCCAGGGCGGAGGAGGACGAACCGGCGTCGGCGGCGGCTGTCGCCATATCACCGAGCTTTTCGCCGCAAATGGCGCAGGCCAACACCTTGCCGAGCGGTTTCCAGCCGTCCATCAGGTTTTTCTCCTTGACGAGTGTATCCTCTCCGCAATGCGGGCATTTGACTTTATCACCGGCTTTCATGACGAAATTTCCTCTGTTTTTTACCGGGAATCGCGCTCCAACACCCAGCGCTGGATTTTCGCCTCGGTTTCCTCCCAGTCCGGAGCCGTCAGGACTTTCACAAACTTCGCGAAATACTCACCCATCACGGTCTGGAAAATGTGGAGGTTGGTAATCCGTTCCGCAAAACGGCTGTCGCGGTCCATCTCTTCGCCCTCGGGAAGCGAAAGGCCGCTGAAATTGAAATGATCGGCATCGAAAGAACCGCTCCAGACATCCTCGCTGCGAACCAGCATGAATTTCGCTTTTTTGAGTTTTTTACCGACATTCAGGGCGGCCTTGGCTTCGGCGGCCCGGAGCGGGCTGTCGCCTTTTTTCAGGGTGGTTTCGGCGGCGCCGCGGGCTTCGGCGGCAAAAGCAAAAGTCAACGGGCCCTCAATGGCAAAAGCAAATTCCCCAAACTGGTCCAGCTTGATGTAACCTTCTTCGCATTCACTGTAATACCAGAGCCAGGTGAGGAAGTCGCGTCCGGGCGTGGTTTCGCCGTCTCCTTTTTCGGAGAACATGACCACCGGCAGGGAAACCTCGGTCATTTTGAAACGGTTTTCAAGATACCATTCGGGGGACAACTGGACCGGTTCGATATTGGTGGTTTTATAGAAGAACGCGATAAAGTTGTCGATCTGGGCCGTCGAGGCGGTGCCGAGGTAAAGCATTTTGGAGGCCATGTCCAGAACCATCGGAATGCCGGAAATCTGCGGCGGCATTTTCATCAGGTTCTTTTCGACGGCTTCTTCCTTGATCTGTTTTTTCTGGCGGCTGGGAACCACGGTGGTTTCATTGGCCTGCATATAGATCAGTTCTTCGCGGCGGCAGATGGCGTTCAGCAGCGAGGCGGGGATTTTGCGTTCGGCCTTGCGCATGTTGATGTAGAGGTGTCCGCCGCAGAGGGCGGTGATATCGTCGATCCGGGTTTCCAGCAGGCAACGCCCGCTCACCCAACCGATCTGGGGCTCGTCCTTGACAGAGTCGAGACTGCCGGCGGCCATACCGGTAAAGAGTTCCAGGTAATTTTCCGGCAGTTCGCCGGACAGTTGAAAGGCCGTTACGGCAAATGTTCCATGATCAAAAGGCATATAATGTACTCCTGGGGGTTATTTCTTTTTCTTATCCAATTCCTGAAGCTGGCGGTTGATTTCCTCGGCCTTCAGGATCAGCACCCGCATTTCGCGTTTGCTGTCGATACGCAAGGCCAAATCGCGGTGCAATGCGATAATCTGGTTGTGAAGTTTCTGCAAATCCGGGTCGTTTTTAATGATTTCGGTACGCAGTTTGATCATTTCCAAATCCAGATCGGCGGCCTGCTTCGTTAAATTCTCGATTTTCAACGTATTTTCATTGGGAGCCTTCACCCCGGCCTGTCCCATCATCATCAGGGCCGCGCCTGCAAAACAACTGATCATCAACAACTTTCTCATGATATTCCTCGTATTTTTCGGACTGTTTCGACGATATTGTCAACGGTAAAACCATATTTTTCGCGCAATTTCGCGGGAGCGCCGTGTTCAAGCAGCCGGTCCCCCCAACCGAAATGACGGATTTCCTTGTGAGGCGAATTGATCAACTCCTCATCGCACCGCATCGCCAGCCCGCCCCCCGTCTGGGAGTCTTCGAGCGTAATAACAGGCATGGCCGCGGCGTGAACACGGAGCAGTTCCGAATCGAACGGCTTCAGAAAACGGGTATTGACAACCGTCGCCGCGATGCCGTTCTCCGCCAGTTTGTCCGCGACTTTCAATGCGGTTTCGAGTTCGCGCCCCCAGGCCCAGAGGGCGACGTCGCCACCCTCGCGGACGACCAGGGCACGCCCCGCCGTCAACGGTTCGGCAAGGTTCACGCCAAGCGGTTCGGCACCGCCGCGGGGATAGCGGATGACCACCGGCGCAGCCAGTCGCCACGCAAATTCAAACATCAGCTTGAGTTCATCTTTGTCTGCCGGCGCCATGATCGTCAAATTCGGCATGGTCTGCATAAACCCGAGGTCATGAATGCCATGATGCGTACAGCCGTCCTCCACCACTCCGGCACGGTCGATGGCGAAGATCACCGGCAAATTCTGCAGGCAGACATCGTGAAACAAGCAGTCCAGCGCCCGCTGCATGAAAGTAGCATAAACCGCGTAAACCGGCCTCATGCCGCCCGCCGCCAGCCCGGCCGCAAATACCGCCGCGTGTTCCTCGGCGATACCGACATCGTAAAAACGTTTCGGATAACGCGAACTGAACGGCCTCAGCCCGGTGCCGCAAGCCATGCCGGCGGTAATGGTCACCAACTCGGGATGTTGTTCGGCCATCTCCAGCATCGTGTTGCCGAACGCCTGCGAAAAAGTGATGTTTTCACTGCTTCGGGTCTCTCCGGTGACGAGATCGAATGAAGAAACGCCGTGGAATTTTTCCGGTGATGTTTCCGCCGGACCATACCCCTTGCCTTTGCCGGTGATCACATGCACCAGGACGGGTTTGGAACTGTTCTTAGCCGCCTCGAATGCCCGGATCATCAGGTCAATATTGTGTCCATCGACCGGCCCCAGGTAGCGGAATCCCATCGCCTCGAAGACGCTGCCCGGCAGGATCAGGTTTTTCACCCAGCGGAGAATCCGGGAGAGATAACGGTGAATCGCCTTGCCGCGCCGCAGTTGAAAAATCCAATTACGAATCGACGAGCGGAGCTTGATGTAACCATTGGCTGAAATCAGGCGGTTGAAATGGCGCGCCATTGCGCCGACATTTGAAGAGATCGACATTTTGTTATCGTTCAGGATCACAATCAAGCCGCGGCAACTGGACCCGGCATTGTTCAGCCCCTCCAGCGAAATGCCGCAGTTGAACGCGCCGTCGCCGACCACGGCCACCACCTGCTCGTTGCGCCCGAGCTTGTCGGCGGCGGCCTTCATTCCGGTGGCGGCGGAAATGGCCGTACCGGCATGGCCCGCGATAAAACAATCATAAACGGAACGGTCCGGCGTCGGGAAACCGCAACATCCTTCGAACTGCCGGAGCGTTTCGAATTCCCGGCGGCGGCCGGTGATCAATTTGTGGGTATAGGTCTGGTGGCCGACATCCCAAACGATCCGGTCGTTCGGCGTGTCAAAAGCGCAATGCAGAGCCAAAGTTAATTCCACCGTTCCGAGATTCGGGCTCAAATGCCCGCCGGTTTTCGATATCGTCGCAACCAGCTTTTCCCGAATTTCTCCGGCCAGTTGTTCCAATTCTTTCTTGTTCAGTTTCCGGACGTCTTCCGGCGAATCGATCCGATCCAATATCATATTATCCATAAATAAGTTTCATCTGTCATTTTTTCAAAAGTGCTGAAAGACAATATAGCCCGCAAAACTATTTTTTCAAAAACCTGAATAAAAAATAGTGTCAATATTGATTTTTCGCAGGAATGAGGTACTTTTAACGTATGGAGACAAAAAAGAATCCAACAATTATCATCAGGAGTAGCCATGAAAAAAAGTTTGATATTGCCGCTCATGGCAATGACGGCGGCCGTACTGTTGACCGGCTGCTTCTTTGCGGCCCCGCAGGATATCACGTATTATGATTTGAATATCCCCTCCGCTATGTCGGTGCCGGGCATTCAATTGACCTTTCAGGATTTTGAGAATTTCTCCGGCGCCGGAATCCGTATGCGTTACCGGGTGGACGGCAACCAGCAGATTCCCGACAATCTCAACAAATGGGCCAACTCACCCGAAGAAATGATCCGCCTGTACCTGTTGAGCGCGCTTACCGGCAGTACCGCCGAACTCAAACCGGGACGGGAACTCAGCATCCGGGGACGACTGGAAATATTCGATTTGAACCTGATCGGACGGGAAGCGATCCTGCAGTTCGCTTACGCCATTGACGGCGGAAATTACAAGCCGCCGGTCGAATGGCAGATCGTCCGGGCCGTGGTCCCGCTGAATGAAATTTCGCCCGCGGAATTCGCCCGAGCCTTTTCGGAAGGCGCCAACCAGGCGGCCGGGGCCATCCGCAACGATATCCTGAACCATTATCAAGTCCGGAAATGAAAGGCAAATCATTCAATCAAATTTACCTGCAAATCGGGAACACAGCCTGCGGTTTCTGTCAGGAATTCATTGTCTTTTTCGGTTTTATCGGCGACATTGTATTTGCCGGCCGGAAATTTGTACGGAAGCCGGGCCAGTTGAGCTGGCGTTCGGTGCTGTATTATGCGGATATCTGCGGCAGCGACGCGGTTCCAATCATTTCGCTGCTGGGATTGCTGGTGGGGGTGATCCTGGCGTTTCAGGGGATCGTCCAGCTCAGCCGCTACGGGGTGGAAGGATATATCGTCAACCTGGTGGGAGCGGTTATCGTCACCGAACTGGCGCCGCTGCTGACGGCGATCGTGCTGGCCGGACGTTCCGGCTCCGCGTTCGCCTCCGAACTGGGAACGATGCAGGCCAACGAGGAGGTGGATGCGCTGTTCACATTGGGTTTCGACCCCATCGGATATCTGGTTTTTCCGAAAATCATGGCGCTGGTGATCGTATTGCCGTGCCTGACGATTTTCGCCGACGTATGCGGCATCATC
Source organism: uncultured Lentisphaeria bacterium (assembly GCA_937888615.1). Taxonomy (GTDB): domain Bacteria; phylum Verrucomicrobiota; class Lentisphaeria; order Victivallales; family Victivallaceae; genus UBA5239. The sequence goes on along the minus strand of CALABZ010000110.1, from coordinate 945 downwards.
GGCGGAATGCTGGTGTCCTGCGAGAAGCTCGACATCAGCGCCACCGAATACTTTTCACGCACCCTGGAGGTCGTCAAGCCGGTCGACCTGTTTCAGGGACTGTTAAAAAGCACTTTTTTCGGCATTATCGTAGCCGTAATTGGCTGTATGAAAGGATATTACGCAGAACGAGACTCACAGGGAATCGGTCGTTCGGCCACCTCGGCGGTGGTCACCGGAATCTTCCTGATCGTACTCTGCGACGCCGTTATTACCGGAATATTCAGTTCAATCACATAAACGCGGGGATGGCTCTTCATGAACCAGGCAAACAAAGTTAAACTCGGAGCATTCATATTTTTCGCAGCGGTCCTGATGATCATCTGCTTCATCGCCTTCGGACTGACCAAAATCTTCGAACCACGTATTCTGGCACTCACCGTCTTTGACTCCACCGTCGAAGGACTCACGGTCGGCTCACCGGTCAAATTCATGGGGGTTCCGGTCGGACAGGTCACCCGCATCGCCATGCGCGATTCCGACGGCTACGTCAACGTCTACTTCATCATCCGCCGTTCCGCCATGGACAACATCGACGGTGAAGCCATCGTTGACAGTCCCTACAACAGCGACTTCAAGGAATTTTTCGACAACAGCAAGATTTCCTGTTTCATCAACGCCGCCGGAATCATGGGCGGCGCCTACCTGGAACTGAGCACCAGCAGCAACGCCCCCTACATGCTGCCGAACCTGAAGGTTGTCCCTCCCCCGAACACCGTCTACATCAAATCCCGCACCCTCCACGTGACCAACGTCATCGCCAACGTGTCGAAGACCCTCGACCAGCTCACCCGGGTCGATTTCGTGGGGTTGGCGGATAAAATCAGCTATACGATGGACAGCGTCAACCGCATATTCGTCGATAAGGATCTTGAGGAATCCCTGGACCGGGTCGGCAACATTACC
>CALABZ010000109.1 GCA_937888615.1 uncultured Lentisphaeria bacterium | reverse complement strand
CGTCCCAGAAGATTTCCCGGCGGGTGCCGATGTCGAGAACCGGGAATGTTGCCGTGCCGGACGATGCGGAATTGTACAGGTGTGTCATTTTTTGTTCCATTTTAAAATTCGGTCAGGATGATTTCGGAGAAACTGCCGGGATTCTTGGGGTCTTTACCGATTCCCGGCGTCAGCTCCAGCCAACCGCGTCTTTCTTTTCCGTTGCCGATGTTCACGAGGATGTCTCCGCGACATGCGGAATTATTCCGGAGTTTGAACGGGCTCACGGTAAACGTCGGGAACGCCATTTCATAAACAGTCGTCCCATTCTGATGGCGGATCGCGGTCGGAACTTCGTTGATGCGACCGATCTTTTTCATCAGACTGTCATAAATTGCGGAAGATGAATTGGCGCGGTAGACCATCGGCTCGCCCTTGAACAGCGAGATCGCGTATTCGAAATCGTCGTCCTGGTATCCGGCGGCGTTTGTCGGAGCGTTGCGGAGCGTGTCAAAGGCGATCTGCACGCTGTCTCCCTGATAAACTCCGGCTTCACCGAACGAATCGACCGGCTGGAATTTGTTCTTATGGACGATCACTGCGACATAAAACGTATTGGCGTCCCAGAGAAACTTTGCTTCGGCGGATATTTTCCTTTCTTCCTCAGTAAACGGCGTCTGGGAGCACGATACCGTGTTTTTGGGATTCAGGCATACCGTTATGGCCTTGTCCCACTCGCGAAGATCGCCGTCAATGGTAATTTTCCCGACAGCTTTCGGAACGACTATTCCGGATATTCTGGCGGTAAACGGTATTGCTGACGCGCCGTCGATAACCATCCGCCCCTTGATTTCCTGCGGCGTCATGTCCACGGCCCGCGGAAGATCGACCGGCAGTTCCACCGCAGTTTCGGGCTGGAGATTTTTGAATGGCAGGGAACGTTTGACCGGGGTTTCCAGTTCGACGGTTCCGGAAAGTTCGTTTGCTCCGAGATTTCTGACGCGCACGGCACCTTTCCTGTTCCCGGTTACAATCGTGGTGATCTCGCAGATATCGCCGCCCGCCGGGATTTTAGCCGAACGGATCAATTTTTCCAAACCGTCGGCGGTTTCGGCGCTTTCGATAAAAAGCGGATACGGTCCGAAATCGAACGAATTGCCGTGAAGGCGCGAACCCACGAAATCAAAGCAGTCGATTGCGGTCGGGAATGTGATCTTTGCGGCCGGGCCGCTCCATTTCCAGAGCGCCGCGACACGTTTGTCGCCGCGGTCGAAAATATAGCATCTGGCGCGCGAGCCGATCGCGACTTTTCGTACCGGCTTTGCATTCTCAAGGCGGTCCGCAAGGTTCCTGAGCGCGTAGAGCGCAGGAGCCGGCATCCATCCGGCGTAATCCATAGCGGTGTCGCCGAGAAACATATCGACATACTGCTTGCACGCGAGTTCGTTCACCCCCGAGCAAAAGTTGAAATACTTTTCGCTCCCGTTGGCAAACGCAATCAGTGCCATTCGCTGGGATTCAGCGGCCGCTTTACGGTGGATGTCCGCGATCATATTATGCAACGGCGAACCCGGGATGTAGGTGCCGAACTCCGATGAAAAGACCGGATAGCTCCTCCCCAGTTTGCGAAAGACGCACTGAAGAGACTGGAGTTCATCGCCGTAATCGGGAAGTTCGGGAAGACTGCGGTAGGGGTGCTCCGTGACTATGTCAACGATGTCTTTGCCGCCGACTTCAAGATAGGTCTGGACCCACGGGATTGAAGTCTGACAGGTGGCGGGACCTGCGATTTTTGCGCCCGGATCGTTTTTGCGGATCACGTCGCGTATCTTCGCTGCCATGGCAACGATGTTTTCGACTGTGGGCTGGATATATTTGTCCGGCCTTTTATTGTCCCCGTTCCAGGCGTTCGGCTCGTTGAAAATCTCATACGCGTCGACATTTCCGCGCGTCACCTTCTTAATGTAAGCCTCAAGACGTCTGAGATATGGCGTCGGGTCCTTCGGCAGAAGGTGCGCATAATCGGTTTCGCTGGCACATGCAAGGCAGTAGAGAATGTAGAAGCCGTTTTCATGATATATCTTCGGCGTGTCAAGTTCCGGATGGTCGAACAGCGCGTTCATCCACAGCCGGAGCGACCCTACGCGGAATTCTTTCAGGAATTTTCCGAGCAGCACCGGATTGTGTCCCATGAACGTATGGACGTTTGCGCCGATTCGCGGATTCTGGGGAAGTTTCGTATCAAGTACGCCGGAAAGGAATGTGCGCCCGACATGCGAACCGTCGGGCATGATTATGTCGAACGTGACATTCACGGGGCCACGGAGATATGCAGGTGCGTCGAACGAAAATTCGCGTTTGAACGGCAACGTCACCTTTTCAGCCGGACGCGTGTAAACGGTCTTGCCGTAGACGTCCGTAAGCCGCGCTTCGATCACTGCGCTTTTCCTATTTGAAAGAGGGGCGACCGACAGTCCGAGTACAATGGGCTCCCCGGCATGTACAAAGGATTTTGCCTGAGTGCCGAAAACGTTCACCGGAGGATTTGCAAAAGGTTCAGTCGGAGTCAAAGCGTATTCCACACTGACGTCGTCGAGCCATACGACCCCCGGGTTCTTGACGAGAAACGCAAGATTGAACGTACCAAACGGGTCGGTGCCGCGATTGCCGATCCACCATCCGGCATTCGCTTCCTTGCCGTATTTGGGGATTACAAGAGTATAGTGTTGCCATTCAGGACCGACGGCCCAGTCATGGGTGTATCGGGTGGAATCAACTTCCGCAAGCCAGGCTTCGATCCGGTTGTTTTTCTCGGCCTTGGCCCAGAAAGAGAGGCATATCGGGCGGTCCAGGAAAAATTTTACATCGTTAAAGCGGAACTGGTCGATAATGCTGTCGGAGAACTGTTCGATTCGAAAGGAATATTTGCCCGAATGCGGATGCTTGTCGTCCGGGGTGATTTCGAGACAACGGCGGATCACTTTTCCCCAGATGTCGTGAAAGGAATGGTCAAATGCCGTGCCCATCCGGTCGAGGTTCGGGCGGTAGACCGAATACAGTCCCAGTTCCGCGCCGCCGTTGATTAGCTGGTTGCCCTTCGGCAGGGCGGTTTGCGCCGGTTCCGCCGGATATGATATGCGCCCCTTGCCGACCCTGTAGACGGCGGGTTTGGTGAGGTTGAATTCGATGGTGAGCGCTTCCAGATCTTTCGGAAGAACGGCGGAGATGCTGTTCCAGTTGAATTCACCGTCGCAGAAGAACGGCTGCGGCTCATTCCAGTATTGTTTGATGCTTCCGTCCGGAAGACGGCGCGCTCCGCCGAAAGCAAAGGCGGCCCCCCCACAGGCCGGCTGTGCGGACATCTGGAACGCAACCTGTGCTTTTTTACCAGGTACGATCAGCGAACCCGGAATATCGAGCCACAGATAAGCTCTCGCTCCGGGATATTTTGCGTGGTAGGCGCGGGTATCGATGACCAGTGCGCCGTCCTGAAGCGTGATCGTCAGATCATCGATCGTACAAGAGTTTTCCGAACCAAGACGGCCGAAAATGTTTTTCCCATCCCGCAGATCGGAGAGGTTGCGGATTTTTCGCGGCGTGGCCGTGAGCGTTTTCCAGCTCCCGCTGATTTCCGAACTGTCCGGGACTGGTCCGGCCGCTATAACAGAGCTTCCCGCCATAAGCAGGACAGCCATCAGACTTCCAATCATTTTCATTGAATGGCTCCTTGGGGTTTATTCGTATTGTCTTCTTCAAACTTGAAAGAATAAAGGTCGGCGTCGGACATGTAAAACTCCATTGTGACATTTTTCCCGGCGAAATCCATAAGAGAGCCGGCAGGAAAGTCGATCTCCCGGTCGACGGCGTCACCGAAGATTTCGCAGGATTTTAGTTCATTTCCCTGATCGTCGCGAAGGGTGATATAAATAAAGCCTCGCGCGGATGTCGAAAAGTTCAGCAGAAGCCGGTCTCCCTGAAACCGAAGCGGCTTGGTGACCACTCGCTGCGGTTGATAGGTCGCCTGATAGGAAGCGAAGCCATCCATTCGCAGACAGTATCGGTCCAGCAACGTGGCTCCCCCCAACCCATGTCCCGTGGGGGCATACAGCGATAATTCGGAATCCTGTCCGTGCCTTCCCGGCGTCGGAATGAATCCGGGGGTGAAATAACAGTCGCCGTACAGCCAGTTGTCGGACCATTCTGGACCGGGCCGCACGAATGCCTCGTCGCATCGCCAGAAATGCTGTCCGTCCCGGGACGACATGAACACACAGTCGGTGACCGCGAGGCCAAGGCGTTTCGTGTATGTTCCTATTTTTCCGTGACTTCCGAGCGCCATCCGTTCCCGGCGTTGTCGGGGACTGGGCAGATGATCGTAACTTTCCGTCCATTCGGGACGCGCCGTATAGCGGGTCGGCGTACCGATGTAGATGTGAGGCGCACGGAAATACGGAAGGACGTTGTTGGTATAGAGCGGATAGTCCTCCTGTCCTTCCCCAAATTCAATGAACTTTGCCGTACTCCAGGTTCTGCAGTCCTTGGAGACAGCGTGGCGAATGTCCCGGCAATCCAGATCGCCGAACCGATCTTTTTTGATCTCGTGATAGCCGCGTACGTATGCATGGTAGTTTGAGGTCCGGGAATCCCGGAAGACAATGTTGAGCGTGTCGAACCACAGTCCGTTGGCCCCGCCTTCGAACGGAATCATCTCCCAGCCCGGGGTAAAATGAATTCCATCCGCCGAGACAAAACACCACAGGGCCATGCGGACACCGAGATCCAACCGTTCGCGAC
>CALABZ010000108.1 GCA_937888615.1 uncultured Lentisphaeria bacterium | reverse complement strand
GTCGAACAGACGGTCGCGTTTGTTGCGTTTGACCTGTGCGGTGGCGCGTTCCTCGGGCGAGTCGTAAGTTTTTTCCGGGATGATAACGCCGCAACGGTCGGCCAGTAGATGAATCGCGGTCGGAAAGTCCACGCCTTGTTGTTCCATGACGAAACGGAAGACATCGCCGCCTTTGCCGCAGCCGAAGCATTTGTAACGCTGCCGGGTTTCGTTGACGGTGAACGATGGGTTTTTTTCATTGTGGAACGGGCATCGGGCCTTCCAGGTATCGCCGCCGCTTTTCTTGAGCTGAATACCGAAAAAGCCCATTACTTCAACGATGTTCGAGCGTTCGCGGACTTCCTGTACGATATCATCGGGAATGGCGCGGTTCATAAGCGCATTCCCTCCTCAGTGGCCGGTGATTTTTGCGAGGCGGGCGTTGATCTTGGCGTGTTTGGCCGCAAGTTCCGGGTTTTTCGAGGTGACTTCCAGGTATTTCCGGTAATAGGCGGCGGCACGATCCGCGCGTTTGATGTGTTCCCAGAATACACCGAAATTCAGGAGTATATGAGGATTTTCCGGCGCCAGCGAATAAGCTTGACGGATGCAACTGGCCGCCTCGCGGTCCATGTCGCGACGGGTATAAATTACCGCCAACTGGTTCCAGACCGCCGCCGCGTTCTGTTTGTTAGCCATGAATTCAGGGTGCCGGGTGATAATCTGATTGTAACAGCTTACCGCGTCGGCGGAATTCATATTGAAATAGACATCGGCCAGCAGGAGCAGTACCGAAACATCACGGGGATTCAGCCGGTGGGCTTCACGCAGTTGCACCACCGCGTCCTGCCAGGTTTTGCCGTCTGCGGCATACAGGCGGCCTAACGTGTAGCGGGCCATGAAATTTTCGGGACTGAGTTCAACGGCTTTACGGGCGGCTTCGCGGGCACGGGGAAGTTTATCTGTGTTCTCCAGCGTCAGCGCCAGCAGCAGTTGAGCCGAAACATTGCCGGGTTCTTTCTTTACCGCAACCGCGGCATAATCATAAGCCTTTTTCCACTTGCCTTCTTTGGCAAGGCGTGTTCCGGTATTCAGCAGTTCCGTTGTGCTGAGCGAGGATTTCCCGCTGCAGCCGTTGCCGCAACTTATAAGGAGCGCCGCCATGAGGCAGAAAGGCAGCATTTTTAAAGTCAATTTCATATCCATCACCAAATCATAATTGAGAATACTATAAACTTAGTCTGTTCAGGCAAATTTACAACCCCGGAAGCAGCAAAACACCCTATTTTTTTGACTTGCGCCTAAACAATCGGATGATCACCAGAATCAACAGGTATGTCGCCCCCGCCAGAACCGCGATCAACGGTCCGCTCGGCAAATCCATCTGGTAGCTCAGATACAACCCCGAAGTCGTAAAAGTGATGCAGAGAAGCGAGGCCAGCATCATCATCGACCACAGCCGCCGGGTGAAATGTCCGGCAATGGCCGCCGGGATCGTCAACATGGCCAGCACCAGAATGATCCCGATCACCGTCACCATCAGCACTACCGTCAGCGCCACCATGCACAACAGCGCCATATAGGTAGTTTTGATCCGGATTCCGCGGAGTTCGGCGAATTGGTCATCGAAGCAGGCGGCCATGAAATTGTTGAAAAACAGAATCGACGGGACCAGGATGATCACATCCAATACCAGTGTCATGATAAAGTTGCCGTGCGATACCAGCAGGATATTGCCGAAAAGGTAGGCCTCCACATCGACATAGCCGGTGGTGCCGGCCAGAAATAACAGCCCGGTCGCCATGCCGATCGCCCAGATCGCGCCGATCACGGTGTCCTCGCGTTGCTTGGCGTACATGCTGACCATGCCGATGATGATCGCCGCCAGCAAGGCCGAAGCGATGGCTCCGTGCAACGGATGTAACCAGGTCCAGCCAAGGCGCTGTGAACAGAAGATCGCCGCTCCGATACCCGCCAGGATGCAGTGGGCGATAGCCCCGGCGATGGCCGAAATCCGGCGTGTGACGATGTAAGTGCCGACAATACCGAAAGCGACACCGCCGAAAATTCCGATCAGAAAGGCGTATTTTAAGAATGAAAGTTCCGGAGAACCGAGCTTGGAGATGAAATCAATCATGGATATGTTCTCCGTGGACATGGCTTTGAAGCTGCTGGTGATTGCAGTTCAGATCGTGGCTGTGGTCAATCATTTTGACATGATAGCCGTAGATGTTGCTGATTGACTCCGGCGTGATGTCGGCCGCTTTGTGCACCTGGACCTGATGGTTGACGCAAACCACCGTGTTGATGTCGCTGGCGACGAACCCGACGTCGTGCGAAACGATCAGGATCGACATGCGGCTGCGCAATTGCCGGAGAATTTCATAAAACTGTTCCTGGAAGCCGGGATCGACATTGGCGGTGGGTTCGTCCAGCAGCAGGATTTCCGGGTTGCAGGCGAGGGCGCGGGCGATTAGAACCCGCTGGCGCTGCCCGCCTGATAATTCGGCGAAAGGACGCCGGGCGAGGTCCGCCACCGACATTTCCTCCAGCACCCGCCAGGCCGTTTCGCGATCGGTCCGACTGTAGCGTCCCCAGAACCCCGGACGCAGCCGTCCCATCAGGACTACATCCATGACATTCACCGGGAACTGCAAATCCAGTTTGGCGTACTGCGGCATGTAACCGATGCGTCGCCGGGCCTGTTCCGGGGCTTCGCCGAAGACCCGGACGGTGCCGCGGTCCGGCTGGATGACTCCCATAATCAGGTTCAGCAGGGTGCTTTTGCCGCCGCCGTTCGGACCGACGATGCAGGCGGTTTCGCAGTTGCAGATCGTCAGGTTGACGTTTTCCAGGACCGGATAGCCGCGAGTCCAGGAAAATGAAACGTCATTCAGTTTGATTATCTCATGACAGCCCATTTATTTTTTGCTCTCGGTCAGGTGGTCGGCGATATCCTGATAAACCGAAAGCAGGTCGCTTTGCAGGGAATCCACGACGATGATTTTCGCGCCGAGCGCCTCGCTGATCGCTTCCGCACTGTTCTGCGGAAACTGGGGTTGGACAAATATCAACTTGACATTGTCTTCACGAGCTTCCTTGACCAGTTTCTCCAATTGTTTCGGGGTAGGGGACTTGCCGCCGGTTTCCACGGCTTCCTGAATCATCCCGTAGTGGTCGGCGAAGTAACCGAAAGCCGGATGATAGACCATGAATTTCTTGCCTTTCCAGGGAGCGAGCTGTTTTTTCAGCGATTTGTCGGCTTTGTTGATTTTTTCAATGAATGCATTGAGGTTGGCGCGATAGGCGGCTTTGTGGGCCGGGTCGGCTTCTTCCAGAACCTTGCAGATGGCTTCGCCCATGGCAATATCGTTGACAGGGGACAGCCAGAGATGAGTGTCGTAGAACTGTTCGTACTGGTCGTGCTGATGGTCGGCCTCGTGGTTGTGGGCCTGTCCGTCATGATCGTGTCCATCATGATCATGATCACAGGCGTCTTCGGCGGAAATCTTGCGGCGTTTGATCGTGGTGGTAATGTCAACGACTTTGGTTTTTGAGTCGGCCAGCAGTTTGCCGAGCGTATTGGTTTCCAACGGCAAGCCGATCAGCAGGTAATACTGCGCGGCTTGCAGGCGGGCGATGTCGCGCGGAGTCGGCTTGTAGGAGTGTACGCTCTGGCCGGGTGGGACCAACACATCACAGGTGACACGGTCGCCGCCGATCTGGGAGGCGATCCAGGCAACGGGTGGGATTAGTCCGGCGAGTTTGATTTTGCCATCGGAAGCTTTTTCAGCCGACGACTTACGGCCGCAGCCGCCCAACAGGACCAGCGCGGCGCACAGTGCGAAAGACAGATGTTTCAGCGTCATTGTTCATATCTCCATAGCTATTTTATAAGTTACCATCGTTTTGGGAATTTTACAAATAATTTAGGTATGGCTAATGCCGAAAAGAATCGCGCCGGTACTGTCCCGGCGGCATACCCATTACCTCCTTGAAACGGCGGTTGAAATGATATTGGTCGGTGTAGCCGATTTTTTCCGCGATATCCGCGATGCTTAGATTGGTTTCGATAAGCAGTGCCGCCGCATGGTTCAGCTTCATCCGGTCCACGTATAACTTGGGCAGCATGCCGACCCGTTTGCGGAAAACCCGGCGGAACTGGTCGTCGCTCATGTTGCAGTAAACGGCCATTTCGTCGATGCTCCACCAGCGTTCGGGCTGATCGCGCAGCAGTTGCAGCAGGGCGTCGATTTCGGGGTAACGCTCCTTGCCATGTTCGCGGAACCGCTTGTTGTACAAGTCGTAAAGGAATTGTTGGAGGGCGAATCCAGCGTTCAACTGCGCATGATCCGACGGGTCGGAGAGAAAATTGATCACCGCCGACAGTCGCCGGAAAGAACCGACATCGTACACGCCGTCGGAGAATACACCGCTCCTGAACAGCATGTCGGCCAGCGGACCGGTGAAATTC
>CALABZ010000107.1 GCA_937888615.1 uncultured Lentisphaeria bacterium | reverse complement strand
CGCCGGAAGAAGCATCGACGCCAAAATGGCTATGATCGCAATCACAACGAGCAGTTCGATAAGTGTAAAAAATCTTTTCCGTCCATTTTTCATGGTTCAGTTCTCCTGTTTTTCTATGTTTCTCATGGTTTTCTGTTATGGTTTAAAATATTTTACAATGTTTGTCGATTGATCAGTTTTCCGGGGACGTCAATATGCACCGGCTTGGAATCGGGGTCTTCGATCAATTCCAACAGCCGCCCGATAGTTTTTTGCGCCACCAACAGCGGCTGATGGGCGATACTGGAAAGTTGCGGCGTGACCAGTTCGCAAAGCTGAACGTTGCTGAACCCAAGCACCGCGACGTCATCCGGAATCCGTTTGCCCCGCTGTTGAAGAAGCCCCATGACGCAGATGGCGATATCGTCGTCGTTGCAGATGATGGCGTCGCACTGCGGATCGTTTTTCAGGATGGCATCGACTGTGGCGGTGTATTCCTGACGCAGCCGGGAGAGGTCGCACAACACCGACGGCCCCGGCGACGACTGGAGGTACGCGTGGTCCCGGCAGCCGAAGCGTTCCAGAAGCGAAATGATACCGTCAAAACGGGAATCGTGAAGGCCGGACATGTTCAGGTCGGCATTCTTTTTAATGAGGGCGTGAATATGGCGACGGTTTTTTGCGGCGAGGATGTCGCCGGCTTCGCGGTATGCGCCCAGATAATCGTTGTCCACCATATGGATATCATGCCCCGCCAGCGGCGTATCAACAAAAACAGTCGGCAGGAGCCGGGTCAGTGACTGGTAACGCAGTTCATGGATGGATCCGGCGGTGCATCCGATAATCAGCAAGCCGTCCACGCCGCGCTCGATCAGTTTCCGCGCTCCTTCCACGATTCCCTCCGTCTCGCTTCTGGTGTAGAGGATGAAGGGGAGGAAACCATGCTTGCGGAGCTCGGCGTCGAGCGCGATCAATTCCAGCGCGGTGCGTTCGACATGCAGCCCGCCGGACAGGATGCCGACGATATTGCTGTGTCCTTTGACCAATGTACGCGCGGTGGCGTTGGAGATATAGCCAAGCTCCCTGGCGGTATCGCGCACTTTCTGCTGCATAGCGGTGGAAATCCGCGGATTCCCGGCCAGCGCCCGGCTTACGGTAGCCGGAGTAATACCGAGGTGTTTCGCGATGACAGCGCCTGTGACGCGGTTGCTTTTATGGTTTTCAGACATATGTAATCATCCTTGCGTAATCGATTGCACAGTTATATTATAATACCTCCCCGTGAATTTGTCAATACCCGTTTCAGACGATTTCTCGGGAATCCATCAATCCGTCAATGCGGAATGGACAGGTTCTGAACCGGAATGCCCTACCTGATCAGTCGGCAAGCCGGGTAGGGTTGCCTGTCCCCAGGCAACCGCTCATCTCAAATGCCAAACCGGTAACGCATGCGAAATTAAAAGCATTCCGGAATAAAGTCCCCCTCCTGATTATACGCATTATTTACTGAAATATTAATCACTTTTACCAAATTCAGGATGGATTTCTACGGCAAAGACGTTATATTAATACCATGTAACACGAGTAACATGATATTATGAGAGTCACACTAAAAGATATCGCCAAACGCGCCGGAGTGTCGCGCCCCGCCGTTTCGATGGTACTGAACAACCGCGACACCAACCATTTAAGCGAAGCCAAGAAACAGGAAGTATTGCGGCTGGCACAGGAAATGGGTTATCGTCCGAACTATTCGGCGCTCCAGCTCCGCGGCAAATCTACGCGGGTGATCGGCGTCATCGGGACCGTTTTCGCGGTGCCGGTTCATGCCGCGATCATTGAGGAAATTGTGCGCTGTTTCCACAAGCAGGGCTACAATGTCCTGTTGGGGGATCACGGCAATGATCTCAAGCATGAACTGGAACTGGTGGGCGAATTCGAATCGCGCGGCGTGGACGGCATTATCCTCTTTAACTCAATGAGTCCGAAAGTACGCGAGAGGATCAAAGTCCCGCAAGCGGCAGTATCGCACAATCAGAAAATTTATGACCTCTGTACCGATCTGCGCCTCGGCGGGCTCTTGGCAGGGCGGCACCTGATCGGTCACGGACACCGTAAAATCGCATTCGTTGAGCGCCTCCGCAATTCCGGCGTACTGCGCCGCCGCGGACTGGCCGACGCGCTAGCCGAAATCGGCGTAAAATTCGATCCCTCATGGCATATTGCAACCGGACACTCTCCCGCCGAAATGAATGGTGCCATAAAGCATCTTTACGAACAGGGCGTAACGGCGTTTTTCACCATGAACGATCTTATCGGCGGCCAAGTGCTGGCTGAACTTCACCGCCTCGGCCTCCGGGTACCGGAACAGGCAGCGGTGATCGGATTCGACGGCCTGACTTTCACCGCCAGTCTGTATCCGCAGCTCACCACGGTGGTTCAGCCGGTGCGGGAACTCGGGCACGAAACCGTCGAACTGATGCTGCGCCGAATCGGCGGCGAACCCCTCTCCGAATCCCCCCTGCTCCTGGCCCCGCATCTTCACATCGGCGAAAGTTGCGGATGCGCCAGCTCCCCCATATATCCGGAAAATCAAAGTATCTTTAAGGAATAAGAACATGAGCATTTTAAAAAACAATTCCGCAAAAGTTGAATTCGGCCCCCGCGGCTATCGCCTGGAACTGCCCGGGTTCAAACTTGACGGCTGCCGTTCCGCCCTCTGGGTGAATAATGAAAAAGTTGAATTGAACTGGAAAGAGCAGAGCTCCGACTATGAAAAAATGGTGTTCGAATGTTCGAACAGCCTCGGTTCATGGCTGCTGGAGTTCCGCATCGTCCAGAACCTTGACGGCGTCAACGGATTTTCGGTCCGTCTGAGCGGAAAGCTGATCAAGCCCTGCCGCGAACTGAAAGCCGCTCCGCTGGTCATACCGGAACTGCCGCTCGACCATCTGCTCAGTCAGGGAACCGCGATGGGCAGTTGCCGTTCGATCAAGTTCCCCGCCGCCGGCATTGACGAGCCCGAACTGAAAGGGCATTACATCCTGATGCTTTCGCGCGGCGGCATGCATTTGCAGATTTCCAACCCCCTGCGGCAGAAAATGCCCGTCGTTTTCAACGGCCGAATTGTCCGTTCAGGCCTCGAAGAACTGACCGTGGCGGTCACCGCGTTGCACAACGACTGCCTCACCATCGATACCGATCCGATCGAAATCTACAGTTCCGCCGAACCGTTCGCCATGATGACCGCCTGGGCCGAAAGCAACACCGAGGTCCGCAAGGATTTCTCCGAACTGGTCAAGCCCGGCTGGAACAGTTGGGACTACTACCGCTGGACCATCACCGAGGAAGAAGTCCTGAAAAACGCCGAATTCATCGCCGCCGACCCGGTACTGTCCAAACACGTCAAGCGCATCATCGTCGATGACGGCTGGCAGTACTGCTACGGCGAATGGGAGGCGAACCCGCTGTTTCCGAACGGCATGGAGTATCTGGCCAGAGAGCTCACAAAAATGGGTTTTGAGCCCGGACTATGGTTCGCGCCAACAATCGTCGAACCGCACTGCCGGATCGCCCAGGTGGACTACGACATGCTGGCCATGAGCGAGGGCGGACAGCCCTGCATGTGTTATTCCTGCATGGAACGGGTCGGATTCGTGCTGGACCCGACCTTGCCGAAAGTGCAGAAGCACCTTTACAGCCTTTTCGACCATTACGCTTCGATAGGCTATAAATATTTCAAACTGGACTTCCTCGGTTCGACCCTGAAAGCGCGACAGTTCCATGACCGCTCGGTACCGCGTTCGGAAATTGTCCGTTCGATCGTAAAACCTATTTCCGAGGCGGTGGCGGGGCGGGCCGCCATTCTCGGCTGCAATTATCATTTCGAGGCGGGCAACCGTTACGTGGACGCCGCCCGCGTCGGCGGCGACATCCACGCCACCTGGCACGGCATCTGTCACAATGTCATTTCGGTGGCGGCCCGTTTCTGGAGTAACAAGCGTTGGTGGGTCAACGACCCGGATTTCGCGCTGGCAAGAACGCTCGACACCTCCAACGACCCCGACCTGTTGCGTCTGAAACCGTGCCTGGTCTTCGCCAAGGCCGATTCTCCTCATGACAAGAATTTCGATTTCGTGATGGTCGACACCAAAGAACCGCAGGCGGAACTGCTGCTCTCCATCGTGCTGATGGCAGGCGGCGCGGTCAATCTGTCCGACAACCTGCCGCGCCTGAACGGACAGGGGTTGGAACTGGCCCGACGCGTGGTCGCCGCCGAATCCGGCGAGGCCGGAATCCCGCTGGACATGTTCGAAAGCGACAAACCGTCCCGGTGGCTCCAGAAAATCAACGCGGGTTACCGCGTCCTGCTGATCAACTGGCATGAACAGGAGCAATCCATGGAATTCGACCTGAAAGAACACGGCATTGAAGCCGTCGAAGCCGTGGATTTCTGGCATGATGCGCCGGTTACAGTGACTGGCGGGGTAATCCGGGTCCAGGTCGCCCCGCGCAGTTGTCTGCTGGCGGTGATCCGTACAAAAACGCCGTAACAACGGCGCAGGCCTAACGATGCTTCATGCCGGATCACAACTATAAAGTTCGAAGCTGCCGATTGACCGACTGCAACAGTATGTAGAGCGTCTGGAGCCGTGGTATGGCGACGCCTTTTTCATCGGCGCGGCGAACAATCGAACCGAGGATCGCCTCGACTTCCAATGGCCGTCTGTTCTCGTAATCCAACAGCATGCTGGTTTTGTACGGCGGGAAGCCGTGGGTATAATCCAGATTGCGTTGGACGGTGCCTTCGGGAAGTTCCTTGCCGCAAGCCT
>CALABZ010000106.1 GCA_937888615.1 uncultured Lentisphaeria bacterium | reverse complement strand
TTCTGGCTCCTTTTATTGGATTTGGTTTCTCTTGGAGAATTTCCCGGTTCACTCTCGTGAACGCCGGGAAATTCCTCGCCGAACTCACCCGTTTTCCGGCGCTGTGCGCCGTTTTTTTCTTGACCGGATTGTGAATGCTACGGTTGTTTTTGCAGGAAGTGCTGATATATTATGACAGCTTTTGCGAAGTTAAATCCCCCGAATTCCAGGGATTTGAAATGTATGAAGACAAAGGAATCCTGTCCCTTATGGAGTGTGAACGGTGAACTCAATAATAGTTTCGCATGATTATAAAAACTGGTTGACTGAGCTGAAGTCGAAGATTCGCCAAAGTCAAATCAAGGCTTCAATTAAAGTCAATACAGAAATGTTGCGAATGTATTGGGACATGGGGCATGATATCGCGACAAAACAGCTTGATGCCAAATGGGGAAGCGGTTTCTTTAATCAGCTCAGCCGCGACTCGCATAAGGAATTTCCTAAAATGCAAGGCTTCTCCGTCTCGAATCTGAAGTACATAAAAAGATTTTATCTGTTTTACAGTGAGGATGATACAATTCGCCAGCAAGTTGCTGACGAATTAGGTTCGCCGCTTTTCAACATTCCTTGGTGGCATCATGTCACCCTCTTGACAAAATGCAAAACGTCGAAAGAGGCTTTGTTTTATATTCAACAGACCCTTGCAAACGGCTGGAGTCGAAATGTTCTTCTGAATATGCTGGATACGGGCATGTATGAGGCGCAAGGAAAGGCGCTTACCACTTTCAAAAAGATTTCCTGCGAGTTGGCGAGGTAACACGATGAACAACGAAAATCAATATCCATACATTGGCGCGGTCAAGTTGATTAAGACCGCCATCTTGAAAAGCCGATATCTCGCGGCACGGCTGGCTAACGGTGAACAGCTCAAACTCTATTTCAGCATCGGCGGCTATGTCTCTGCCAATACCCGTCAGGGCAAATGGGGGACTGGGGCCATCGAAACCATCTCCCGCGAACTTCAGGCGGCTCTTCCTGGTTTACGAGGATTTTCCGCTAGTAGCATCCGATACATGAGGCAGTTCTATGAAACGTGGCAGGGGTTTTCAATTCACCAATCGCCAATTGGTGAAATAGAGAAGCCGCTAGATCGTCAGTTGCCGACTGACGATCTAGCAGATACGGATTTTCCCGTTCTTTGCCTTGCCACAACTGGTCACCGGTCAAGCGATGAATTATCCCAAACGGAAATGCAGGCGTTTCTGTCCGTGGGCTTCACTCATCATATACAAATTTTTTCCAAATGCAAAGACAAAACTGAGAGTTGGTACTATATCTGTCAGTGTGCCGCGCGGTTCTGGAGTGTAGCAACGCTCAAGAGCCATCTCAAAGCGGATGATTTCCATAGGCTCGGCGCATTTCCCAATAATTTTGCGTTGACGCTTCCCGACGATAAACAGGCTGCCCGTGCCGTTCGTGCCTTCAAAGACGAATATCTGCTAGACTTCATCAACATCGAAGATGCCAGCGACGAAGCCGATGTGGACGAACGAGTATTGGAATCCTCCTTGGTAGGGGAGATCAAACGGTTTATTCAGTCACTTGGTTCCGATTTCTGTTTCATCGGCAATCAGCACCGGATTATTGTGGAGGAGGAGGAATCCTTCATCGACTTGCTTTTTTATCATCGCGCTCTGCGTTGCCTTGTCGCGATCGAATTGAAAAAAGGAAAGTTCAAGCCGGCCTATCTGGGTCAACTGAACTATTACCTTTCTGCATTGGATGCGCAGGAGCGTCATCCGGAAGAAAACCCAAGCATCGGGCTTCTGCTTTGCAAAGAAGCCAAACGTGGCGTGGTGGAACTCGCTATTCGGGATTTCAACAAACCGATGGGCGTCGCCATCTATCGGCTCGGCACCGACATCCCGAAGCCATATCAATCGTTGATTCCATTGATCAACGGTGTGAAGAAAATTCTGAATACCGGAGAGAATAATTAAGCGTGACGCAAACGCAATGTGAACGTTTGCGCGGAATTGACTCCAAGCGTGTCGTGGGCTTGGTTCATGGCGTTGAATTATGCGCACTCCCGGTCTTTTTCCGGTTCGGGGGCATTGTTGCTGCCGTCCAGGATTTCAATATCGGCAAAGGTTTTTGTTTTGCCGAGTTCCGGGAAA
>CALABZ010000105.1 GCA_937888615.1 uncultured Lentisphaeria bacterium | reverse complement strand
GGTTATCTTCCTGGCATCTTGAATTTCCATGCCAGTAATATAATCCTTACCCAATAAAATTACAAGTATTTTTGTTTCTAATCAATAAAAACATCGCCGACCGCCCCGGAACGCGAAATTCCGGCGGTGCAATGAATCAACAAAGGCCGCTGCAAATCTGAGCTACGCATGAAATTAACGATTGTTTCGGCATCGTCCGAGGTCATGAATTGAAAATTCTGCTGTTCGGGATCGGCGGGATTTTCAACGTCATCAAAATAAACCACCCGTAAATTCGGATGCGTCAATAAATCCGTCGAGAACGGCGGTTTTTCCCGCAAACATGGCGTATTGATGCTGATGACATTGAACCGCTCAAGGATTTCGGCATCGTCACCGCCGATCCTTGACTCAAAAAAGCTTCTGGGAAATACTCTGATACGCATCGTCAGAACCCTACTTTGTTTTTGGCGGAGAAGCGATTTTGCCTCTTCGCGGCGCTTTCGTATTCAAGCCGGCTCAGGCGTCCCGAATTGGAAGTGTCCTCATCGAGAAAGTACAACCCTTGCCGAACGGTACGGAAATCCCCCGGTGCGAGGTTTGGAATCGCGGCCAGGCGCGCCGCTTCGGCCTCGGACAATTTCGTCTGGAATACATGCTCAAAAAAGAGCTTCTTGCCAGTTTCTTCCAGATAATCGAATGCCAGTTTGAAGGTGAAACGCCGCAAAGTCGCCTGGTCCAGATTCTCCGAAAAATTGGTGGCACCGATCAGGACGCCATTGAAATTTTCCATCTGGTACAAGAGTTCATTGACTTGCGTCACTTCCCAGCTGCGTTGCGCGCGCTCCCGGGACTGTACCAGACCATCGATTTCATCGAGGAAAA
Organism: uncultured Lentisphaeria bacterium; assembly: GCA_937888615.1. GTDB lineage: Bacteria > Verrucomicrobiota > Lentisphaeria > Victivallales > Victivallaceae > UBA5239. The sequence goes on along the minus strand of CALABZ010000105.1, from coordinate 5,670 downwards.
GAATGGCTTTCTCTGCTTCGGCTTCCATAAATGCCTGTTTGATATTTTGCTCCGTGCCGCCGACATACATGGACAAAAGATCACTTCCAATCTTTACGATCACCTTGGTATTTAGGGTCTTGCCGAGATATTTCACGAATTCGGTTTTGCCGGTGCCGGGCGGTCCGGAAAGCAGCAGATTCATGCGCGGACGATCCGGATATTCCGAGTTTTCATTTCGAAACTTACGGATGGCGTTTATGATTCGCTCCGGCGGAATATCTCCTTGAATATTCAGCCCATTCAGGGAATAATCTTTGGCCGGCAGCAGTTTACCGTCCGAAGACGGAATATTCAAAAGTTCGCAATGCGGAGCCAGCAATTTCTCCGTCAAGGCGGAAACTTCGGTTTTTGATGGTTTCAATTTGGCGATATTCTGCAGGACCAATGTGATACCTCCGGCGCTGACGGCGTACCGACCGGCAAATGCTTCAAGCATGGACTCGCTGAAAAGCCGACCGAGCTTCATTTTATTGACATTGTTACGCCAGATCATCAACCGTTGACTGCTCGTCAGCGCATCGAACCGGATCGAGTAATCAAAACGGCGGCGACTGGATTCGTCAAGCTCGCCGGCACGGGTATTGGTGATCCAGATTGTAGGAGTTTTTACGGAGTCCAACACACTGTTCAATAACCCCTTGTCGCCAGTCTCTATGCTGTCCTTGCTGCCGAAGAAGGCAATAAATCCTCCTGGACCATGTCCGCGTAGCATCTCGTCCGCCTCATCCACAATGATGAGGCTTTGACCGGGCTCAATTTGAGAATCGCAAACCTGCAGCGCGCCGAAACGAAACTCCGGAGTACTGCATGAACGTCCTTCACGGTTGTCATTGGTATTTTGCGCGATACAATAACAATTCAACTTCAATTCCGCCGCCAGCGTTCGTGCAAAACTGGTTTTGCCGGTTCCAGGCTTACCGTACAGCAGAATATTGACCGGCTTTGTATCTCCCTTCGCGAAAATCATCTCCTTTAAAATGTTGCCGTGCTTGCACGCCAATTCCCCGTAAAACTCCCATGGCAAAACCTCTCCGCGATCTTTCCGGAAATAACTGTTCGCCAATGGTTCTTTTTCAAACCCATACAAAAAAGAATCCAGAGAACCGTTATAATCGAGGTCACCGTCAAGACATTTGTAGCGCCTCAACTTTCCCTGCGGCACAACAGCTTTCAGCACTTCGCCAAGGCTGCAATTCAGGCATTTGGCCGCAAAAATCAGATTCTCTTGTTCTCTTCCCTGCCGTTTACGCCCATGCGCGATTGATAAAATATCGTTTCTGACAAACTGCAGAACCAATAAAATATCGATCTCAAAATCGGAAAGCTGAAGTGTTCTCTGTAGCTCCGCCAGCCGGTCTCGAAAAGGATCCCTCCCTGATGGCACCTGCTTTTTTCCCGTTTCGATCAGCCCCAGAATTATATTTCGCAGCGTCTTTCTGGCTGACTCATTGTTCCAGATTTCTCTAAAAATCTCTTTAGATTCATCTTCAAAATCCAAGCGTTCGTACCGGCAAGACCAATTTTGGAGCATGGTTAATTTCTTCGGCGAAAATTCATGTTTTATATGCCGGACCAACTCTCTCTGTGTGACGAGGTCACCCAGAATCTCAAATGTATCATTATCTTCAATGATATCATCATGATTCTGGATGAAGTTGGTAAAAAATTCCAGCGCCTTTGCTCTGACATAATGATGCGTACTATTGCGAAAACGTCCCATGAAACACCTCCATCATTTACTGGACAAAATTTGCACAATAAACGATAAGCAAATGCCATGCCAGCTTTTTATGGAGAGTTTATCGAGTAGGATTTTCGGTAATGGTGTAAATCTGAATATTAATGATCAATATTTGAACCATTTCTGCCCTGAAGTTCGAAATTCTCTTCCATGCGCGACGCAAGAGAATCACAATCTTTGTTTGTTTTTCAGAATCCGTATGTTCACTTCCGAATAGAACTCGCTGATTTTCAAAAAGTCCTGGAGACTCCAAATATTGTGACAGCATAATTCGTGAACCGCATATGAGACATACATATTTGGGTCCCAGTCTTCCGGGAAAATCTCAATGTTCCAATTAAGTTCTTTGTCAAGCTGAACCGGGTTATCGATTGAAAAAGATATTGTGCTTTGTTCTTCTAAAAATAGCCTTGTACCACAATCTTTGTCATAATTCTCAAAAATATCCCAATAAGCAAAAAGAATTTCGCATTCAATTTCATAATCATTCACAAAATAATCACCGTCCGCGAGCCGCTTTTTCAGAATTGCCTCCTGTTTTTTGGCTTCTTCAACGGTACAAGCGATTTCACGCATTATGGTGTTGCTTTTTTCCGCGATTCTTTTTCGGTTTTCAACTGTCCATTCAAATTCACGGTTTAGCTGCCATTTTCTCATAAAGAAAAAATTTTTGCAGTCTTCTTTGTTCAAATACATATCGCCTCCATGTCCGTGATTTAAAGCAACAGGCAGTCGGTGCAATATTGCCGGCGCCCGCATTTGGTGCAGAACACGCCACACCAAACATCGTCGAACTGAGTAGTTAAAGGTTCGATCAATCCGGGATCATCGGTCAGGACGCCGTTTTCAAAATTGCGGTTGTTTCCGCCTTTGGCCCCCATGCCCGCGCCGGTCAAGTTCGCGGTGCCGAAAAAGGCCTGTTTGCTGTCGATAATCACGCATTTGAAGTGGACGTGCGGACACCGCACCCGTTCCACTCCGGCCCACAGCCCCGGGAACCGGTCAAAATCCTTGCGGAACGCTGGCCCGGGGCTCTTTTGCATGAATCAGCCGTATTCCACACGCCGCTCCAGCAGTTCCGCCAGAATCTGCAGAAACGGCCCCATCTGCCTTGTCAGCCCGGCTTTTCCCACGTACATATCCTTGATATCGGCGGTGGCGATCCACAGGCACCTCCGCGACTGTGGCACCAGATCGCGGATCACCCGCTCATATATCTGTCGATTACTGACAAACTGAATCATTTTCAACAACCTGCCCGTAATTGCTTAAAAGTTTCAGCATTTCATTCTCGTGGTCCATGGCTTTTGGGGGCTTCCAGCCATCTTCTTTTTTGTCTGCAAGCTTAAACATTAGAAGCATTTTTATGCTTTCCAACTTTCTCTGAGGGATTTGCGTATCGGACAATCTGGCAAACTTCACCCCAACGGATTCGTTACTTTGAGTTGAATTGAAGGAAGCCGAAATTATTGCGAGATTTCCGAAAGAATGCAGATATGTGTCGTCCCATTTGTCAGCAGAAGTTTGCGGATGCAAATGCTCGATTGAACGGTTTGCCCGAAAAGTGTAATTTTTGATCGCCGCGATTTCTTTCTCATCTAACTTATAAGGCTCTGCTTCTTTTACAATAATCTCATTCTCAACCATTTCCCATAAAATATAATCCAACTTCCAGAACCAGTAACGATTAATCGTGTGGTATGTCATATGTTTCCGCTCCGGCATTACATGTCGCTTCTCTGCATCCCATCGTTTCAAATTATCAAGAGAAAGCGGCTGCTTGGTTTGATAGGAGTCTATTACCCATTCCTGGCTGGAAGTGGAGGAAACATACAGCATTGCCTGATACTGCCTTAGTTTCCGTTCGTCCGAGGACTCTTCCTGATCGCTGTTGTCATCTTTGCGGAACGCATATTCAAACGCATTGTCGTCCGAACGCGTCAAATAAATGATATTGGCATCCAGCCATACACGATATGCAACCATGTTTTCGATGAATTTATTTCTATCAAAATCCCATTTGAAGAATGTTTCAAGCAATTTGCTTTCGTCCAATGATATATTTTCTCCCGACGTGATTTTCAATACATGAAGCAAAAGGATTGCCGGACGCAGAATCGAACGATTGGAATAGCGCTCAACACCCGTTTCCGCGACTGGTTCCGAGGGTATTTGCGGATTGGAGTCATCATTAAGTATATCAATGAGTTTGCGTGCTACAGAATTATTTTCAGTGCATATACCATTTGTATAGCGCTTTTCAAAATTCAAACAGCGATCAAACAGTTCTGCTTTGACCGGAAAATATTTTCCTTTAACTTGTTCCACCGGCGTTAGCTGTCTGCCCGCGGCATTCATTTTCTCAAAAAAGCGATTCAAGTCTATGGAGGTGTAGTTCCCCGGGAGTTCTGAAATCAAGAATGATACTTTCTCGTAAACATAACAGGAAAATTCCTCGTCCGCCTCCCGCCGCTCTATTATTTCAAGAAACTTACGGAAGTTGGGATTTTGGACCTCGGAGTAATCTTTTTCGACAATCAGGCTTAAGTCCTTTCGGTCTTCCGGGCGTCCGAAGTAGTTGATACGCAGATCATTTTTCTCCTGGCCGGCAAAAATAAATGCTCTCCATTTTTCGGCGGTAACATCCTTCCTGCTATACATGTATGCGCCGAAAAGAGTCAGAAAAGTCAACCGTTGCTGCCCATCGACAATATCCCATATTATTCCGTCATCATCTTGCTTCGGCTTCTTGCCGTTCTCCACGATGGTTATAATCCCGATGTAGTACGGTTCTTTGGTTTCGCTTGCTTCTTTCAGGTCTGCAAGAAGCTGTTCAATTTGTGATTCTTCCCAGACAAAAAGGCGTTGGTAAATAGGAATATTCAATTTTTCTTTTAAGGCGCTTAATTTTTCAGCGGTAACGGCCTGCTCGAAGTTTTTTGTATTCATAGTTGAGTCAACCTTATTTTAAACAAACTACTTTTTTGATGATCTTGCGGAATAGAGAGATAGTGTTCTTTTTCAAGCTGGCCCAGAAAATTTTCAAGAGCATTCCAGTATGACTTCGCAGTATTTCCTGTATTGCTGATATTATACTGCTCTTTCCGGTTCAGCATTATTGCCAGAAATTCACCTTCGGAGGTTACTCGATCAAGACTGGCCGTGCATTCCTGAAATATGCGGCCGGAAAGATATTTCCCCATCACGCGGGTTTCATTTCTCAGTATGGACAGGCGGTATGCAAGCGCGTAAACCGCATCGGCCAAGTAGAATTCTCCGAATTTACAGTAAAAAAGAAACGCCGCCGCTTTGATTCCAGCATGGATAACTCCATTGCTGTGCCAGCGCAATGCCTTATGAAGTTCCTGGATCACGGGTTGATTGTTGAATTCCACCAACGCTTTCCGGTAATGTTCCGTGTAATCGAAAAAATCCCGTCCCCCGGAAAGAATGGAATCAAAGCGGAATTGCCGCGTCGGGAGTGTTGCAAATCCGGAAAGAGGCTCCGTATTTACCGCATAATGATTGAACATATCACGTTCGGCGGTTTTTGCCGCATTCAAGTGAAATTGATTTCCGCTTCGCCAGTTCCGCAAGCGGAAAAGCATTTGATGCAATAATTCGTCCTGATCGCCGGACTTTTCAAGATTATGCCACCGTACCGACACTTTTTGAGCAAACCATTCTTCTTTGACGTAGCGCAAATGATGCGTTTTCAGTAGGTCATAATCGGAAAGTCGCTTTCCGGTCGAGTTGCTGTTGCTGAAAAACGTGTAAGCAAGGTCTTCCGGCAAATTCTCTCCCAACACCACTACAGAAAGAATAATTCGACTCACACCTGTCCTAACAATTTTCAAAACGGCGTAATTTTCTGATTGCGCCCCCTC
>CALABZ010000104.1 GCA_937888615.1 uncultured Lentisphaeria bacterium | reverse complement strand
CGGCATTGATGAAAATCTCGTGGTCGTAGATCCGGTCCGAATCGTCAAGGTTGAAATAAGTATGATTGGTGAGGTTGATTACCGTATCGCGATCACTTTCCGCAAAATAATCAATGCCCAGTTCGTTGTGTTCGGTCAGGTGATAAACCACTTTTACATCGCAATTGCCGGGAAATCCCTGATCACCGTCCGGGCTGTGCAAGCTCAGTTCCGGCGCCCCGTCGACCGCACGAGCCTGCCATAACTGCCTGCCGAAACCGCGTTCGCCGCCATGCAGACAACAGCCGCCGCGGCTGTTGGCCGGCAAACGGTATTTGCGACCGCCAAGCTCGAACTCGGCATGCCCTATACGGTTGGCATAACGCCCGGCAATGATCCCGAACCCCGGTGCGTTGAACTCATAGTCGGTCGGTTCCGCAAATCCGAGGACAACATCAAAATGTTTTCCGCGACGGTCCGGCACTTTCATGCCCACGACCGCGGCGCCCCAATCAATGATATCCACGGTGGAACCGGAACTGTTTTCCAGGCGGTACACCGTCACAGCGGTCCCGTCGGACATCCGGCAAAATGGTTTACTGCTGATTACTGCCATATTGATTTCCCTCCTCGATCACCGGCCCTGTCAGCCGGGTAAAATTCTTAAAATGCGCCTTGCAGCAGGCCAGGAGTCCATCCCGGCCCGACTTCCGGTAAATTTCCGCCGCCGCTTCGTCGGCCTGAACGCCGCCGCCGCGCGGTATTTTCATCCCCAGTTCGCCGCCCATCTTGTCCAGAGCATCGATGAATGCTTCGCGTGCCAGGATCGAAGCCGCCGCAACGGCGGGGTCGGATTCCGCCCGTACCCGTTGTTCCAGACGGATATTGCGTCCGTTGGTCATCAAGGCGTTCTTGATCAGGTTTTCATTGGCGAATTTATCAGACAGCGCGCGCGGACACTCGGGCACCCGTTCCAGAATATTTTCAATCGCCCTGGCATGGCCCCAGGCCAACAGGCGGTTCAGGTTTCCGAATTTGCCGTAAAGACGGTTGTAAGCAACGGGACCGATGGCTACGCGGGTGAATTTTCCGGCCAGGGTTTTGCGGATAATATTGGCAAGTTCACGGATTTTACGATCGCTTTTCACCGCTTTCGAGTCGCGAATACCGAATTCCATCAATTTGCGGGCGGTAAAATCATCCACATAGGCCGCGGCAATCACCAGCGGGCCGAAAAAATCGCCTTTCCCGCTCTCATCGACACCGGCGTGAGGTTCGAAACTTTCCGGCGGCAGCTCGACCGGCTCTTTTTTGACGGGAACTTCAAGCCCTAATTCCTTCTCGTAACCGAATGTCGCCTGTTTGAGAATTTCGGGCTCCAGAATGAACATGACGAAATCGGCGGTTCCCTGCCCCTGTACCGTCAGTTTGCCGCTTTTGTAAACCACGACATTGACTTTTTCGCTGGCGGCTTTCCACAAACTGTAAGGCATTTCACTGAACTTCCAACCCTTCTGCCGGAGCAACGACTCAAGCTCGACGGCCTGCTCGGCTGTCACCGTGCACACATAGGAAGTAGGCTGTTTCACCTCGCCCATTATTCGGCACTGACCTTCTTGAGCCATGCTTCGACGAATAAGTCAATATCGCCGTCGAGCACTGCCGAAGTATTGCTGGTTTCAACCTCCGTCCGCAGATCCTTGACCATCTGGTACGGCTGAAGTACATAAGAACGGATCTGGTTGCCCCAGCCCATCTCGGTTTTGACGCCGGAAATGGTATTGGCCTCCTGACGACGCTTTTCTTCTTCGAGTTCGTACAGGCGGGCTTTGAGCATCTGCATGGCGGTATGACGGTTCTTGTGCTGCGAACGTTCATTCTGACACGAAACGACAATACCGCTGGGAATATGTGTGATCCGGACGGCGCTGTCGGTGGTATTCACGTGCTGACCGCCGGCGCCGCTGGAACGATAGGTATCGATGCGCAGGTCTTTTTCATCAATCTCAATGTCGATGTCCTCGTTGATATCGGGAAACACGTCCACGGAACAGAAAGAAGTATGACGGCGCGCATTGCTGTCGAACGGCGATATCCGGACCAGCCGGTGAACCCCTTTTTCGCCTTTGCCGTAGCCGTAGGCGAACTGGCCGGAAACTTTTATGGTCACGCTTTTGACACCGGCTTCTTCACCGGGCTGGATGTCAATGATTTCGTCCTTCCAGCCGCGCCGTTCAAACCAGCGGCGGTACATGCGCATCAGCATGTTGGCCCAGTCGCAGGATTCCGTACCGCCGGCCCCGGCATGAATCGAAAAATACATGTTCCCGGCATCGAATTTGCCCGAAAGAAAACTGACCAATTCGATATTGTCCAGCCTGCGGCTCAGTCCTTTCCAGGTGGAATCCGCCTCCTCCAGCATGGACTGGTCTTCGGCGGCCAGTTCCAACAGTACGGCGAAATCTTTCACTTCGTTCTCGGTTTCCCGAAAAGGCTCGATAATATTTTTGCACGCGCTCAAGGCTTCCACGGTAGCCTGCGATTTTTCGCGGCTGTCCCAGAAATCGGGCGCGCTCATCGCCTCTTCCAGGCGCTTGCGTTCTGCGATCTTCTCGTTGATCTTCAGAAACTTTCTCAAATGTTCTATCCGCGCATCAGCCGTCTGGCTGGCGGATTGCAATTCATCCAACGTCATTGAATTCCTCCGGGACCGTTAGACATCAGGCCGGAACACCGGGCGTTCGCCGGCGCGGCCCATGCCGACGCTTTTTTTACTGAAAATTTTAATCTTCCGGCAAAACCGGAGTTTTGAATTGAAAATTCTGTTTCGGCAGCCACGGGGACTCCCAGACGAATTCAGCAAAACGCGGTTCAAAAACGTTCGCAGGCTCGTAGCCGAGAAACAGGATATCGGTAACGCCGGTAAACGCACGCATCACCGTAAATCCGGCCCCTTCGCAGGCGCCGTAAATAAAACCGTACAACGGCACTTCCGCATCACGGTAAAGCATACAGCGGAAAACTTCCACCCAGCAGGTTCCGATATTGACAACACCACGCCCCATATTGAAAAGATGCGTACCGATGCCGCTTCCCGACTCCTCGACTTTCGCCGGAGCCGCCACGGTTTTCTGCGCCGATTCCTGCGCCTTGACAACCGGCGCCGCCTCAGCCGCTTTGGTTTCCGCAAAAGAATTCAAACTGAACAGAAAAACCGCCGCCGCCGTCACCAAAATACCAAAAATATTTTTCATTGCACCTTACCGAATATGAAGTTATTTAAAAAAAATGATCAGCTATCAATGTAATCTATTTTAGTGGCAAATCAAGACAGACAATAGAAAATATCGCGAAAAATACCCCATCCCCGCCATTGAATAATCCGCCGGACTGGATTATAATGTAGAGGAAGAACTTGTTATGAACCATTCATCAACAGGAGGCGAAAATCAGCTTATGACAGCACAATCCATTCACCCGGCACGCTGGTGGCAGCCGGAAAATCCGCCCTCCATCCGCTGCCATCTCTGTCCGCGGCTCTGCCTGATCAAGCCCGGCTGGACCGGTTTCTGCGGCGTACGCGCCAACCTCAATGGCCAACTCGGTTCCATTGCCTACGGGCATCCGGTTTCCGTCGGCGTCGATCCGATCGAAAAAAAGCCGTTGGCGCGTTTCCTGCCCGGCACCCGGACGTTCTCCTTCGGGACTTTCGGCTGCAACCTCGGATGCAGTTTCTGCCAAAACGATTCACTGTCGCGCGGTTACTACAATGTGGAGGAGCTCCCCCGCTACCTGGCCCCCGCCGAAATCGTCGAACTGGCACTTCAGCACAACTGTCTGTCGGTAGCCTACACCTATAATGAACCCACCGTATTCGCCGAATACGTCATCGACACCGCCAACGCCGCCGCGGGAAAAGGGTTGAAAAACGTTCTGGTCAGCAACGGCTACATCACCCGCGAAGCCGCCGCCGACCTCTACCCCCTGATCGACGCCGCCAATATCGACATGAAAGGCTTCTCCGAAGAGTTTTACCATTCATTGTGCGGCGGGTCGCTCGCGCCAGTGCTGGATTCCATCCGCTATCTCTACGAACTGGGCAAACACATCGAAATCACCAATCTGGTCATTCCCGGTCAGAACGACTCGGAGGAAATGATCAAAAACTGGTTTGACTGGGTCGATGCCCACCTGAATAAGGACGTGCCGCTCCATTTCTCCGCCTATCACCCGGCCTATAAAATGCATGTCGAGCGCACGCCGCGCGAAACTCTGTACCGCATTCGCGAATACGGCGAACAACGCGGCTTCACCTCCATTTTCCTGGGAAATATCTGAGCCGGGCTGTTTCCGGCGACAAATCAGTTGCGGTCCAGCAATGCCTGCACGTTTTTCAAAGCCCGGGTACAGGCGCTGCGGCATTCGTCCCAGCCTTCGTATTCGATCGACAAAAATCCCTTGTAGCCGGAAGCCTTGATGATCTTCACGATCGCATCCAGCTTCACATCGCCGTCGCCGGTTACGGCGCCGCGAATATAACGCCCGTGGGCGGTTTTGATGTATCCGTCCTTCACCGGCGGGTCGCGATGAATATGAAAATCCTTGAAATGCACATGCGAGGCGAAACGAATGTTGTTGAGGGTACCGATTTCCGGGTCTTCATCGACGCACAGAAAATTGCCCACATCCAGCGTGGTGCGGAAGTTATCGCGTCCCACCGCCAGGATCAGGCGCTGAACCCGTTCGCTCGCCTGAAAATGAAAGCCGTGGTTTTCGATGCTGGTGACAATGCCGTATTTGGCGGCGACGTCGGCGATTTCGCCGCAGGCGTCAACCACCGCCGGCAGGTCTTTTTCGAACTGTTCATAGGAGGTTTCGGGAATCGGACGCGAACCCGCGTCGTGGCGCATCCGGGTAACGCCCAGCCGTGCGCCGGTTTCCACCTCGCCCTTGATCCGTTCGACTTCCGCCCTGTATTCCTCGACGGTCGGCTTGATAAAATTGGCTCCGACAGTATAGCTTGAAATTTCGATTCCGACTTCATTGACCGTGCTGATGATCCTGCCGATCAATTCGTCATTGCCGGTTAGGGTGGGCATTCCGGGGGAAATTTCGAGGTGGCTGCCGCCGTTTTCCGCCACAAAGCGGGCCGCGCCGGGAATATCCATTTCGCCTTTGCGGATGGCTTGCGCCAGACTGTACGAGCTTAATCCTAATTTTATCATGACGTATCTCCTGATGATAAATTTACATGTACGGCGGTACAATACTTCTCCACACTACATTTTTCCATTCGCGAAGTGTTTTCTTTTCCGCATTTTTCATTTGCAATCCTCTTTTTCCGGTGCTTTATTAAAAATACCGAAATGGTGTGGGAATCCATGATCCCACGGGCTGATTCTTCACCAACTACTCAGGAGGGAATGCGGTATGAAAAAACAATGGTCAAAACGTTTATTGCAGGTAACGGCAGTGCTGGGATTCTCATTGTTGAGCGGATGCACCTCTCCTCCGGCCGAGGAAGAAGTATTCATTCCGCCAGAATACGCCGGATTGATGAAACAGACGGAGGCGGCCGGTTTCCAGAAAGCCTGGGGCAAACCGGCGGAAATCAAAAAATATGACAAAATCACCGTCGCGGTTGTCGTTTCGCCCAAACAGTTGAAAACCTCCTGGTGGGGATCAGCCAACATCTCTTATCTGGTCGACTCTCACGAGGAAGACCTCAAAGCCATGGCCGAATACACCCATGAATCATTCCGCAAGGCTTTCGCCAAAAGCAAATATTTCAAACTTGAGGAACAACCCGGAGCTAAAACCCTGGCTCTCGAATTCGCCATCGTCCAGATGGTGCCGAACAAACCGGTCCTGGGCGCGGTGTCCAACCTCAGCAGTCTGACCCCGATCGGCTTGCTGCTGCTGCCGTTGAAGCTGGGGGCCAAGAGCGCATCCGGCGATAACGGTGGCGCCATCGCCATGGAATCCGTTATCCGGGACTCTCAAAACGGCAATGTGCTGGCGGTTTTCGCCGACCGCGAAAAAGGAGAAACGGCTTTGTTCAATGCCAGGGAATTCACTCCCCTTTCCAATATCCGCGCTATCATCGACCTCTGGACCGCCAATGTGGTGACCGCTCTGGATCAGGTAAAGGAAGGCAAACGTGTCAAAGTAGAAGCTCAAGCCGGCTTTTCAATCATCGACTACTGATGCCCGATCAACGGGCCGTGGCGAATGCTTGAACGGTTTGAGTTTGAATATAATCAAGAATTACTAAACAACAGGAATTTTTTCATGGATTTTGCCGAACTGAGGTACGGAATGTTCGTGCATTTCGGCCTCTACAGCCAACTGGCGCGGGGCGAATGGGTCATGAACCGCGAACAGATACCGCCGTCCGAAATGGAACACGTCGCCGCCGGATTCAACCCTGAACACTTCGACGCCGACGCCATTTGCGCCCTGGCGGTGGAGGGCGGCATGAAGTATCTGGTGTTCACCACCATGCACCATGAAGGGTTCCGGATGTACGATTCCAAGCTCACGCCGTTCAATTCCATGAAAATGTGCGGACGCGACTTCGTCGCCGAAATCACCGCCGCCGCCCGCAGGCACGGCCTGAAAATCGGTCTTTACCACAGCTTGAATAACTGGTATGACCAACCGGACGCCGCGGCGGCTCTGGAAAACTCGGCCGCATACGAAACGTTTATCGCCAACACCTTCGCCCGGCTCGAAGAGCTGGTCACTCGTTTCAATCCCATTGATGTCCTGTGGTATGACGGCTGGTGGCCTTTCAACGCCGAAGGCTGGCAAGGTGAACGCATGAATGAAACCCTGCGAAAAATCCAGCCGCAATTGATCTTCAACGGACGCAATGGGCTCCCCGGCGACTTCGGCACTCCGGAGGGACACATCAGCGCCCCGACGCCGTGGCGCCCCTGGGAAGCCTGCATGACACTGAACGACCATTGGGGTTATCACCGGAACGACGACAACTGGAAATCTCCGCTTGAAGTCGTAAAAATGCTCCTGACATGCGGCAACGGCAACGGCAATCTGCTCCTGAACATCGGTCCGCGCGGCGACGGTTCCATCCCGGAACCCAGCGCAGAAGTCATCCGTCAAGTCGGACAATGGCTCCGCGACGGCGGCCGCGAGGCCGTCACCGCCAATACCCCGCTGAAATTCGACCCGATGCTCCGCAAAGACGGCGACAACGCCGACTGGGACGGCGCCGGTATCTTCACCGCGTCCGGCAACAATTTATTTTTCACCATGCTCTACCGTCCGGGCGATAACTGGGTATTCACGGGTATGGAAACCGAAATCAAATCGGTAAGCTGCGGTTCATTCGGCAAACTCGACGTCAAACAATCCGACGGCAAGGTCGAAATCAAACTGCCGCCGGGCTTGGAATCCGTGTTAGCCCCGGTGCTCAAGCTGGAATGCCTCGGCGCACCGTCGATTTACCGCACCGGCGGCATGAGAGTTCCCCAAGTAAAACATCCGCGCTACGATCCCTGCCCGCCGGACATCCAGTATTGATTAATATTGATTGAGGCGGAGGCTCACCGGGCCTCCGTCCATGCTTCTTTTTCCAGGCGGACATCCTGGAAGCGAATCGAATCGCCGTCTTTCAGGTTTGCAAGCAGAATCACGGAAAACGTCTTTGCGCCCGGCCACCATTTCCGGGATTCTGGGGGCCCGGCCGGAAATCCTCCGCACTCTCCGGAAAACGCTTTCCAATCGGCCGGAATTCCGGCGCTCTGGACAAAATTCTGCTGCGTCCAGGCCCGATGCTGACGAACACCCGTCCCCGCCGGATACGCCTTGCCAACCGGAGCCGCCAACGTCACCGCCCACACCTCGCCTTCGCGGGAGATTTTTTTGATGCCGTTCCGGCTGAGGCTACGGTTCGGCAGGTCTTTCAGAGCGGGTTGCGTCTGGAACGCGATACAGCCGTTCGGCATGACCTGCCATTTTTCAGCATTCTTCAAATACACGACCGTGTCATTCACCGAGCAGGGCTTCGCCAGTTCGGTATCCGTACCCGGAAGATAATGGACCTCGCGGGTGCCAATCAGCTTGCCGTCCGCGTCATATTGAGCGAAGCCGATGAACCAGTTGCCGCCGCCCTTACCGGAAACGGATACCCCGACCTGGTATCTGGCTTCGGGATCAATCTCGAAACGGGTCTGATTGACGGCGGAAGCGGACTTCGTCATCGTGCCGACGCCTTCGACAAAATCAATATTGGACCATGGCCCGGACAACTCAAGCGATGACACCTGTTTTTCCAACCGGGTATTGTATCCGGACGGAGCCAGCCGGACGCTCAAACCGACAGCGGCCAGACGATTCGGCAACGTTTTTCCCCGTTCCGTTTTCGCCTCCGGCTCGTAAAATTTGATGCTGAATCCATCTTCCCCATCGGTATTGGTCAACTTCATCATGATCAGTGAACAAGTCCCCGGCAGCGTCACTTCGGCCCCCTCTTCCGGCAATTCCGTCAGCTGGTTGTCGATCCACAATTCAGCCGGACCGGAATGCGAAAAGAGAATGCGGACTTTTTTATTTTCCGGGTGCGTCAGGTAAAACGCCGCCAATCCGGACTGTCCCTCGCCGATCCCGATTTCCTGCAGATAGACGAACGGACGATCGGTCGCCATCGCTTCCCATTGCCGCGGCAGGCGATACGCCGCTTTCAGCCGGTTGAACGATGCCGAATTCGCGCTGCGTTCCGGTTCGGGACCTTCGCGCAACGCCCGGGCGATGTCCTTAAGCTGTGCCGGTTCGCCAATGGAAGCGTCCGCCACCAGATATGCCTGCGGCGTACTGACCCGCAATGGGAAATCACCATACCGGTCTGCATGAGAGACTTTCCGCTCGCCGAAAAATTTCTCCGGACGCTTGACGCGCTGCCAGCGATAAAATCCGCTCGCAGTGTCCGGCGCGGGATTATTCTTTACAAGCTCCATTATTTCAATAGTTTCCGCCTTTTCAATTTTCTCCAGTTCCGGCAGTACATTACCGGTGACGAACAGACGGGTTTCACCGAATTTAAACTCGTAATCGAAGGTTTTGGAATCCGATACCTGCCGACGGCTGAACATTTCCACGACCGGACCGGGGTTCGGCATGGTGATGGTCCGCCTGCCGTCGCTGACCGCGTGGACGGCCACCGCGTCGCCCGCCGTGAATACCACATCCGGGCCGCTGCAGCAGGAAGGCGTCCCCGCATATTGCGCCAAAGTCCGCACCAATTCGACCGGAAGCAGGCACGAAGAGCTGAAAACCGCGGTCCATCCGGGGTATTTCCGGAACAACGTCACCGGTTTGCCATCCGCATTTCGGGCCAGAACCACGGAATCGGCATCATCGCCGTAAAAGCGGCTCAGCACGTTGCCGGTCTTGTAACCCACCGCCGCATCCGACAGGGAAACCTGCCGCCAAAGCCGGGTTTCGCCGGTCAGTGAATCATCCTTGACCGGGATTTCCGCCTCAGGGGACAATGCCCGCAGTCCGCCGCCTTTCCAGTGCACCGGACCTTTCAGGAAATCGCTTGAAGCCGCCAGCCGAATGCCGGTCAGCACCCCCATTCTCGACGGATCGTCCTGCGTCTGACCGCTCAGGTCGAGAGCACCGGGATCGTGGAGAAAGACCAAAGTCCGCCCGTTGCTCTTGAGCTTTTCAATCCCCTGACGTTCGCCCCCGCCAAGCGAGCGGAGGTTCAGGAAAAACACCAGGCGGTATTGGTCGGCCGCGCCGGGAACAATAAAATCCTCAAGTTCATAGAAATCATAATCAAGCCCGCTGCGGCTGAACACCTTTTGCCGGATCAGGGTCGGATTGGCGAAATAGTTGCCGTACAACTGACTCTCCTGGTCGCTGACCAGCGCAATCCGGCATTTCCGGTTCAGTTTTCCCTGCCGGGTCAGGACTTCAAAAATATTATTGCACGCCTGAACCGTCCGGGCGATGTGCACATCGTGAAACCAGTTGATGCCGAAATCCATCAGGTATCCCGGATAGCCTTTCAACATTCCGGCGGCAAACTGGCGGCGAATGACGTTCAAACTGCCCTCGCGGGTCGCGGGCGGTTCTCCGGCGGCGCCGCTGGGCATGCCGTAAGCGGTATGCGGACGGATATCCTCCTCCGAAAACCAGAACTTGCCGTGTTTTTGAAGCGATGTCAGGGCGGCGCGCTCAATCGCATAATTGCCCAGACTCCTCTCGTCATACGACGGAGGGCCACCCAGAAAATCAATCTCCGGGGTTCGCAGCAGACGGTTCAGGAATATCGTGCCGTTATTTTTAAAAATATTCAGATAAGCATGAATCTCCATGCCGGCCAGCGACTTGCCGCCGGTTTTGGCCTTGATGATCCGGGCGAAATACGCCGCCGCCCCGGAAATAGGCAAATTCAGGATCTGGTTGTATTCACTGACTTTGCTTCCCGGAAGGATCGGGTAATGTCCGCGCTCGGCCAGTGACGGCAGTTCGTAAACCTCTTCGGCCGAATTCAATTTCCAGCGTTCCTTCAGGATTTTCACATGGTCGGGGCCGTATTTCAACGCCAGGTAGCGCTTGAAAAGTTCTTTACGCCCGGAGCTGTAATCCCAACCGACATCCCCCGCTCCCTTGAAATACCACCATTCGCCGCTGGCGCGACGTCGCGCAGGAGCTGACCGCCGACGAGTCCGTGGGCGCGATCATCCTCGATGCGCTGAGCCAGTCGCCGCTGTTCATCGCCGCCAGATAAAATCCGGCCACGTGCGGCGCGTAGGGAGACTGCCCGATCTTTTCGATGAATTTGGCCAGGAATTCTCCGGTATACAAGCGCCATTCGTCCAGAAAATTGGTTCGCCGGGTATGACCGTTGCCGCCGTAGCTCCGGCCCCAGTCGGTCCCTCCGTCTTCCCCGGTCATTACCGCCTGCGGAAAACGCTCGACATAGTCGGGCGGGACATTGGTCAGCCAGAGCCGGACTATGAACTTCGCGTCAGGAACCGTCTTCACCAGCGATTCGGCCGACTGCATGAATTTTTCGAACGTCGTATCGACCATCGTGAACCCCTTGCCCGGGGGCGGCTGGAGTTGGGCGCAGTCAACGTCCAGGACGAAAACCTTTACGCCATGCTCCCGCAGCAGCCGTTCCGTCGGATTGCCGTTGAACTGATAATTCATGATCGCCCGGGAAACCATCCGCAACGGTTTTCCATCGATATGAGGCCACGGTATCCCGTTCATCGTCTTCATTCCGGTTTTCGCGAAAGGATATGGAGCGGCGGGTGGTTTCAGCCATTGCGCCTCCGCCTGTTTGACCGCGGGAGTCCTCAGGTCGATTTCAGATTTGAACCATTCGTTCTCATCGAACGCCGCCACGGCTCCCAGTGTCAACATCCCGGCGGCCAGCATAAAAATTCCCTTTTTCATAAATTCTCCGAGGGTTCAGTCTATCAATACGGATACAGCACGTCGCCGGATTCCGTCCCCTGTTCGCAAAACTGCCCGATCATGGTGAACCAGCTTTTTATCGGCAATTCAAGTTCCGACATCGATCCGGTGTGCCCGTCTTCAAAAGTGATGTTGAGCATGCCCCGATGCCGTGTTCCGTCCACATCCGCCAGCGGCTTGATATTCTGCTGTCTGAATATGATATTGTCGCTGTCGATCAGCATGGCACGCGTGGACGGTTTCTTCAGGGAAGAGGTTTTGTGCCAGATGAGGGCGGCGTTGTCGATGTAGCCACGGGTGTTCCGGTTCAGCGCATAATCAACGAAAGAACCGGCCGTCGCCTTGGACGGTGCGGTATCGGTATCCGTCCACAGGTGATCCTTTTCGCCCGGACAATGATATATGGAACGCTTCTGCCCGCTCCAGACCTCCCCGGAAAAGCCGCCGTAATTGGCCTTCATCAAGATACTGCTCCAATAGAGGTAGTTGAAGTTTACCTTGTCGTAGGAGGCCAGCAGATAATCGTCATAATCCATACTGTAATTCATCAGGACGCGTCCCGTTTCCCGGATGTTCGAATTGCATTTCATGGCAACCGCCTTGCTCCTGGCCGAACTCAAAGCCGGCAGCAGCATAGCCGCGAGAATGGCAATGATCGCAATAACCACCAACAGCTCAATAAGTGTAAAATTCTTTTTCATGTCAATCATTCTCCTTTTTATCTTAAATGATCCAGTTTCAGATATTCTATGGCGCGTTCCTGTATCGATTTCACGATTTCGGCGTCTCCGAGCCCATTCTCGATTCCCTGCCGGATCAGCCTCGTATTGCTGTTCTCCAGATTGACGATGGCCCACCAGGAGATGCCAAGGGTGAAACGACTGCCGGACAACGCCTCGAAGTCGATATTCGGACATTTCTCGCGCCGGAATTTCTCCAGCACGCCACGGTTCACCGGCAGGGCGTAGCGGTATTTCGCCATGATCTCCTGCGACTCCGCCGACGCCAGGAAACGAATGAACAGATATGCTTCCACCGGCGCCGTGCAACCGGGCGAAATCCCATTGAACACCGTTTCGGACAGCGGCAAAATTCCAGCCGGACGCGGCGTCAGGATCACGTCGCACTCGAACGGCAGTTTTTCCGGAAGGAACTGCAAATAACTCGTGTAGGCGACATATACGGGGACCTGACCATTGAGGAATTCCTCCGGCACCCGGCATCCGCCGATTTCAATACCATGCCCCTGCATTGACCGGAGCATCGACATAGCCGTTTTGAGCCGGTCCAGACTACTGCCAGAACAGAGATTTTCACCCAGGTCGCCGATCCAGTGGTAGAAAAACGGCAGTGTCCCGAGATTCAGGATAATCTCGCCGCGGTCGATCTGCTCCGACAGGTCCTCCCAACTCCGAATCGGCTTGCGCAACAAGTTCCGATTGATAATCATGACAGGCGTGTTGAACAGAAAAGGCATTCCCGAATGCCGGGAATCCGGTGGAATAAAAGACGGGTCCGGCGGCAGTACATCCAGATATTTGCCGATATCGGTCAGGCGCCCATGCTGCAGCAGAAAATCCTTTTCCCGGGCGCAATACTGGAAGACGTCGACTTTGCCGCAACGTTCTTCCAACTGTTCACGGTTGCTCACATACACGATTTCGATCTCAATGCCGGGGTAACGCTCCTGAAACGCTTTTACCTGTTCCAGATACATATATTTATAAGGTTCCTCCGCACCGCGAAAAACCGCGTAACGCAAGTAAGCCGCCTTGGACCAGCCGCCGGCATAAAAACTACTCTCCCGCCGACGCCGTTTCACTTCATTGACATCGATCACCGTACCGACGCTGCCGGGCCCGCACTGGACCAGCTTCTCCTGTTCCAGCAGTTTGACGGCCTTGGAAACGGTGGCAGGATTCGCCTCGTAGATTTTGGTCAGCATCGCCAGCGGCGGCAGCTTTCCGTCATGGAACTTGCCGGACAGAATCTGCTCCTGGAGCTCCTGATGTATTTTTTCGTATTTGGCAATAACCATATCCGCGCCTTACATTATCTTGTGTTACTTTATATTATAACATGAAACAAGAAAAAATCAACCCCCTCGAAATGGTAAAATGGGAATATTTTCTCCGCTCCTGATAAAAAAATCCCGAAGGAATTCACCTCCGGGATTTTCGTATATTTCAGGTTCTGGCTCAGGTTCAGGAGCTTTTTTTCCAGACAGCGATCTCGGAAAGAAGGATATGGACCGCGTCATAAACCTTGATTCGTCTGCTCATCCCCGCCTTGGCATTGGCGGCACGGACTATGATCTTGATCATCTGTGCCGGGAGCGGCGGGTCGATTGCACAGTTTATATCGAAAAATGTATGATTGATGTTGGCGAATTTCCCCCGCAGCTCCGAACTGGCATATTTCCCGACGGTCCGCCATTCGCCCCGGACCCGCAACTGTATTTCCACTTCGAAATCGTCATCCAGCACCCGGTAATTCCGGTTCAGCGCCCGCGGCACGGATACCGCCACGCGGCTGACCGGCTCCACCTTGCCGAGCTTCAACTCTACCCCGGCCACCGGATTGTCCATGCTCCGGGTAAAGGACCAGCCGACGATTCCCGGCACGGCATTGAAACCGTCGAACAATTTTTCACCGTCGAATTCCTTCCCGGCGATGATCGCCGTATTCGTCCCCAACGGCAACACCCGGATACCGGAAGCGCCCGGTGCGGTGCGCTTGAAAATATCCGGAGTCAACAGGATCTCGCCGGCCCCAGCCGGTGACAGGGACGGCATCGAACGTACCGGGTTTTCCGGCAATGCTTTTACAGCTTCATTGGCCTGCCGCATGGCCGTCTCGTAGTCCGCCAGAGTGTAGCCGTGCTGGAAACGGTAAGTCATATCCTTGGCCGGCAGTTTATCCTGCGGCATCAGCAGCGAAGCCGAGGTAAAGAACCAGTACCCGCCGCAGGCTTCCGCCAACCGGACCGCCTGCTGTTCGAAATCGGACGGCGCAAGCCTGGTCACATGAAGCCCCGGGAAATAGCGGTAGGAGAATTTCTCCCGGTCCAGCGCCCGCATGGTGGCAAAAACGTTCGGCGTCATGCCGCTGTTATACTCCTCTTCCGAAAATACCCAGACCGGACGCCCAGCCCCTTCGCTCAACCCACGGGCAAACTGCGGATGAAAATAATCCACCGAAAATGCATACATACCGAGCTGGAAGTCGGGATTGACCCGGCGGACCGCCTCGCCAAGCGCCCGGGCATTTGCCAGCGGATATTTGCCGAGGAACTGATAATAATCGTTCAGCAATCCATGTCCGGCGAGGTAATCATAACGCTTTCCGACCGGCAGATCGGGAATTTTCGCCTCGGGCCGGGTCTGGCGGAATTCTGCGAACGAAGCGTCGTCAAAACTGGAGCAATACCACCAATTGATTTTGCCCGCGTACATTTCAAGGTCAAAAAGGAATCCGGCAATGGCCGGACATTCCTTCGACAATTCCGCCGCCACCAGCGGGTCGAGCTTCATGAACTCCTGCCAGAACTTTTTATCGCCGGGCCACGGAGCCTGATTTTTGCCGCGCGAGAGATATGAGCGGGGTCCTTCCAGTACAGCCGGAGTATAAGGTCCAAGCTTTTTCCAGGCATTCAACGCCTGAGAGCCGAAGCCGCTGGAAATCAGGAGTTTGATATCATACCTGGCGGCGATCCGGGCGGCGGTGCGGATTTTCTCCAGCAGTTTGGCGTTGGGAATAACCGAGAGTCGACCGTTGTCCTCGCGGATTTCACCGACATTCGCAGGGGTCGCGCCCATCTTCCAGATATAATAGTTAAATCCGAGTTCATGCAGTTTTTTGAACTGCGCCTCGTCGGTGATATCAGAACCGTAGGCAATCCGGTCGGCTGCGGAAAGCAACGCCGCAAACATCAAAATCAGAATCGTATTGAACAGTTTTATCATCTGTTTTTTCCTTTATTCATTATCTATAATCTATCTCGCAACCGGTATTCTCGACGCTCCGTCGGCGAAAACGTTCACGGCTCGCGTACTGCTGTTGTACATGGCGTCTCCACGCAGAAGCTTCGCGTATTCGCCGGATTGCAAGGACTCGGCATGTCCGTCGAGGAATCCGCCATTTGCGGTCATCTTGTGACGAAAAGCCGCCAGTCCGTAATTGCTGTCACTCGGACTGCACGACGTATACTGCTTGCCGTCGCTTTTCCGCATCGAATCGAAAATATACACGTACCGGGATGGCGCATTCAGTTTCCGCCCGTTGACGAACACATATGCCCCGGTAAGCTGGTGCATTTTGTCGGCCGGGGACGAATTTGACAGCACGCCATAGGTCCAGATATACGCATTGGCGTCATTCGGATCATAATAGTTTGGAATCCCGGCGGGGCACACCGCATGGCTGCCGCCTTTCATGATCCCCGAAAATTCCAGGAGGCGGCTCCAGTAATAATGATTGCTGCCGTATTTCGCATAGACCGGATACATCATGCCGTAGTCGTCGGCATAAATCGTTGTCGCTTGCAGAGATTGTTTGATATTGGAGAGACAGGTGTTGCGCTTGGCCGCTTCCCGGGCGCTGTTCAGCGCCGGCAGCAGCATGGCCGCCAGTACAGCGATGATAGCAATCACAACCAGGAGCTCTATCAATGTAAATTTAGAACTCATTCCGACAATGTGTTTTTCAGTTTGCATATCGATGATCCTTTGTATGGGTTTGAAAAAATTGTTTCAGAATACAACGCCAGGCCGATTCCGCCGCCATCATACGCAGACCCTGCCGGCACAAGCCGGTTCCGTCCGATATGACAACGCCTTTTCTACCGCTCTGCTCCAATATCCGGTTCGTATCCCGTGCAAGCGGTTCGCTGTCGAAATCAAGACCGAAAAATTCAAGCGCGGTGCTTTCGATCATCTTGCCGATTCCCTCCGCCAGCAGATCCGCGTCACAGCGTCCGGACCGGATCGCCGCATAGAAACAGTGTTCCAGCCCGCAATAACACGGCGCGCCACCCGCAGTTTCCACATGGACATATGAACCGGAAGTGCCGAGATGGCCTAAATTAATACATTCATTATACACCGCCCCGATATGGAAATCATTTCCCCGACGCTCGAAAATCCCGACATGGCGGTCTTTGCGGATCAGGTTGACAAGCCCGCGCGCCTTGGCCATAATCGTTGAATTCATGATATAATGCGGCAATACCCGGTCCAGCCCCGCTAACACCGCAGGCGAACACGCATCCCAATCCTCCAGTCCCCGAATGGAGAAAACAACCTTCCGATCTGGTCCCACCAATCCGTCAACACCGATAACCGCCGATTCCAATTCATTAAAATTTCGCAGGAAATCCGCGGCCTGCCTCAAAGCCGTCAATATCTCACGCTGCTGCGCCCCGGCCTTGAAATATCTCGCCTCCCGAAGTTCGCCATCCAGAGCAGACAACTCGACCCCTACCCCCATCGAACTCAATTCGACCGCTGCACACAGAACCTCCCCCGACGCCAGCGAAAGTAACTGGACAGGGCGCTTCACCCCCGCCACCGGAATCGTCGTCGCCGCCAAATAGCCGTGGTTCAACAAATCCTGTGTATGATTGGTTACGGTCGGCACGGAAACCTCAAGTTCCTCCGCCAACTGCTTCCGCGAAGCCTCCCTGTACAGCAATAGCTTACTGATCAGGCGCATCCGGGTATTGACGATTGCTTCCTGCTCAAAATCGGTATACGTAATGTTTTGCTTCTTAATCATCATTATTCCATCAATTGGTTTCACACTATATATTTTAACCCATTTAATTTAATTGTCAATACCCCCTCCCACTATTTTCAAGAAAATATATCACTCTCCCCCGTAACAAACTTTATTTAGCAGGGATCAGGCTGAGGGATTCCAGGTTTTTATCGTCGCGCAGAGCCTGCAGGAGTTTCTCCGGAATCGGATGGGTACTGCAAATGTAATAGGTGACAGCCAGCGGATATTTGCCGGACTTGACGTTCTCCAGGGTCGGTTCGATCCCGTCCACACTAAGGAATCGGGCATCCAGCATCGGACGCAGGTTCCAGACACCACACGCCAGCGCATTGCGGTTGCCGGTAGCCATGACCAGCGGTTCGGCGGCGTTTTCCGACAGTGCGACGTCTTTGGCCGCTTCTTTTCCTTGCAGGAGCTTATGGTAAAACACCTGTTTGCCGACCGCATGTTTTCCCGGGGCAATCTTATGGATCATGAATCCGGTGCCATTGTAGTCCCGCCACGAAATGGTAGTACCACCAAAAATTTTCCGCAACTCCGCCAACGGCATGTCTTTGACCTCATTGCTTGAGTTCACGGCTATGCCCAACGCTTCAATCGCATAGGGTTCGGCAACCAGCGAAAGGACCTCTTTCCGCAACCGTGGCAGATCATCCGAAGAACAGATTACGAATTCGGTCTGACCGTCCTTCAAAGCCTTGGCCGCGGGGGGGAACTCCGTATTTTTGATCCGGTAAGCGCCGCCATCCTCTTTCAACGCCAATGTCATGACGGCGCGCCGCAACAGCGGTTCATTGCCGATGACATCAAGGATTCTCACCGGCTCCGCCGCCCGCATCGCCGGCAGAAGAACCATCAGTACGACCATAAAAATGTATTTCATAAAAAAACCTTGCCTTTTATAGTGAAAAATCAAAATAACATGCTATATTACCTATTTCAAATAGCGGATATATTTTAACTGAGAAATATAAAGCTCGGAGGCAATAAAAATGGGCAATTATGAGTACCTGAATAAAATCGGGAAAGAGCCCGGCAATCTGATCAAGGGGCTGCAGGCGATTCAGGGACACGAGGGATATGTGTCCGATGAAAGCATCGTCGCGGCCGCCGAATATTTCGGTATTGCCGAGGTCGAGGTAGAAGGCGTCCTGACCTTTTACGCACAATTCAAAAGGATCAAGCCGGGACGCAACAAGATCAGCGTCTGCGACGGCACGGCCTGTCATATCAAGGGCAGCACCCAGATTCTCGACTGGGTTTGCACTGAACTCGGTATCAAGTCCGGCGAGACCGATGCGGCAGGTCTTTTCTCCCTGGAAACCGTGGCCTGTCTGGGCTGCTGCAGTCTGGCTCCCGTCATGAGCATTAACGGCAAAATCTACGGCAAGCTCGATCGTAAATCCACCGTCAAAATTCTCAAGGAGTACCGGCAACAATGACTATCAGCGATAAAATCAAGAAAATCCGCGTTGGCACCGCTTCATGCGGACTGGCCGCCGGCGGCGGCGCCGTGCTTGAAGCCCTGCGCGCCAACGCTCCCCACGCCGATATCGACGAAGTCGGCTGTATCGGACACTGTTACGCCGAGCCCACCGTGGAAGTCGTCACCGACGAAGGCTCGATCCTTTATGCCGGAGTCGATGCTTCGGATAAAGCCATCTCCAGCATCCTCGAACTCGGCGACGCCTACCGTTTCCACATCCCCGAAGAACGCGGCAAGCGCGAACTGCTGAAAGTCCTGAAACTGGCCGGGCGCATCAACCCCGTGTCATTCGAAGAATACACCGCCAACGGCGGTTATGCCGCACTGAAAAAAGCCCTCGGCAGCACCCCGGAATGGGTCGTCGAAGAGCTGAAAAAATCCGGTCTTCGCGGACGCGGCGGCGGCGGTTTTCCGACCGGCATGAAATGGTCTTTCCTCGCCGCCAAACAGGCCGAGCAGAAGATCATGATCTGCAACGCCGACGAGGGCGACCCCGGCGCATTCATGGACCGCTCCCTGATGGAAAGCGTTCCCCACCAGGTGCTCGAAGGGATGTTGATCGGGGCATACGCCACCGGCGCCACCCGTTTGTTCATCTACTGCCGCGCCGAATATCCGCTGGCCATCAAGCACCTGAAAATCGCCATCGACCAGATTTACGCCAACGGCCTGAATAAAATCGCCGGACGCGAACTCGAAATCACCATCAAGGAAGGCGCCGGCGCGTTCGTCTGCGGCGAAGAAACCTCGATGATCGCCTCCCTCGAAGGCAAGCGCGGCACCCCGCGTTTCCGCCCCCCCTTCCCCACCGACAAGGGGTGGAACGGCTGGCCGACCTCCATTAACAACGTGGAAACGTTCGGCAACGTACCGGTGATTATCGCCGGCGGCGCCGAGGCCTATGCCGCGGTCGGCACCCAGGGCAGCAAAGGCACCAAGCTCTTCGCGCTGGCCGGGGATTTGAAATATCCCGGTCTGGTCGAAGTTCCGATGGGGATCACCCTCGGCGAAATCGTGTTTGGCATCGGCGGCGCCGACCCGGACAAAGTCAAGGCGGTGCAGACCGGCGGCCCCTCCGGTGGTTGTATTCCGAAAGAACTCTTCGACACCCCGGTGGACTATGACTCGCTGAAATCCCTCGGCGCGATCATGGGTTCCGGCGGCATGATCGTGATTTCGAACGAACGCTGCATGGTGGAAACCGCGCGTTTCTTCCTCGACTTCACCCACCGCGAATCCTGCGGCAAGTGCACTTTCTGCCGCATCGGCACCACCCGCATGTACGAAACGCTCGAGCGGATCGTCGACGGACATGGGGTCCCCGAGGATATCGATTTTCTCGAAACTATGGGCCGAAAAGTCAGCAAGGGCTCGCTCTGCGGGCTGGGCCAGACCGCGCCGAACCCGGTGCTCGCCACCCTGCGCTATTTCCGCCATGAATACGAAAAACATGTCCATGACAAGCAATGCCCCGCCCTCCAGTGCAATAAACTGGTCGACGTCTATCTGAACAAGGACAACTGCATCAAGTGCCGCCTCTGCATCAAAAACTGCCCGGTCAACGCCATCAGCGACGACTTCGTGGTGGACAACAGCAAATGCACCCGCTGCAACACCTGCATCGAAGTATGTCCGAAAAAGACCATTGCCCGCGTCAAAAAAGGAGAATGTAACTGTGGATAAGCAATTGATTAATTTCAAGATAGACGGCAAAGAATTCCAGGCCGCGCCCGGGCAAACGATATTGAACGTGGCCGAGGCCAACGGCATTTCGATCCCGACTCTCTGTTTCAGCAAAAAAATATCGCGCACCACCTCGTGCTTCGTCTGTCTGGTCAAGGACGCGAAGACGGGACGCTTCCTGCCGTCCTGTTCGGCCTGCCCGGTCGAAGGCGGCGAATACGAGTCCTCCACCGACGAAGTGGCCGACATGCGCCGCACTGCGCTCGAACTGTTGCTCTCCGAGCATCAGGGCGACTGCGAAGCCCCCTGTACCGTCGCCTGCCCGGCTCACGCACAGGTGGAGGAATACGTCCGCGCCGGGCGCAAGGGAAAATTCCTCGACGCGCTGAAAATCATCAAAAAGCGCATCCCGCTGCCGATGAGCATCGGCCGCGTCTGCCCGCGCTTCTGCGAAAAAGACTGCCGCAAAAACGTCACCGGCAAGCCGGTCGCCATCAACGACTTCAAACGCCTCGCCGCCGATATGTTCTATGAAACCTACATGGAAGAACTTCCCGCGCTGAGCGGCAAAAAAGTCGCCGTCATCGGCGCCGGCCCCGGCGGACTCGCCGCGGCCTACTACCTGCGCCTTGGCGGCGTCGCCTCCAAGGTGTTCGACAAACAGTCCGCGCCCGGCGGCATGCTCCGCTACGGCATCCCGGAATACCGTTTGCCGAAGGCGATTCTGGACAAGGAATTGGCGCACTTCACCGCGATGGGCATCGAAGTCGAATGCGGCAAGGAACTCGGCAAAGACCTGAACCTCGCCGACCTGGCCCGCGATTACGACGCCGTCGTCGCCGCCATCGGCTGTTGGAAACCGAGCTCGATGTACACCGAGGGCGAAGAACTCGCCGAACAGGGCATCCGCTGGCTCGAAATCAATAACTGCGGCAAAGGCAAAAATCCGGGCCGTACCATCGTCGTCGGCGGCGGCAACACCGCCATGGACTGCGTTCGCACCGCCGTCCGCCTCGGAGCACCGGAAGTCACCTGCTGTTATCGACGCACCGAGAAGGAAATGCCCGCCGAAGCCATTGAAATTCACGAGGCGAAAGAAGAAGGCGTCAAGTTTGAATTTCTTTGCGCCCCGTTGAAAATCCGTCGTGAAGGCGATGAACTGGTCATGACCTGCCAGCGCATGGAACTCGGCGAACCCGATGCTTCCGGCCGCCGTAAACCGGTTCCGGTCCCCGGCAGCGAATACGATATCAAGGCCGACACCATTATCGCGGCCATCGGTCAGGCGACCGCCGCGCCCGAAGGTTTCAGCACGACCAAACGCGGCGACATTCAGGTGGACGCCAATACCAATCTGATGATCGGCAACATCTTTGCCGTCGGAGACTGCGTCAGCGGCGCCGCCACCGTGGTGGAAGCCGTGGCAGGCGGACGCAAAGCCGCGCTCAGCATTCTCCGTATGCTCGGATTGACCGACGAGAAACCGGAACGGACCATCAACGTTTCGCGCGGGCACTGGCAGAAAAATCACCTGACCCGCGAGGATCTGGTGTTCCTGCGTCAGGATGTATCCGAGGCCGAACGGGTTGAAATGAAGCTGATCGACCTGAACAAGCGCAAATCCACATTTGACGAAGTCGCCAAGACCCTCGGCATAAATGACATGACAGCCGAAGGCAAGCGCTGCATTGAATGCAGTTGCACCGCCAAAACGGATTGTAAACTCAAGAAACACTCGGAAACTTACGGCGCCAGCACCACCATCATCGGCGGTCAGAAACCGGACGTCGGTTACGACAACCGTCATCCGTCGATCATTCAGGACCGCATGAAATGCATCAAGTGCGGCATCTGCGTAAAGGTCTGCAAGGAAGTGGTAAACCAGAACTTGTTGAGCGCCAAAAAGCGTGGCTTTTCAACTGAAGTCAGCGCCGCTTTCGGCAAGCCGCTTCCGGTGAGCTGTACCGAATGCGGACAGTGCATCGAAGAATGCCCCGTCGGCGCCCTCGACTGGAAAATCAAGAACTGATTTTCCAGTTCCACGTCCAATAAGAAATCACCGCCGGAAGCCATTAAGCTTCGGCGGTGATTTTCTTTATAATAAGCGGATGAATTTATGTCCTGAGGGAAGCGAACGTTACCCTCGCCCGGTTTTATTTTTCGGCGAGTTGCAGACAGTTCAAGACCTTTTCTTTGAGGTCGTTGGCCATGTAACAATAGTGATTGCTGGCTTCGAAACCGATCCGGGAATCGCACCGCGTCACCCGGTACAAACGCCGGGCCAATTCGATCTCTTCGCGCAGAATCGGCAAAACATCCCCGTCCGCACGGCGGCGAACGAAGGCAATCTGCAGATACGTACTGCGGAAATGACAGTAAGCCGCCTCGGCGACATTCCACAACTCCTCGAATGCCATCGCGTTTTCCGGTCCGATAAACCCACGGGCTTTCTCCAGACGTTTCATTCCATCCCCCCAGCCTTCGCTTAATTTCCGAAATTGATCCTCAAAAATATCCGCCGGATAATGATTTCCACGCCATGCATCCAGATCATCATACGGGAACCCTGTCATCGTGGCGTTATATCCGCTCGGAGCGGCGAACAGCAAATCCGACGGGCCGAAATTCTGCGGTCCCGTGTAAAGCTGGCTGACCATATGCAAAGGAAAATATTCGAACGCCCGGTCGAAATGCCCCCATGCCTCCAATACCGACGGCGCGGCGGAACTGCCGAAATGTTTCACCGCCAGCTCTTCTTTCGGCATGACCAGCAACTCGAAGTTGCCGCCGGGATACCCGCCGAGGGTCCAGCTCAGCATCAGGTTGTTCACACCGGCACGGCGCAGGTTTTCAAGGTGGCGTTCCACCAAACCCGGCACCGGAATATATGGAACCGTGGAAAGCTCCCAGGTGTTGTTCAACTGTACTTTGGCGACAGTTTCCAGCCCGCATTCCTGAGCCTTGCGCCACAGCCGCCGGGCAACCGGCCCCGGTCCGACTTTGGAAATCGAATAATCGAGAACTTCCCCTTTGATTCCCTGCGCGTCGGTGACAACGGCGGTTTCGCTGACGCACATGAGCCGAACGTCTTTCGGAAGCAGTTCAACGGCTCGCTCGTCCCATTCCGGGAACCAGCCCCATGTCCACGCGATAACGTCCGCCTCCGGTTTCACCCGGTGTACGCCCTCCGCAATCACCCGGTTGACCCCGGCCACCACTTCCGCCGCTCCGCGCGCACTGCAAACCGGGCATGGCGCGACCAAGTCCTGCGGACGCGAACAGCAATTCGTCAGGTTTTCGGACATGGTGATGGTCAGAATGCCGCCCAATTCGGGAACACGCCGGAACAGTTCGGAAACGCCGTCGCGCAGGGCATCGACCACTTCTTTTTGACTGGTGCAAAACGTCACGGACAACCCGTCTTTCGCTTCCGCGCCGCGCCATGACGGGCGGTCTTTGAAAAACTCGGGCGGCATTGAACGCGGTTCATTCAGGTACAGATAAATCCGGATGCCATGACGGGCGGCGCGATGGCAAAGTTTGCCGAGGTTTTCCAACCGGGTCTGCCAGCCGTCCGAATACGACGAATCGCCAAACCACGGCACCAGCGTGTACAATGTCCCCTGAAGCCAGACCGCATTGACCCCGGAGGCCGCGTATTCAGCCAGCAGACCGTCGGGATACGGGTCAAGTTTTTCATTCAGGAGCGGATCGCCGTAAACTGCCGAGTAAGCATAGGCCAGCCGGAGTTCCCGCCCGTTGTTCGCCGCCATCGGGTGTTGTTTCCCGTAACGGTCCAGAAATGCGAACGGCGGATCGGCGGCCTCCTGCCCGTCTTCCGGAAAATATTCCGCCTGCCGCTGCCGCAAAATTTCGGTACGTCTCGCCTCATCTTCCGTCAACGGCGCGTAATACACCGGTTCCGCCTCCGGCTTGAGCCGTCCGAGCTTGACCCAGAAAAAGTCATCCTCTTTCAGCACAAAAGCCAGTTGTTCGGGGGTCCACTCCAGAAGTTCCAGCAGTTGCTCGTAAGGGAGCAGGTGCCAGTTGCGGCGAATGATGGTGAGAAAACCGCGTTCCAGCCAGATCGGGCAACGACTGTCGTCATAGCGCAACCCCATATCCGAACCAAGCGTTCTGACGCATTCGGCGGAAGTCTTGAGAACGCGGGCAATCCGTTCCACCGGCACCAACCCCCAGTTGCGCCACACCACGGCCTGATGACGGGTGGGGAAATGGGGAAAATTCAATGCTTTTTTCGATTCACCATGCGGCAGATCGCTGGTTTTCATGCTTATTTATCCTTGTTTATATTCGGTTGTAACTTCGACAGACAACTCCTGTCCGGGGGCCAATACCGCAGGACAGCCCCCGGCGGCCTCGATCTCCATGAAACCACCGGTATCACTGTAGACGCTGTAGCGCGTTCCGTTGCCGGAGGGAGCGGTCGACGGCGAAGCGTCGGCGATATCGATATACGACTGTCCCGGCGGCAGAAGCGAAGCACTGCGTCTGACTATAAGATGATCCGCCGGACGATGAAATTCAATCCACGGAACCGTTTTTCCGATGCCAATCTGATAGCGGCAGCTCGAATCCGTCCGGGTATGGATCATCCCATCCTGTAGGCGGCGGCATTCGTCGCTCGGATCATAGAGATCCCACACCTCCGCATTGTCGGCGGGAAAAACGACTTTGCCTCCGGGACCGCAGTCAAACTGGCACAACGACCACGGCGCCAAGAGCATTTCGGAACGCCCCAGTTCGCGTACGCCGAGGTAACGGATCGACTCAATCACCTTTACGGTCAACGTTCCCTCCCCGGCTGTCACCGTTACATCCCGCCGAAAAATCGTCGGAATGCCGAGGCCTTGAGCGTTGATCAGGTCGATTTCGGCCTCAATCACAGCCCTTCCGGGCGCTTCTTCAACCATCAGGAACCGTGCGCCGGTCAGGCCCGGCGGCACCCGCCAGGAACCGGACGCATACTGATAGCCCATCGCAGTTCCCTCCGGCGCGGGCCACAAACCATCCCCGCCGGGATTCAAATACCCATGCCGGGTGGTGATTCCGGTCACGGCGGCGGGGTTGACCCGGTTCATCACCTGTCCCCCCATCACCGCATAGAGGCGTCCTTCCAGGTCAAGCCCGGCAATGACGCCGTATTCGCAATCCCCGATCACCAGACAGCGCTTGCCGCCCTGTTCAAATAATTTCACCAATTCACTGCCAGTCATCGGCCACCTCCCCGGCGGTTTTGAATTCGCCGCCGCGCTCTTTCAATTCGCGCAGCAAAGTTTCGAACTCGCCGCAGGCGACATCGCCGCAGTTTTTCGTAATAAACGGCAACGGCGTAACACTCGCTTCGCCATAGTCGATCGACCCCTGCGGCATCGGGTGGAACTCCCACGGATGGAAGTAAAAAGCCAGCACCGGACGTTGCCTGCGGGCGCTGACGTAGTCGATGAAACTGTCCGCTTTCTGAAGCACCGCCCCGGCCGATTCGGTCCGGAACAGCGGCCACTGGTCGCGGTCACGCTGATACGGGTCATCGCTGGTCATGGTCAAGTCGCAGAAGTTGGGGATTTCCACCAGTTTCAACGTGCCCGGTTTTGTCCAGTCCTCCGCCGCCGGATGGTAGGGATAAAACAGATTGCGGTAGAAGTACAGGGGCAGCGATACATCCGCCTTGTACCCCAGATTTTCCAGCACATTGACCACCGGCGTACTGCCCCACAGCCGCGGGCAACGGAAACTGACCGGGCGCACACCGGAAACCTGTTCCACGATTTTCGTAGCTTCTCGAATTCGCCCTTCCACTTCGAACGGGAAAACCGGCCAGTTGTTCGGCAACGGGAAAATCGGATCGCCGAGCGTTTCGTGAACCAGCCCGTGGCAACCCGTTTCGTGACCCGCATTTCGGACTTCGGCAGCGGTCTGCGGATTGTTCTGCGCCGCGTGACCGGTCCAGAAAAACGTAGCAGCCGCCTGCTGGCGGTCCATAATTTCAAGCAGACGAGGGGTTCCATGACGGACCCCCTCGTACTGATCGGTGAACGAACCGATATCGGTTTCCATATCGATTCCCAGGATAACGTCGAATGTCGTTTTCATGATTACAGCGCCGTGTGAATTTTATCCATCATGGGGCTGAACGGCACCGCGCCTTTCCCGGTGATTTCGTAGCCGGTCTCGATGCGGACGCCATGGAATTCCGGGTGTCCGAAGAAGCTCACGTCCACGCAAACGGTCATGCCCGGCACCAGCACATCGTCACTGCCGGGACCGAAGAACGGCGATTCCGCCTCGTGAAGTCCGATCGTATGCACAAACGGACAGACCAGATACTTGCTCAAACCGTGTTTCTGGAAGTAAGCACGGGCCGGAGCGTCGATTTCGCGGCCGGTTTTGCCGACGATCAACTGTTCCCGGGTCAGGCAAAACGCCTCGCGTAGATATTTGATGCATTCTTTCTGACGGGCGGTGTATTCGCCGCTGACCGGCAGGGCATCGCCCATCACCCCCGCATAACCGTTCACTTTCGGGGCCAGGCCGATCATCACCATTTCGCCGGACTGCACTTTCTTGGAACTGGCGGTCGGTACTACGGCATTAGAACGCGCCCCGCTGCCGACAATGGCGCTGAACCCGAAACCACTGGCGCCGCGACTGCGGGCGGCATATTCTCCGGCGGCGGCGATTTCAATTTCCGAAACGCCGGGGGCGACCTTTGCCTTCATCGCGTCATAACAGCGATCCGCCAACCCGAAAGCGGCCCGGATCTGCTCAATTTCCCATGCCGATTTATTATAACGCAGCCGGACATAGTCGCCGGTGATATCCACCAGTTTCACCCCGGCGAAACCATCGACGATCCCTTTGTAGCAAGCCGCCGGCATCCGGTCGGCTCCCACCAGCCCGATCGCTTTCACCGCACCCAGCGTTTTGCCGAGTTCGGCGAAAAGAGCCGGAAAATCGATGATCGAAGCATTCGGGTATTCCTCGTCCGGCACCATGAATACCGGGAAGTTGCGGGTTTCGGTGATGGCGCTGTCCATTTTGGCAAACGGTTCGCTCTCTGGACCGCCAAGCAACATCGGAGCGCCTTTGCGCGGCACCAGAACCGCGCCGCTTTCGAACTGCGGACACCAGCCGGTCAAGTACCAGCCGTTACCGATATTGAACTCATCGTAGTACACGAGCGCAAGGTCCAGATTTTTTGCTTCCAGCAACTTGCGAACTTTGCCAAGACGCGCCTCGGCTTCCGTTTGAATCAGATAACCCATATTCAGCCTCCTGCATTTATAAGGTTAATTTTTCAAATACTTCAAAAAGCTTAATTATAACAAATCAGAGCCGAATAAAATATTCAGCAACTACTCTCCCTGATTTCAAGGTGCGGGAGCAATTGGATGCGGAGCGGATTCCGCTGGTCCCGTTCCGGGTTCAATACATACTCCACCGCCATACTGCCCAGTTCCTCATAATCAAGCGCAACCGTGGTCAGTCGCGGAAAAAGCTGCATCCCCACCGGCAACCCATCGCAACCACACACCGCCACATCCTGCGGAATCTTTTTTTCCCGTTCCAGCAACGCACGGAAAACGCCCGCCGCCATTTCATCATTGGTAAAAACCGCGTCGAAATTCAGCCCCGAATCTATCGCCCGGCCAAGTACATCATGCGCCGAGTCGGCGGTAAAATCCGCATGCAGGACCAATTCCGAATCAAACGGCAATCCCGCCACCGCCACCGCGTTCCGATAACCCTGTTCAATGTCGCGCGAGAAAAAGTGGTCCGACACACCGCTGAGCAGCAGAATTCGTTTCCGGCCGCATCCGGTCAAATGACCGACGGCCAAACGCGCCGCCTCGACGTTGTCAAAAGAAAATGTGCTGTTCCTGGATGGTGAAATTCCGGGATTATCCAATAATACCACGTCCGGCACCGCGTCCAGCAGAGCCGTGAGTTGTTCCGGAATGAAACTGCCCACCAACATTGCCGTGCCCGCCCCCGAGGAACGCAGATTTTCCAGCAACGTAATGAATTGCTCATAATTCCCGCTGCAAGTCCGAATGACGCATTCAACTCCGGCCTTCGCCAGCCGTTGCTCGATCGATACGATGAGTTGCGAATGAAAAATCGCCATGCTTCGTCCGACCGTTCCGGCAATCAACTCGACCTTCCCCCCCTTGCCGGGTTCGAAATGGCCGGGTCGCCCCATGCGCGGCGCACGAATGTAGCCCAGCTTTTCCGCCGCCGCCACAATCTGACGCCGGGTCTCTTCGCGAACCTTGGCATCGTTGCGCAACGCCCGGCTCACGGTCATGGCACTCACGCCGCATTCCGCCGCAATCGCAGCTACAGTTTTTCTCTGATTCGTTTCCATATTATATATTATAACATCAAAAATGTTAAAGTCAACATTTTATTAAAAAAATCATCCGTTTTTTTGTTAAGGGGATTTCGCCCGCTGGCCGCTCGCAGAGCGAAATCCCCTTCCTATATATTATTTCGGATTTTTTGAGAGAGTGTCTTGACAAAGAAACCGAAAGGCTGTATAATTATACTAGCACGTATACAGTAACAGGTAGGACTATGACATTAAAAGAAATTGCCGGAAAATTGAATTTGAGTTATTCCACAGTATCGGCGGTAATGCGCGGACGCAGTGAGGAGCTCCATATTTCACCGGCGACGACGGAACGGGTGCGCCGGGCCGCCAATGAGTTTGGATACAAGCCGAACCTTGCCGCCCGCGCTTTGCGTAACAACCGCAGTTATAATATCGGAATATTGCTACCGTCTCCCAGGGATTTGTCGTATGCGGTAATGGTGGCGGAAATTCAGCACCGTTTGACGGATACGGAGTTCACCGGGATTTTCTCGTTCTGGGAAAGCGAAGACAAAATACAGAGCGCCACGGAAAATATCCTGAAGCATAATATTGAAGGCCTGATCACCAATGAACCGGAGTGTCTGCCGAAACATCTGAAAATTCCAGTGGTTACTTATTTTACCGAACATCCCCGGTATGATTTCGTCTGCTATTCGCAGGAAGGGGTGGTGGAGACAACGCTTGACTATCTGGAACAGCTCGGGCATCGGAGTGTCGGAATCGTCAGCGTGAAGAATTCCGGGAGAACCGAATTATTTCAGGAATCTCTCCACAAGCGGGGAATGCGGGTGGCGGGAACTTGGCTGATTGATCAAAAAAGCGAGAAAATCGAAGGATTGGACGAGGTCTTATCCAGCGGGAATATCCCCGACGCGATTGTGGGAAACAGTGATGAAGCCGCCATGCTGGTGATTCAGTATGCCGGAAGACATGGGGTGTCGGTCCCCCGCGATATGAGCGTAATCGGCTGCAACGACAACTGGATCGCCGGATTGGCTTCGCCGCCGCTGACCACCATTTGCCGGACGGACGAGCCGTTTGGCAGGCTCCTGACCGAAATGCTGTTGCGCCGTTTGGAACAACCGGATTTGCCAAAGATGAAATATGTCACAAAACAAACACTCATTGAGCGCGGAACCTGCGCCGAGAGAAAAGAGAGGTGAAAGGGTTATGAAGAAGAATTTTACACTCATTGAACTGCTCGTGGTGATCGCGATAATCGCGATCCTGGCCGCCATGCTGCTGCCGGCGCTGAATCAGGCGCGCGCCAAAGGACGGGCCGCATTGTGCACCAGCAACCAGAAGCAGATCGGACTGGGCTTCGTCAGTTATCAGGATGATAACGACAGCTACAATCCCCGGTCCATCGAGTCAGGAATCGGCTATTGGAATAACCGGCTGATCGTACCCGGCTATGTTTCAATAGCGGTTTTCGGATGCCCGGAACTGAAAGGGGAACAGACCCGGTATGTCAATGGCGATACGCCGAAATACAGTTCCAATTATGGCCTGCCGTATACCGGATACGGCTACAATTACAATTATCTCGGCAGTCATATCCTGCCCACGGTGACAGACATCGATACAACTCTCGAACGGAAAACCACCTCGTTTAAGTATCATGAAAAGATTTTTTATACGATGGACACCGTTTTGCGCGGTACTACCACCGAGGGATGTTACCGCACGACCAACTCTTATGCGGTTGTCTCCGCCCCGGTCACCAACCTGACCGGCAACCCCGATCCCCGCCACAGCAACGGCGTCAATATTCTGTTCGGGGACGGTCATGTGGACCGCGGCATGATTTTCGCGCCTTACACCACCATGTCCACCCAGTTCAGAAATCAGTTCGGTTACTATTTCTATAACGGAGGGTTATTGTGAGATCAATCCGATTATTCCTGCTGGGTCTGGGGTGTCTGGCCGGTGTATTGCAGGCCGCGCCGGATATCCCGTTCGAACGGGTGGAAAAGACCTCATTCATGAAGATTGGCAAGCGGCATCGGGTCGCGCCCCAGCCGTTGATTTTCGCCCGGATTCAACCCTATGATCTTTACGGAAACTACACGGAGGAATGGATCGACCGCCCGTTGTTCCTGAATCGCGAGTGGCGGGACGCACCGGACGGCAAACTACGCGGATTCGAGCGCGATATCGAAATCGCCAAAACATACGGCATCGACGGATTCACCATGCTCAGCAACGCCTACGCCACCCATTGGCGCAACAATGTCCGCATGGTCGAACAACTGAAGCCGGAGGGATTCAAGCTGATGGGCGGTATGACCTGGAGCAAAAGCCTCCCTTACAAGCGCTACCTCGACAATATCCGAATCTCCCTGAAATGTCCTTATATCGAAAGAATCGACGGCAAAGTACCGCTTTTCTCCTATGCCTCGATGCCGCTGGAGAATATCCGGGAGATGCGCGACAAACTGGCCGCGGACGGCTGTGCGGATATCCTGTTGTTCGACGATATGTGGCTTGACGTATTTTCGGCCTGGCGGGAAAACGGCAAGCTGGACGATGCGCTAAAGGCACAGTTGAAAAAGAAAATTCAGGATAAACTGGATGTCGTTGACGGCCTGATCCTGGCTAATTATCACATGTATCGCGACCCCAAGGGCGAGTACACGCTGAAAAAGCAGTTCTACTACGACCTCGACGAAAAAGAAACCGCCCCGCTGCTCGAGGAAGTTTACGGCGAGGCGCGCAATCGCGGCAAGCTGCTCGGATTCAATGTCCGTCACGGTTACATCGGCCATATGAGCGGAACCAATGAGGCCGAGCTCGGGACCGAACAGCTTCGCGACGCCCTGGACACCGCTCTGCTGATGAATCCCGACATCATTTCGCTGGTGGAGTGGAACGAGGCCAATGAAAACACCAGTTTCCAACCGACGGTCTGCAATTCGCTCTCGCTCCAGCGGCTCATCAAATTTTACGCGCACAAGCTGAAAGGCCTGCCGTCGGAACCCAATCCTGGCGACGACCGGAACATCCCGAATCTGATCGTGTCCACGCGCCAGACGTTGAAGCTCGGCGAGAAATACCGTATCGAACTGCTGAACGTGCCGGATTCCGAAGACACTTCGGCTTATCAGGTACAGTTGACACTAAAGGATGAAAACGGCAAAATCGTGAAAGTGTTTCAGCCGGACCGCTTTCAGGTCAATCAGTTGACCGCCGTTACTTATACGATCCCGTCCGAGAAACTGGCGCGGTACCGCGCGGTGATCCCGGAATTGGCGATCACCAACCCGAAAGGGGACAAGATGGTTGTCGACCAGTTGCAGTACACGCGGCTCGACCCGAGCGTCTGCTGGAACTTCAAGGACATTCGTCAGCCGTTGCGCGATCTGCTGAAACCACAAAAAACCGCTTTTTCCGCAGTCCCCCAACAGGGAAATTACCGCCTGACCGGAAATCTGGCCTGCGATGAACCGCTGGCTTCACTGGAGGTGTTGAACAACGAATTGGAGGTTTTTGCGCTGGACCGGCTCAATCAGTTCAAGCTGGATGAAAACCAGTTGTTCCGCATTAAGTTTTTCACCCAAAAGGGAAGCGGCGAAATCCCGAAGTCCGAAATCAAAGTCGATGGCGCGGATGAAATCGTCTTCCAGCCATGGGGCCGCCCGTATTCCGGATTCGGCAAATGGCAGCAGGAAGGGACCCGCGTGAAAGGCGAATGGATTTACTGGAACAACGGCAGCGCCATGCTGTTGTCGGTCCCCAGAAAGGCGAAAGACGCGGTCATTTCGTTCCACATCGACGGGCTTGGCGATTTCAGCTACAAGATGGCCGATCTGATTCGGAACGGCAAGAACGGTTTCGACCTCGGCAACCAGACCGTATTGCGGATCGATTGCTGGGATATCCTGGGTGACCACCCGATGTTTCTGGACCGGAACGACGGCCGGTTCGACGTGACATTGCCGAGCGATTTCGACTTTCAGTGCTTTCAGTTGCGGGCCATCACCAAAAGCGGCAAGATCTACCGCTCTAAGCCGGTATTCACCGGCACTCCGTCCGCCGAACTGGAAAGCCTGAACGTTTTTTCCGCTACAGAACGCAAAGCGGTCACAGTCCGGATACCGATAAACTGGATTCGCACCATCGACTACCGTTTCGCGCCCGATAACGGCATCGTGCTGATAAACCCCGCGGCGGGGGTATGGGACGGGCAGTTGGGCGGCGGGTTCCAATATCTCTACCCGATGCGCAACGGCAACCTGCCGTCCGGCGTCGTGAATACCGCGCCGCTGTGGCGGAAATCCGGCGACCGCTGGCATCTGGCACTCGACGGCCTCGGCAATTATCTGGTGTTTCCGCCGGAGGCCCTGCCCGCCGGAGCCTTTACGCTGGAGTTCGAATGCCGTACCGACAGCACCGATAATCAGGCGCTTTTCCTCCACAACAGTTGGCGTCAGGGGTCGTTG
The DNA here is from genome assembly GCA_937888615.1 of uncultured Lentisphaeria bacterium. Lineage (GTDB taxonomy): Bacteria > Verrucomicrobiota > Lentisphaeria > Victivallales > Victivallaceae > UBA5239. The sequence goes on along the minus strand of CALABZ010000104.1, from coordinate 14,519 downwards.
GCCACGTATATCGCGGATGGCAAATTGCGGGCGTCGTTCTACAGTATGGGACGCAATTATCTGGGGACTTTTCAGGAATTGCCGGTGTCGCTGGATTTCCCGACCGGCAAAAGCGTCAAGGTCAAAGTCAGTTACGACCTGAAAGAAATGGTTTTTACGGTGAACGGTAAAACCTTGAAGTTTCCTTTCGCGCTACGCGCCTACAAAACCACCGCTTCCATTTTCGGCGGCTTGAGCTCGACTACGAGTGTGTCCGGGAATCTGAAACTGAACTTTTTCAAGGGCGATCTGTATTCCCTGAAAATCCGCCATAATGCTTCGAACAACTAAAAGGAAATCACATGAAAAGACTATGTTTGACCCTGGTCATCGTCGCACTGGCGCGGCTTGTCCCCGCCGATGAACTGCCGAAAACGATTCAGGCCACCGTCGGAGATTTGAAAATCGAACTGGCGGCCCGGTCGTTTTGGAACCTGAACGGCATCTGGTACAAGGACCGTTCGATCTGCCAGAAAAATAAAGGGTTCTACGGCACGGTACTCTCATATTCCGGCCTCGGCTGGGTCGGTACCGGCCATCTCGAAAACAAAATCGGCGAGATCGAAATCAAATGCGAATTCAACGCCGACGGCAAGCCTTGGCTCCCCGGGGCGGAACCGGTCACATGCCGCCGGTTCGAAATGAAAAAGTCCTCGCTCCTGCATCAAATCCGGGTGGAATACCGCCTGCTGGTGGAGAACAACCGCATCCGGGAAGATGTCAAACTGACGGTGGAGAAGGATTCCAAGCTCGGAGTTGTCTATGATTTCATGCATCCGTGGGAACCGATGTTCACCGAATATCTGCTCTGCAACCGTGATGGGAAAGAGGACACCGATGTCTTTTCGGACAAAAACCTGCGCCGTACCATGCCGTTCCTGAAACCGGATTGGGCTTCGTTCTATGCCGCCGCCGATCAGTTCGCCCTGGTGTCGGTCGTGCGCGACACGTCCACCCCGCCCCTCGACGCAAACGAATGGTTGATCTGGAACCGCGGCCGCGACCGGAAACTTTACTACGTCGCCGCCCGCAAAGCCGATTGGAAAGCCGGCAGCCAATTCAGCGCCGGTATGATCACCGGATTTTTCGCCGCCGCCCCGCAAGACTGGAAAAAAGCCGCCGCCGAACAAGCCGCCGCCCTCAAGGACCAATGGAAGTGATGAACAATAACAAAAACTGGCTGCACCTCGATTTCAAAGGAATCGTTCCGTCTGAACCGAAAATCCGCGAATGGCTGGACTTTTTTCATAAATGCGGCTATGAACGGGTGATCTTCGAGTACGACTGCCGGGTGCAATGGGATTGCTGGCCCGACGCCTCCGACCCGCGGCTGACCAAAGACGAAATCCGCCGTATCGCCGCCCACGCGGCGGCACTCGGCATGGAAGTCATTCCGCTGGTCCAGATTCACGGACATCTGGACTGGATTCTCAAGCACGAACGCTATGCGTATTTGCGCGAAGGCGGTTTCGTCAATGAACTTTGTCCGCAACACCCCGATGCCAAACCGATGATCAAGGCCTGGATCGACGAAGTGCTGGAACTCCACCCGGACATTCATTACATCCACCTCGGAGCCGATGAAACCTGGCATTTGTGTTCCTGTGAAAAATGCCGGGAAATCGCCGCCCGCGATACCGAACGAGGCAAGATCGGCGTTTATCTGGACCATGTCGGCGACATCTGCCGCTATGTGATCGGCAAGGGACTGCGCCCGATGATCTGGGCGGATATGTTCTGTTCCGAAAACCGCACCGACCTCGCCGGAGAACTGCCGCCGGAAACCATTCTGGTCAACTGGCAGTATGCGGGCGACGGCCCCACCGAAACCACCGCCAGGCTGAAGGCGTCCGGCCTCGAAGTCTACGGCGCGTCCGCCATCCAGTGCGCCTGGTATGAGCACTGGTGGTGTGCGATGAACAACCCGGGCGACCGGCTGGTGAACGTCCTTGGCTGGAACCGGAGCGGGCTCAATGTCATTCATACGACCTGGGGACGGCCGGGTAATCTGTGGAATTTGTATCCGTCGTGGTTCGGATCGGTGGGGGTATTCATCGCGGCGGCGGCCCCCGAACGTTGGCAGGACCACCCCTGGCGGCCGTTTTTCGAAGAAGTGAGCAAGGCCTTGCCGCGCTCCTGGCCCCATGAGCTGGAGAAACTCATCGACGGCGCGAAAGCGCTTCCCGCCGCGGACCGGATCGAGGAAGAAGGGCGGAAATGGCTGGAACTCGGTTTGCGTTATCAGTTGATGGTCAAGAACTACCTTGGCGTCGAACTGGGACGGAAATGCATGGACGTGACGCAGGCGTACATCGGACGCGACCCCGCGTCCTATCATAAATATTACATCGAACCGCAGGAAAAACTGGAACGGGAACTTGAGGAGTGGTGCGGGGAGATGACGGCGTTCTTCCGGCGCAACGAATTGAGCGACTCCGAAGAATTCGTCGCGGAGAAGCGTGCCATCTTCTCCTGACGGTAAATGATAACCCGGGGGCGGGCGAGAACGAGCCCCCTCCCCCGGATTTTATCGATATCAGTTCTTTACCAGAAAGACCCGGTCGACAAACATGTTGTTTTTCTTTTGGGAACCGGCGACATAGTCCGGCCCCTGAAGTTTCAGGGAAACATACACATCGTGACTTCCCGCGTTCCCGTTTTTGCCGAGAGCAATATTCATATCCCATGTCCAGTGTACCCAGAGATAGGTATCGGGTGTAATATCGACCCGCCCGAGCTTGTATAGATGGTATTTTTCATCTTCGGCGTATTCGCCTTTCTTCATCAATTTCGTAAAATCGCGTTTTTTCGCTTTGACATCAATGGAGCCGAATGCCGGTGACTTGGCATGATATTCCGGTGTGTTTTTCTGTTTACCGGCGGGAATGAATGCGATTTTCCGCGCGGCCTCGCGATCCGCAACCTTGGCCACGTGGTAAGTAAATGCCGAAGACGGAAGCTCAATGACTTTTTTATCCGCCAGTTCCGCCGGAATATCCGGTTCATCCGACTTATCGCCGATGGTTCGCACAAAAACGGCCCGGTCCACGCGGACGGCATCCTGTTGCGTGGAGCCGCTCACGTAGGATGGCCCCTGAAGTTTTACCGAAAGATAAACATCGTACGGCATCGTGGAATTCTGGTAATCATAGACTTTATCAAGGCGGATTCCCATCCACCATGTCCAGTGCACCCACAATACGCTCATATCGGTCAAAGCGGTCCGGCCAATATAATAAAAGTGATACTTTTCGTCCTGCGGCAATTCCGCTTTCGGGATTTCCAGTTCGGCAAGTCCTTTTTTATACAGTTGAGAGTAAACGCCGCACTTAAAATCTTTTGCGTGAAATTCCTGCGGAGTGCCGTTATAGAATTTCGTCGTGACCTGACATGCCTTTCCGCCGGCCGCGTCCGGGTCGTCAACGATATCCCCCGATTTCAGTTCACTCCAGACCAGGTCCACCACACTTTTGTTTTGAAACTGTTCCGGCAGGGCGGGCCGGTTCCGCTTTACGTCGAAATCCTCTTTGAGTTCTTGCAAACGCCCGGCCATGGAACCGGCATTCCAGTAACGCGAGGCATAGACCGGATAGTTCGCCCACATTCTTTCCGTCAACATCTGTTCCGGAAATTCCTTTTCCAGTTGAGCTGAAATTTTCGGCAAATTCAACAGGGCAATATCCAGGACCAACCGCTCCTGCCGGATCCTATTGAGAACCTCCGTGTCTCCGGCGGCAAGTTCTTCCGCTTCGTCAAGAAAAGCGTTGGATTTCCGGAAAAATTCCGCATCGAGGTATTTCCGCATGGGAACGGCCGCCCGCGCCAGCGGAGCGGGTTCCTCCTTCATCCGGGTTTCGAGATAATTCAGGTAGTCCGTCATCGGACGCGCCGCCTGACGATAGGCATGTTTCATGAAGTCTTCGACAAGCGCCCGCATGTCCCGGTCGGGATTGTCCATGAGCTTCTGCGCGGTATAAAGACGCAGGTCATAGAAACTTTCCGGCTTTTCAAAACTGATTTCAGCTTCGATGAAAACACTCTTCACTCCGGCGTCACGATAAAATTTCAGATACTCCGCCCGGTCAAGGATGCCGCCTTTGGGGTTTGCAAACGGTTCGTAATACATCTTCCAGTAGTCCCATACGGCAAGGTTTTTCACCTTTTGGCTCCATGCGGCCAGCAGTTCCCGGTACTCGCTGTTCTGGGCGGCGGACAGTGGGCGCATCACATCGCGCTTGAGCGAACCGTTGAACTCCATATCCATTCCGGCCAGGCGGACTATTAAATTATCAGAGGCCATCGTTTTTTCCGGCGGATTCAACGCATCCTTGTAGGCAAACATCTGTACCAGGACATCCGGGTATTTTTCTTTGATCGATGAGGCAATGTCGTTGGTGAAACGCATGACCATGCCGCTGACGCCATATTTTTCCGCCTCCCGCCGGCATTCCGGACAGTGGCAAATCACATTGCAGTCATTGGCGGAGATGTCGTAAAGCGTGGGGTAAGGCTCCCCGGCTTTTTCGCAGCGGACGCGGTCGGATTCAATGTAGTTTTTCAATTTCGCCCGGAAACGCTTTCTGACTTCCGGCAGGGAATAGCAAATCTGTCCGCCGGCCGCGTTGGTGACCAAGACTCGTTTTCCCGCCGGGTTCATCCAGCAAATCTCCGCCGGAAAGTCCGCGCTATAGTCAATAAACGCATGTCCGGCTCGTGGTGAACCGGAGCGCTTTCCGTAACCATACTTCGGATCATTGAAGATATTGATCTTGTTATGGATCGAAAAATATTGATATTCCGCATTCCTCTGGTTGTTATCCGTTAAGAAAAAATAATAAAGCCGCTGTTCCGGAAATGCCGGGGTTCCCGCATGAAACGCCTGATCCGGTATGGTCAGTTTATCATGCTTTGGCACAGACTCCATATTGATCCCCAGCCAGCGAACCTCCGCATAGCGTTCGAGAAATTCACACACTGCGTAGAATGTCCCCCGGTCGCTACCGCCGGAGAGAAAGATTTTCCCGTCCCGGATGTCGATGCTCCAGCTTTCGGCGGAATCATGCTTCGCCTTTGCCGACACGGTATTGCCGACATGAATCACGTTCTCCGCCGGAGCCTTGCTTTCAGGAACCACCGGGAAGTCCGCGCCGGTGGAACGTTTCAGGTATTCGCTCAATTCTTTTGCGGCCTGGCTGACCGCGAGCGACGGGTTTTCCGATATGACGATCCGGTAACCGGTTTTTCCGTTTTCCGCGAGCGTCGTGCCAAAAACAGCGACGGCAAAAAAACACAACAGGATGGAGCAGAGTAATTTTCTTTTCATTTTTCTATTCCCGTGAATTAATAAGGTTTTGTTGAAATTTTTATAACTACCTTATGTTTAAATTATTAACATCAAAAAAACAACGGTCTATTTCCGGTTTTCCTCGGCGGGGATGCCGAAAAATCAGAGTTATCCATAGGGTTGCTCCGGCGAGAATGAGCCCTTAGACCAAAGCTCGTCGGAGCCGGAGCGGACACTGTGGAGAACTCGATGCATTCGGATATGCTTTCCTGTGCCTGACGGCGCCTTGCAGGCGACCAGCGCTGTCCGCGCGCTGGACTGCGTCCGGGCAAGCGCCCGGTGGCGAATGAGTTTTTAGTTTTCATATTTTTCATATTACTTTTGGCACGACCTCAATAACTCATATATCCATCAGAGTAAAGGTCGAATCCGTAGTTCGTGGAACCGTAAAAATTTTCCTTGCCGACAAATGACTGCCAAAATCTGGGTTCGACATGTCCGTCGAGGTATGAAGTGTTGACCGTACCGCCCTGGGCCGGATTGGCCATCACGCCGATAGGATGCTTCCTGTTCCCGTGCCTGTACCCCAACCAGTAACAATCATCGGTCGCATAATTATTCTTTCTGCCGTTGTCGGTGTGATGCAACGCCAGTACCGGTTTCCGAACACCGCTCCTTTTACGCATGAACTTTCTTGAACTTGAACCGGAAAGCCATGTATTATTTCCGTAATGTGAATATTTGAATCCCGTAGCATCATTGCTGGTAACAGGCAGGCTCTCGGACGGACACAAAAAAGCCTTGCTTTTCTGCGCCGGCAACCCCGAAGTTGTACCAAGGTAGGACCGCAGGAAATTAGGCCAGGTTTCCCCTATTTTATCGTATGCAACCGCGATCCATTCATCATAGTCGTCCGAATAGAGTGCTTCAGCCAGTTCTATTTGTTTCAACTGGTTTATACATTGTGACTGCCGCGCCGATTCGCGGGCTGAATTCAATGCCGGCAGCAGCATCGCCGCAAGAATAGCAATGATTGCAATGACTACCAAGAGTTCGATCAGTGTGAAAATTTGTTTTTGTGTTTTTTTCATATGGACACCTTCTTTGTAAATGATTGATGAAAATAGACGTTATTATTGGCCGGGCCGCAAGTTGCGCCACGGTTGAAATACATTTTTATCAGGTGGCACCCGGGCGTTACCTGTTTTCCCATCAGCCGGTCAATCAGGCGCTTGATCCCCCATTCCAGCATTTCCCGTTCATCATATACGACCGCGCTTAAGTTCGGGTCCACCACCATTTCCTTCGCTTGAATCGCCGCCAGTGAAATATCCTGTGGAATCCGGAAACCGATTTTTTTCAGCTCTGTCTGGAGTTCACCCCATATGTCCATCCCCAACACAATTGCGGTCGGAAATCTTTTCAGTGACTTGAAATACTGAAGCACCTGAATACTGCATTTCTCGCGATACTTCTCGCCGTATTTCCTGTAAACGTCACTGGCAAATTCCTTGGCATAAAACAGGTCCGGATCGTAGTCCCTGCCCAACTCCCGTTCAAACATGGCCCGCACGCAATCCAGATAAGGACGATATTCCGGCGAACGGTCAAACGTAACAAACGCCACCCGCCGATGCCCCAGCGACTTCAAATAACGCAGTAATTCGCCGTATCCCGCCTCGATATCACAATCCACCATGTCCAGCCACGGGCAGTCATCGCGCCGGGCAGTCGATACCATCGGAATATTTTCCCGCCTCAACAACTCCTCCTGCTCGCGACGTAAAGTCGAGTACCTGAAAAGCAGACCGTCCACCGGAAAATTCAATAATAAACCCGGATTTTCCTTGAACATGTTCTCCTCAAAAATAATCCCTACCACCCGATAGTCAAAAGGCTTGGCGATCCTGTTGAGTTCCGCAATCACGGACTGCCCCTGGCGGCCTTCCAGTCCGGTGCCGACCAGTCCGATCACCCGGTGCCTCGTGCGCCTGTTCTGCTTATCATTGACGAATGTGCCCTTGGTGCCGCAAATAGTCACCACGCCGCGACGCTCCAGCTCATGCATCGCCTTGATCAACGTGACCCGGTTCACATTCAATTCATTGCTGAGCCTGACGGTCCCCGGCATCCGCCCGCGGATCGCGTTATCGACAATATACTGCTCTATTTTTTCGCTCAGTTGACAATAAATCGGTTTCATAATCCAGCCATAAAAAATCATTGTTTCCATAACTAGAATACCAACTGGTATAGATCATGTCAACCCCCCGGATAAGAAAAAGTGCGAATTTATTTTCAAGCAGGCATTCGCCGCCGGTTTTGTTATGATTCAGTCCCCGGCTTTCGGGTTGAAAATCATGACGTAAAAGTTTTCGCCGAGGAGAAAGCGTTCACGCTCCGTAAATCCGTGGGCGGTACAGACCGACTCCACGTCCTCGATGGCGATCCGGTGCGGGAGCGGCGGCCCCATCGGCGTCGGTTCCTTTCGGAATTCAATCACACACAATTTGCCGGACGGTTTCAGAATACGGGTGATTTCGCCGAGCAGTTCAGGTTTCTCCTCGATTTCGTGGAGGACCGTCACCAGCAGGACCATATCGACGCTGTGCATCGGGATATCATAATCGAACGCCATGGAACGGATGGTTTTGATATTCGACAGCCCTTCCGACCGCATTTTCGCCTCGAGCACAAGTAATAATTCATCATTCATATCGATCGCGTAAACGGTGCCGTTTGTCTGTCTAGCGGCGGGAATAGTAAAGATACCGGTCCCGGCTCCGATATCGCAAACCGTATCGTGGGGACCCAGTCCGAGTTTCTGCAGCGCCGCGGGGGGATTGAGATCGGCCAGTCTCGCCGGATTCTCCAGTTTTTCCTGTTTATGATTCATGTTCTATCCTCTCGAAGTATGTTCATATTAATCAGCCGGGTGTTTAAGACATAACATCAACGCACCAGGCGCGCCAGACACGCGTTAAAATAATGCTGAGCCTCCCCGTAGTCCATAAAAGTGAACGGCAAGAGCTTTTTATAATGATGTCCAACCGGCGCCTCGCCGGAAAGACGCGCATTTAAAATTTCACGGATTGCCGGAGTAAAACCATCGAACAAGCGGTAATTGGAGAAAAGTTTTTCATTGAATTCCGCATCGCCGCGCAATATGTCGCCTGTGGCAACGAGATGTTCGATCTGTTTTTCCCTGCCTGCTTCGCGCATTTTCTGATAAAACGCCCACGCCATAGTGGTATTCAGGAAAAAGAAAACTTTTGTCTCCGGCGCGTTTTGGCAGAACTTCTCATACATTTCCAAGGCGGCGGCTTCCAGTTGATCGCCGCTTGTCTGTATGTCGATCGCGTGTATTCTGTCCGGAGAAACCTCGGCTAAAATATCATCGAACGCACGTATTCTCGCCAGGGATATCCGATTCTGAAGATATGAATTTCGCGGCAGAAAAAATGCCATGGGCGAATTTCCGAACGCTTCAATGCCGCGAACGCATAATTCTTTCGTCGAACCGTATTCGTCAAATGCCACCAGATCCGTATTCACCGAATCAATCCAGTGATCTACCAGAATCAAGGGAACTCCGCTTTTGACAATGGCCTGATAGCTTGCGGCATTGTCCAGGTCGCGACCATCCATTGAGGTGACCGGAGCGGCGACGACGGCGGAGAGTTCATTGAGTTTGAGGTGGTCGAGAATTTCTTTCTCCGCACGTAAGTCATTGGAAGAGGTCGAACTGAACATCAAATCGAGCTTGCGATCGCCGATCCCCTGTTCGACGCCGTTTTTTATCGCCTCGAAATGCAACGCACCATGATAACTCAAAATCATGATGCGCCCGCCTTTGCCGCCGCGACGCTCGCAGACGAACGTGCCTTTGCTGCGAATCGGCTTGACCAGATTCTCGTCGGCAAGCGCGCGCATGCTGACGCGGATGACGTCTTTGCTGACGCCGAAGCGTTCGGCGAGGGTTTTCTCGTCCGGCATCCGTGTGGCGGTGGGATAACGGTTTTCCAGAATTTCCCTGCGGAGAATCCGGGTGATCTGAATGTAGTACGGGACCGATTTTTCGAGCATAAATATCCTTTGCAAAAGTTTTGCCGCATCATGGGTTCCGGCGGGCAACTCATTTTATGGGTCGACCGTAATATAGACCCTTAATCAGGTTGCGTCAAATTTTTTTCTTGATTTTTTTTCACAAAAGGTATTGATATTTCCTGCTTTTATGGTTATAATATGCATTGTAAGCTTTTTTACCATAAAATATCGTTTATATCGTTATTTTTCACTAAAACGAGGAAAAGGAAATGAATTGGACACGAAAAAATTTCACACTGATTGAACTCCTGGTCGTGATCGCCATCATCGCCATCCTGGCGGCCATGCTCCTGCCCGCCCTGGGAAAAGCAAGAGATACCGCCCTGAAGAATTCCTGTACGAACAATCTTAAGCAGTTGTTCCACACTTTCAGCAGTTACAGCGATGATTCCAATGATATTTTCGTGCCATATGTCTATGGTTCGATTTATGGATACTCGCTATTTTACAACGCCGGATATTTTCGAAATATGAGTGTTGTTGATTCCGCCTATCCCCATTCCATCAAGATTCTGAATTGTCCGGCTCAAAAGGGACCGGCTAACATTGGCGGATTATTGAAACCGTTTACCGTAAGCAACGTGGGCTATACGCATTATTCCATGAATCCCGCCATTTGCCGTGGAGCAAGTAGTTTGACCACTCCGGCCCCGATGACCAAGCGTTCACGCATATCCGCGCCCAGCGCGGGCATGTTGGTGATTGATGGTGCTTATTATGCGTTGAGCGTTATTAACCTGGTTGCCCGGATGGTGTACAATGGAGATGAAACCCTTAACAGCAGTAACAAGAACATTTCGGTTCGCCATAATATGACTGCGAACCTGTTGATGGTGGACGGGCATGTAGAAAGTCGCGGCGCCGCCGAACTAAAAACCTTGAATAACTATACCAAAGATGTGAATAAACTATTCTGGTATGGACGTAAAGACGAATATAATTACTGATGGTCAGACAAGACTGTAATTTTCATCATGATTGAATAATTATAAAGGAGAACATAATGTTCACTCGATTCCCATTCATCTTTATTTTGCTATTGATTTTTTCTTTAAATGCAATGGAGTTCACGGTGCCCCGCTTAACGAAAGCTCCAGTAATAGACGGCCGGCTTGATCCGCAGGAGTGGAATTCCGCCTTTAGTTTCAGCGGTGCCGGAAATCCGGTTGATCCTCGCAGAACGCAGATTTATCTGGGATGGACGGCAGACGGATTGTATATCGCCGCACGCTCTGAAACTCCACCAGGCGGTAAACTGAAAGTACTCCGGGGGGCGGTGGTTGCTGACGACTCGCTGGAGTTTTGGTTTGATCCTCCCAAAAACAGTCGTATATTCGAACAGGCAAAGTTTGGTGAATTTCAGCTCCTGGTCAATTCGATAGGCACGTTGTTTCAAAAGCACCATAATCCAGGCTACGGTCTTCCCGTCGCGGATTGGAAAAGCGAGGCGAAAGTGGTGAATAAAGTCGAAAATGAACTTTGGACTTTTGAAATGGTAATTCCTGCGCAAGCGTTCGGTCTGGACAAGATCACTCCTGCTGATTGGAAAATCCTGTTCGTGCGCAATTTCCGGACAAAACCAGAACTACAAGCCCCGTTTACACCAGTCCAGAGCTTCAGTGATTCCACACAATACGCTACATTTCACCTGACGGACCGTCAGGGCGCGGTTCAACACCTTTATAACGAAAGCAGTCGGCATCCTGCGGTCATTCGTGTATCATCCGGCAACGGCGGAAGCAGTTGCGAGGTGGTGGTTGAAGGCAAAACCTACCGGAAGAACCTGCACGCCGGTGAGAATGAATTTGACTTTACCGCTTTGCTTCCGGCGAAAGGAGCTCAAAATATTAGTATCATCGTAAAAGACGATTTGAAAAATTTATTGTTCAAGCGTGAAATCAGCTATAAAGCGATCCCGGACCGGGTCTGGTTCACCCCCGAATCTTATATTTTTCTTGATCATCATTTTTCCAACGGCATGGGAGTTGCCGAAACGCTCCCCGCCAATGGCCGCGTCATACTAAAAGGGTCTCCTGAAATGACGGAGGGCTATGCCGATGATTTACGCGGAGTTAAGTTGACCAGGCCGGGCGACAGTATCCGATATGCAAATGTGCATCCAACGGCGCCAGGTTGTATTTCGCTGTGGATAAAACTGGATAAATTGCCGGAAAAACCTTACAGACGTCTGATTTCGACCATTTTCAAGGAAACGGGATATTTTGGTATTCAGGAAATGGGAAGTTATACGACGCTCTTTCTCCACAATTTTGAGGGGCCTCCCAAAAATCTGACTTTCAAAAAACTGCCGGTGGGACAATGGATTCATCTCACGCTTAATCTGTTCCCCACGCATCTGGAACTTTATCAAAATGGGATAAAATTGCTCGAAAGCACATTGCCGTTTGAAATTAATCCTGACAAGCTCGGAGATATTGTCTTGGGCAGTAGTAGCTCCAGTGGCTTCACAGTGGGAGCAGTGACCGCTTACAATCGCACGCTTTCTGAAAACGAAATAAAATCGTTGGTGCAGGGCAATCAGGCGATTGCAGGTGAAATGTTCTGGTTTCCGTCGATCAATGCGTTTATCCTTGATTTAACCTGCAAGACAAAAATGCTTTCCGGAGATATTTTTTCTCTTGAACTGAACACCGCGAAAGGCGATAAAATATGGGAAGGGAAAGTATCATTGACCGACCATGTTTGGCGAAATGCCACAGGGGGCGAGGAAATGATTACGTTGCGTCAAAAAATATCGGTCGGCAAGGTTTTGCCGGAAGGGAATTATATCCTTTCACTGATTAATCCATCCAACGGAAAAATGATGATGGAGAAAAGTATTCTTGTAAAGCATTATCCGTGGCTTGGCAATAATTTAGGAAAAGAAGAAAAAATTTATCCGCCGTTTACCGCGCTCAAGGTAAATGGGAATAAAATTTCCTGCATTCTCCGGGAATATGAATTCGGCGCCAATGGACTTCCGGCACAAATCACCTCGCTGGGCCAAAATATTCTGGCAGGACCGATCAGACTTTACTCCGAAAACCACGGAAAAATCAGCGGATTTTCAAATGAGACATTTGAATTGACCCGGGTGACCGATACCGCGGTCGAGTACACCGGAGGTTCGGCCGGATCGCTTGATGCCGCAATCAAAGGACGCATGGAATTCGATGGATTTATACGAATCGATATGAAGATCGGCAGAAGAAGTACGCCCCCGCCGGAACGTTTTTACCTGGATATCCCGGTAAAAAAAGAATTTGCCGTATTGTACCACGCCTGCGGACAGGGACTGCGTTCAAATCCGGCGGGATTTTTACCGAATGGAACCGGTGTCATCTGGAAAAGCAGTTCAATCCCCCAACTTAATTTCAACAACTTCATTCCGTATATTTGGATAGGCGATGATGAACGGGGAATCTGTTTTGCGGCGGACAACGCCAACGGCTGGGCCCTCCCCTCTCTGTCTGATCCCTCCTATGATGCGGTCGAATTAATTCGTGAAAGCAACGGCGACGTCATTATCCGGGTAAATTTTCTGTCGAGGCCGTACAGTATGGATAAAGAGCGCAATATCAGTTTCGCCTTGATGGCGTCCCCGGCCAAGCCGCAGCCGCAAGGCTGGCGCGGTTGGCTGGACGGCTATTCATTCAACGCCAATAAAGTGTCCCGGTTGCTTGGTTCGCCGCCGTGGTGGGGAGCTTATACCTTCGGCTGGGGAGCCCGTTATCCGGAATTTATGGATTTCAACTATATCAGGAAATTGGTCGAAACACAAAAAAGCGGTGTGATTGATGAAACATACAAGAAGAACTGGATCGCCCGTGTGCTCAAAAACAATCCCAGTGAAAACCCGCAACGGGTTATCAGTCATACCGAAGCTGGTTTTGCGGTGGCCAAATCCATCAGCCCGTATCCGAATGCGCTGTTGTATCCCTATACCTGCAATGCGGACAGCGCAGACAAACTGCCGGAATTTCCTGTCATGCGCGGTGAATGGGGCAATGGCTTCAAAGTCAGCATTCCTTCCTACGCCGACTATGCGCTGTACTATCTGAGAACGATGCTGGAATGCGGCTTGGGCGGTGTTTACGACGACAACACATTCTTTGTGGCGGATTTCAACTGGGCTACCGGCAACGCATGGATCGATGACAATGGAACCATTCATCCGTCGGCAGGACTTTGGAATAACCGCGATTATTTGAAAAGGCAGTTTTTCCTGATGCATTCGATGAACATTGAACCATGGATTACCGTTCATAATACCAATGCCAATATTTTGCCTGTCCTTTCTTTGGCAAGCAACAGCATGGGGATGGAATGGAAATACGGATTAACTGATTATCAGGAGCGTTTTTCTCCGGATTACATCCGTGCCGTAAATCAGGGGCGTCAAGGAGGATTTTTCCCGACGGTACTTGACGGCATAACCGGCGGAACAAAAGAACAGCGTTTATGGTGCACTCGAACCATGCTGGCATTATTGCTGCCTCATGAAATACGCCCCACCGCGCCCAGGGGGACTGACGGCGTTTTATACAGAAAAATCCATGAATATCTTTTCAACTTCGGAATTTGGAAGGACGATTGTATTTATACGGCTTACTGGAATCACGGCAATCCGTTGCGTTCGCCGGAACAAAATCTGTTGATCAGCGTCTATCGGCGCGGGAATAGATTACTGGCGGTTTGCGGCAACAACGCGCCAACGGATATTACAACGAAAATCACTTGCAGGTATCCGGTTGCATCTGCGAAAAATGCCGAGACCGGCACCCCTTTGACCATCAAGGACAACAGCATCGTTTTGCCGATATTAAAACATGATTTCGCTTTGCTTGAAGTCATTATAAAAGACAAATGAGGAATCATCGTTTTCATGAAGACCGTGCACCTACTCAATGACAGAATAAGGGAATTATTTATTGACATTGAAAACGCGGGAACGCTGTCCAAAGGTTTGCGCTTCCGTTATCATGAGCCGATTCCGTGCAAGGCGGATTCGTCCGCGCCGCAGGGGTCATATCAAACCGTTGTCGACTGCGGAAACAAGGTCGTTTATCGCTATTATCGCGGCATGTTG
>CALABZ010000103.1 GCA_937888615.1 uncultured Lentisphaeria bacterium | reverse complement strand
AAGAGCAGTTATTTCAAGTTCCTTTTCACCTATACGATGTTTGCACTCCGGCAGACCGACTGGACGCTGCGTTATTTGAAAGATTACTGGGCCAGCCGTATCGATTACGACGCCAAGGCCTGGAAGGAAGCTCCGGACAGCGACAACCTGTGCGAAATGACTATGTCCAAGGGGAATATGATCGGCCCGAATATTTTCCTGCTCCGGGAAGCCGCCGGCATCCGGGCTGCGGAACCCGGCCTTACCACCATCTATTTTAATCCGGCGATTCATTCGCTGAAATGGGCGAATCTCTCTTTCCAGACGATCAGCGGCAAACTCCTGGTCAAATGGCAGGTGGAGGACGACGGCAGTCTTGATGTGACCATCAACGCCAACTTCCCGATCAAAGTGTTGCCGGAACTCTCCAAGGGATTGATGGAAAAAACGACATTCCGCATCAGCGAAAACATTACACTGCTTGACCCCGAAAGCAAGAAATGAAGTGTCGTTCCGTCAGGACGGACATAGGCTCTGCTTATCGGCATGTTTGTTTCATGCACAATAAAGATGTCTTCCTCCATTTCGAAAATGATCGATTGCGTTTATATTATACATAATGCAAAACAAAAAAGGAGATTGCATTATGTCTGAATATCCTCACGGAGACCGTTCCTGGTGGCAGGAAGCTCGTTTCGGTATGTTCATCCATTGGGGGCTGTACGCGATGCCGGCCCGCCACGAGTGGATACGGAACTACGAACATATCAGCAACGAAGATTATCAGAAATATTTCGACCGTTTCGACCCGGATATGTACAATCCGGCCGAATGGGCCCGGATGGCTCGCGCCGCCGGTATGAAGTATGTGGTTTTCACGGCGAAGCACCACGAGGGCTTCTGCATGTGGGACAGCAAATACACGGATTACAAAGTTACCAACACCCCCTGCGGCCGGGATTTGCTCCGTGAATTGCTGGAAGCGTTCCGGGCGGAAGGCATCCGCACTGGCCTGTATTATTCGCTGATCGACTGGCACCACCCCGAATTCACCGTGGACGACTACCACCCCCTGCGTGATGTGGCGGAAGAAAACGAGAGAAACAAATCCCGTGATATGTCAAAGTATGCCGAATACATGCACAATCAGGTGACGGAACTCTTGACCGAATACGGCAAAATCGATGTAATCTGGTTCGATTTCTCCTATCCGCAATCCGAACGCGGTAAAGGCCATAACGACTGGAAATCCGAGGATCTGATAAAACTGATCCGTAAACTCCAGCCCGATATCCTGATTGACGACCGGCTTGATCTGCCGGGTTCGGCGGACTTCCAGTCTCCCGAACAATATGTCCCCTCCAATGGCATTCGCAACGAAAAGGGTGAACTTCTTCCCTGGGAAGGGTGTCAGACCTTCTCCGGGTCATGGGGCTACCACCGCGACGAAAGCAGTTGGAAAAACAATAAAATGCTGGTCGAAATCCTGATCCGCAACGTCAGCCGCGGCGGCAATCTGCTGATGAATGTGGGACCGACCGCGCGCGGTTATCTGGACCATCGCGCCGTGGCGGCTCTGGATGGCTATGCCGAATGGATGAAATACCATGCCCGGTCGATTTACGGCTGTACACTGGCGCCGGCAGAGTTTCCCGAACCGGAAAATTGCCGTTACACCTATAATCCGAAAACCAATCGCCTGTACTTGCACCTGCTGGTCTGGCCGTTCAAATTCATTCATCTGCCGAATCTGGCGGGCAAAGTGGAATACGTGCAATTGCTGACCGACGGCAGTGAAATACTTTTCCGCGACTCGTCCACTGCAGTGCATATGAATGAGAGCGCTCCCGCCGGGGCCGTTTCTCTGGACCTGCCGCCGATACAGCCGAATACCGAAATTCCGGTAATCGAAATTTTCTTGAAGTAGAATGGATAAAAAGCACAGAAAAAAATTATTGAAATCGGCAGTCGGGATCGCGGTGGCGGTCCCGACGTTTTTCTTATTTTTGAATGGATGCGTGGCGGATAAGGTGATTTTTCAGCCGCCGTCGCGTCACTTATTCACGGTTCCATTGATTTATCTGGAGGTGGAGCCCGGACTGCGGATTGCCTTGCGTTATTTGCCCCCTGCGGGCAATGGTTCACTGGTGATCCTGTACAGTCACGGCAATGCGGAGGATTTGTCCTATATGGAAAATTATCTTCAGGAATTTCGTTTCCGGGGGTACGGGGTGGCCGCGTATGATTACGAGGGGTACGGACAAAGCGACGGCAAGCCTTCGGAAGCGAATGCCTATCGCGATATCGAACGGGTATACCGTTTCCTGACCGATGAGGAGAAGATCGCCCCGGAACGGATTGTCATTTACGGCACGTCGGTGGGGAGCGGACCGGCCTGCTATCTGGCGGAAAAAGTCCCCGCCGCGGCTCTGGTGCTGGAAGCGCCGTTCACCAGTGCGTTTTCGGTCATAAATCTGGGTTGGCTGCCCGGGGACCGGTTCCCGAACCTGCGGCGGATCGGCAATATTCGGATGCCGGTGCTGATCATTCACGGCGATCGCGATTCGGTGGTTCCGTTTTCGCATGGCAAAGAACTTTATGATAAAGCCAACGAACCGAAGAAATTCTACCATGTAAAAGGAGCCGGACACAACAATATCCACCCGACGGCGGGTGAAGAATATTGGAGTGTGTTGTCCGGTTATCTCTCGGAGAAACGGTAGCCGACGCCGCGGACGGTTTCGATCAGGCTGTTGTGTTGCCCCAGCTTCTTGCGCAGTCCGACGATCTGGACGTCGATGGCGCGTTCGGTGACCGGGTAATCGTCGCCTTTGACCCGGTTGACGATCTGACTGCGGGAGTAGATGCGCCCCGGACTGCGGGCGAAAAGCAGCAACACTTCGAATTCACTGTAGGTCATGACCACGGGCTGGTCGTCGATTAGCACTTCACGACGTTCGACGTCGATCGCAATCGGGCCGCGCCGGATGACGGCTCCGCTGGGGCCTCCGGAAAGTTCGGTCCGGCGCAGGGCGGATTTGATCCGGGCGGTCAGCACCTGGAGGTTGAACGGTTTGGTCACATAATCGTCGGCCCCGGCTTCGAGCCCGGCGATGATATCGTTGTCGGTGCTCTTCGCGGTCAGCATGATGATCGGAATGACGGCGGTATCCTCGCGGGATTTCAGGTTTTTGCAAACGGTGATGCCGTCCATTTCGGGCAGCATCAGGTCCAGCAGGATGATGGCCGGGTGCTCGTTTTTGGCGGCTTCGAGTCCGGATTTACCGTCTTCGGCGGACACGATCGATGTGAATCCCGTTTTTTTCAGGTTGTATTGAAGTACGCTCTGAATATCCTCGTCATCTTCGATAATCAGGATTTTTTTATTGTTCATAAACATCCTTTTTCGTTTTTATGCGATATTATAATATGCCGCTTCGCAGACGGATTTCAAGAGATCAATTGTTTGGATTTGGTTAGATTATGCCCATTCAGGGCGTATTCGACCGCCGTTTGTGCTAGAATTCTGTTCGGATCGACAGTCGGGACCGGCAAATCGTCCGCTCGTACCACCAGCGGGATTTCAGTACAGCCCAGGATGACGGCCTGGGCTCCGGCATCGACCAGGCGCCGAGCCGCCTTCAACAGGAGTTCGCGGGGAACATCAAAATGCCCGGCTTTGATGCCGAGACGACCGAAAATCGCCTCCATGACCAACTGCTCCTGATCGATGGGGTCCGGCACCAGCAATTCCTTGAATTTACCCGCATACAAGCCGAAACTCAGCGTGGCGGAGGTGGCGAGCAAACCGATTCGACTACATTCAGGGTAATGTTTGGCAATATAGGCGGCGGTGGCATCGATGATGCTTAGCACCGGGATTTTCAGGTGCGGGCGCAGCTCCGGCAGGAACACATGAGCAGTGTTGCAGGGAATCAAGATGAAATCGGCCCCGGCACAACAAAGCCTGTTCGCAGCTTCCAACATAGCGGGAATCGGGCTGGGCCCACATCCCTTCAGCGCCGCGGAACGGTCGGGAATCTGCGAATAGTTGTCGATCAGGATATGCAGATGGTCCTGGTCGAATCGTGCGGGGGTCTGATCGAGTATTTTGCGGAAAATATCGACGGTGGCATAGGGGCCGAGGCCTCCGAGAATGCCGATGGTAAGACGTTCTATTGCTGCCACGAGGGGTTTCCCTCCAGTTCGGCGATTCGCCCGTTTTCGATCCGAATGTCCCCTGGCGGGACTGTAACAGCCTGCGGATCAACAATCATCCCGTTTTTTAGCAAAACAGATTTTCCCGTCATCTTGATGTGTCTCCTGTCAATTGATGCGGTTCAAGTGTGAATACATAATCTAAAATATACCACAAAACGTTGCGTCTTCAATCCCCGGAGATTTGAAATCGCAACTTTCCGGCACTATAATTAAAGATGATAATGACATGAAAACAACAGACAGGTGATGTATGGATAACCGATATGACGTAATTGTGGCCGGAGGCGGGACCGCCGGCGTGATCGCCGCCATCCAGAGCGGCCGGGCCGGAGCCAGAACCTTGCTGGTGGAAAGGGTCGGAATGCCGGGCGGCACGATGACCTCGGGCGGAATCGCCTGGCCGGGACTGTTTTTCGCCTGGCACAAACAGGTGATCGCCGGAATCGGCTGGGAACTGGTGACCGCCGCCGTCCGCGAATGCGGCATGACCCTGCCGGATTTCAGTACCCAGGTGGGCATGAAGAACCATCCCGCCTATCAGGTGAAAATCAACCCGGTGATCTATGCGGCGCTGTGCGATGCCGCGCTCGTTGACGCCGGTGTCGATGTGCTGTATCACTGCATGGTGGCCGCAGTGGACGGGAGTTCCGTAACGCTGGCGGTCAAAGAGGGATTGAAACGGGTTTCCGCCAAGGTTATTGTCGACTGTACCGGCGACGCCAATGTCGCCGCCATGTGCGGTTGTGAACTCTTTGAAGCAGAAGACTGCCAGCCGGGGACTTATTCCGTCCGCCTGTCAGGGTACGACCCGAAATCCCTTGATTACGAAACCATGGCGGAAAATGCCCGCCGGGCCGTGGCGGGCGGACGACTCAAATTTCCCGATTTAAGCTGGAGTGTCAGCGATTTCAGTTCTCAACTGCTGTTTTCGTTTGGAAACAACGGCAATCATCTGTGGGGAAAGAAAGCCCACACCAGCGAAGGACGCTCGCAGATGGAGATTGAGGGACGGCAGGCGATTTTGCGCGCATATCGTTTTTTGTGCACTCAGAAAGGGTTGGAAAACTTAAAAATCGAATTCGCCGCGTCCGAATGCGGCATCCGTGAAACGGTTCGGATTCAGGGCGAAGAGGTGGTGACGGTACAGGACTACCAAAGCGGGCGCGTCTGGCCGGACAGCGTCTGCCACGCGTTTTACCCGATCGATCTGCATAACAAGGAACACGGTGTGAAACCCGACCCGTTGGCCGAGGGGGTCGTCCCCACCGTTCCGCTTGGCGCGTTGATTCCGAAAGGACTGACGAATGTATTGGTGGCCGGGCGCTGTATTTCCAGCGACCGTCTCGCCAATTCCGCCCTCCGCGTACAAGCCACCTGCATGGCGACCGGTCAGGCGGCCGGAGCGGCCGCGGTGTTGGCCGCCGCCCGGAATTGCCCCGTAAAAGAAGTGCCGCTTGAACAATTAAAAGAACTGCTCAAGCGGCATCAGGCGATTGTACCCTGACGGATCAGAGATTATAGAATGCCTTGGTATTCTGATAACACATGCCGACGGCCAGTTTCTCGATGACTTCATACGGAGCCTGGCCGCGCTCGACGTGTTCGCCCAGCACACTGCACAGTACCCTGCGGAACATTTCGAAACGGGAACCGTAGCTCAACAGTTTACGTGAATCCGAAACCATTCCGGCGAAATTGGCGAAGGTGTCGACCGAACCGATGTATTCGAGCTGACGGCGCATTCCAACCGGGGTATCCAGCAGCCACCAGGCGGAGCCGAGGCGAACTTTTTCGCCGAAAGCGCGGGCGATGGTGGCAAGCATCGACTGATGGGCCGGGTCGAGACAGTAAAGTACCACTTTCAGACGGTTGTCAAAACGGTTCAGGAACGGAATCAGCGGGCGCATCTGGTCCTGCATGGAGTTGCAGATATCGCCGCCGACGTCCGGTCCCAGCGATTTATAGAGGGAGTCGCGGACATCGCGCACCGCGCCCAGGTGCAACTGCGTAACCCAGCCTTTCTGGGCGTTCAGTTCGCAGACTTCTCCGAGGAAACAGCTCATATAGGTGTTGGCTTCCTCGTCGGAAATCGTTTCGCCCGTCATTCCTTTCTGGAAAATGACGGCGGCTTCGCTTTTCGGCGCGATGCCGGAAACCATTACTTCGAGTCCGTGGTCGGTGGCGACGCAGCCGTTCTCGGCGAAGAAATCATGGGAGAGGGCCATCGCCTGCAGCAGATCGTCGAAAGTTTCGACTTTCATATTGAAGCGTTCGGCGACTTTTTCGATATAATTCCGCCAACCGGGGTTCTTGATTTTCATGGCTT
>CALABZ010000102.1 GCA_937888615.1 uncultured Lentisphaeria bacterium | reverse complement strand
GCCACTGCGCGAATTGTCGCTGATCATGCGGACCCGCTGAACGGGATCAAGGAAACCGACCGTCAGCAGTTTGCGGGCCAGCGAACGATACGGATCGCTCGTGTCGAGCTCGTCCCAGCCGATGAAGTTCACTTCTTCAAACACAATCGGCGCGTTGCAGTTCAGCTCGATATAGTCGAGCAGGCTGACATCGTAGAACGGCGGCAGATGAAGCCAGAGAATCCGGTGGGTATCGTCGAAACGGATGCTGTCGCCGATTTCATCGCGCCGCTGTTCAAGATCGGCCAGAAATTGTTTTTGGATATCGACCATTTCGCGGCGCCCCCACAACTGCGAGAAAATCACCGAAAAATAGACCGCTTGAGTTCCACGAATCAGCGGAGGGCTGTTGAAACGCAGTTCATTGCATTTCTTGGAATAATGGCGGGCTTCGTTGGAAAGCTCCATCGCCTCGATTAATTTCTGACGATCAAGCTTGCAATCGCAGGCTTTTTCCATTTCCCACACCGCCATTTCAAGTCCCTGTGCCATCTGTTCGACAGCCGGTTCACTGAACGAAACGGGCGTCTGGAGCGAGAAAAATTTATCCTCGATTCCGTATGAACGAGCCAGGTCGCGAAAAATCCGTTCCCCCTGTTGGCAGGGCTGGGACGTGGAAACGCCGAAACTCGGACGCGGCAGATCCATCCCTTCGAGCGCACGAAGGAAAGAGCAGGTTTCACCGGAAAATCCCTTGCACGCGGCTTCATCGAATGATTTTTTGATCCGTTTGGAATTCCGGGCGAACAACGCCGCGTAAGTTTCCAGCGTCAGCATCCGCACCCCCATGGCATTGAGGATTTCAGTCGGGAAAAAGAGATTGCGCCAGACCACCGGAGTTTTGCTTCGGCGGACCATGAAATCGTGCTGGGTGGCCTTGGTGCGCAGGGCAATCGACGGCAGCGAAGCGGTGGTCTTCGGGAAGATCTCCGCCGGGGGATCGAATTGTTTTTCCAGGGACGAGAATTTCAGGGCCAGACAGGCCGCGCCAAGCGCGCCCATCACACCGTGAAATTCGGGAATGATGATATCATTGCCGGTGATTTCTTTCAGGTAATAGGCAACTGCCCGGTTATAGGCTACGCCCCCCTGAAAAACAATTGGACCGTGATAGTCCAGAAACAATTGGCCGACCCCGGACATGATCGTTCGCGCCTGGGCCCGGCAGGCCCCGCCGATGATTTCGCCCAGCGGATAACGGTTCTTAAACTTATTAATCGATGTGGCGCTCAGAACGGCGCAAACCGAGGAAAATTCAAGGTCGCTGTCATAATTGGCCTTGTCGGCCATTTCGTCCACCGGCACATCAAGCTTGTTCGCCACGCTGTCGAGAAAAGCCCCGGTCCCGGCGGCGCAGATGCCGCTCATCTTCGAGTTCCACATCTTCATTTTTTCGTTGTAGACCATGGCCTTGCTGTCCTGCCCGCCGACATCCAGAATCGCTTTGCATTCGGGATAGTAATGCTGGGCTCCGGCCACATGCGCGGAAACTTCCGAGACCTGAAAATCGTATGGGATGAAGCGCTTGGTGTCTTCAACGATCTGACTGCCGGTAACGGCGGTGCAAGTGATATCTTCGAACTTCAGCCCGGCTTCTTCCAGAAACTCTTCGATCGTCTTTTTCAAAGCACCGAAAGTACACGCGCCGCAACGGTGACAGGCTCCGCTGCAGGTCAGCTTGCCGGACCCGACCGGGCGTGTCCGTTGATATAGCGAGTGACGAACCTTGCCTTTGTCGGACATCACCACAGATTTAAGCGTGGTTGAACCTATGTCAATGCCTAAGTAATATTTTTCCATTCGTTGATTCCTGTCAAACAAAAAATAATCTCTCATAAATCAGGTAATATATACCCCATTTCCTGTTTTTCCAGCAATCGATACGAATAAATATCCTTAATTGTTGTTGTTCTCGCTCAAAAACTGCAGTAAGAATATGTCGTTTCGCATACTTATGAACGCAGTTGTTCTACCAATTCATCCAGTCCCCGCATCACATGCGCCGGACGATATGCATAGCGGTCGATATCTTCCAGCGACGTAACGCCGCTCAACACCAGGACCGTATCCACTTCGGCCTCGACTCCAGCGACGATATCGGTATCCATGCGGTCGCCGACGATCATCGTTTCGCGGCTCATCACGCCAAGCCGCTTGACCGCGCGCCGCATCATCAGCGGATTCGGCTTGCCGATAAAATACGCTTTCGTGTTGGTAGCCAGTTCAATCGGTGCAATCAGCGCCCCGGTCGCGGGAACGACCCCGTGTTCGGTGGGTCCGGTCATATCGGGATTGGTGCCGATCAGGCGCGCGCCCTTGTTATTGATCAGGTGCACGGCCTTTTCGAGCCGTTCGTAACTGTAAGTCCGGGTTTCCCCCACGACCACATAGTCGGGGGTGTTGTCGTTCATGGAAATACCGCGTTCGTACAACGCATTGTAAAGCCCGGCCTCGCCAATGGCGAATACCGAACAGTTCGGGCGCTGGCGCGACAGAAAATCCGCAGTCGCCAGGGCACTGGTATAGAAATTATCCTCCGGGACATCAATCCCGAGACGCAGCAACTTTTCGCGCAGTTCCCGCGGGGTCCGCTCGCTGCTGTTCGTCAGGAACAGGTATTTCTTTTTGTTGCTGCGCAGCCATTCCACAAAATCGACAGCACCGTTCAACAATCTGTTCCCATGATAAATAACACCGTCCATATCGGATATGAATGCATTTTTCTTTTTCAGTTCTTTCATTATTTCCTCATATTATTTCTTGCTCTGTCGATAAAGTAACCCTCCGGGAACAAAAAAGCAAGCCCGCCCGGCGCTAAACACCGGACGGGCTTGTAGAATAAACAATATTCTAATAATTTCAGAAGCTGATTCCGAGCCAGCCCTGGACGACCGGGGCGACTTTCAAGATCACGGGGGTGAATACAATCGCCACCATGCTCATCAACTTGATCAGGATGTTCAGGGACGGACCCGAAGTATCCTTGCACGGATCGCCGACGGTATCGCCGACCACCGCGGCTTTATGCGGATCGGACTTCTTGCCGCCGTGATTGCCCTTTTCGATGAACTTCTTGGCATTGTCCCAGGCACCGCCGGAGTTGTTCAGCATGGTCGCCAGCATGAAGCCGCAGGCCATACCGCCGGCCAGCAGACCGATCACCCCGGGAAGCCCGAGGATACAGCCGGTAGCCACCGGAACAATGATCGCCAGCATGGCGGGGAGAATCATTTCACGCTGGGCGCCCTTGGTGGAGATATCCACGCAACGCGCATAGTCGGGACGTTCGGAACCTTCGAGGATGCCCGGTTTTTCACGGAACTGACGGCGGACTTCCTCCACCATTGAACCGGCTGCGCGGCCGACCGCTTTCATGGTCATGGCGCAGAACACAAAGCACACCATCGCGCCGATGAAGATACCGACTATCAGCAACGGATTCATGATGCTCATGTTCATTTTGTCGGCAAATTCCATGACGGACGCTTTTTTCGCCCAGTCGGAAGCAATGCCCAGCGCGTCACCGGCGCCATCATGCTTGCTGATCCAGACGCGGGCTTCTTCCAAAGTCGAAGCCAACAGGGCCAGGGCGGTCAGAGCGGCGGAACCAATGGCGAAACCTTTGCCGGTAGCGGCAGTGGTGTTGCCGAGGGCGTCCAGAGCGTCGGTGCGTTCACGGACCTGAGCAGGCAGACCGGACATTTCGGCGTTGCCGCCGGCGTTGTCGGCAATCGGGCCATAAGCGTCGGTAGCCAGCGTAATCCCCAGCGTGGAGAGCATGCCGACCGCGGCGAAGCCGATACCATAAAGACCCATTGAGAAGCTGGTGAAGCCGCCGGCGAAAGCGAAAGCGGTCAGAATGCCGAGGCAAATGACCACCACCGGAATCCCAGTGGAGTACATGCCGGTCGCCAGACCGTCGATAATCGTCGTGGCCGGCCCCATCTTCGCCTGTTCGGCAATGCCTTTGGTCGGCTTGTATTCATCGGACGTATAGTATTCGGTGGACTGACCGATCAGCACTCCGGCAACCAAACCGGCGACGGCGGAACCGAAAATTCCCCAGGTAATCCAGTCCATGAAGACCAGAAAACCGAGGGCGAAAAGGATCAGGACGGAACTGCTGACCGTACCGGTCAACAGGCTCAGGAGCAGGTTGCGCTGAGTGGCGCCTTCCTTGCACTTGACCATGGTAATGCCGATGATCGAAAGGATAATGCCAATACCGGAAACCACCATCGGAGAAAGAACCAGATAAAGCAGGCTTTCTTCCGTGCCTTTGCCGGCGGCGATGGCGGCGGAAGAAAGCTATGAATCCTACTGCGGTTCGATGGCGGCGGCTCCGGCCGAAGCGCCAAGCGCGGCGGTGGCCAGCATCGAACCGCAGTAGGATTCATAGAGGTCGGCGCCCATACCGGCGACGTCGCCCACGTTGTCGCCCACGTTATCGGCGATGGTGGCGGGGTTGCGCGGATCGTCTTCGGGAATACCGGCTTCGACTTTGCCGACCAGGTCGGCGCCGACGTCAGCGGCTTTGGTGTAGATGCCGCCGCCCACACGGGCAAACAACGCCTGAGTAGAAGCACCCATCCCGAACGTAATCATGGTAGTGGTGATATAGAGCATTTTGTCGACGAAAACCGTGCCGGCCGGAACCAGTTCCAGTCCGAGAAACCTCAGGCCGTTGGCCATATTGGCGTCGGTGTACACCAATTTATCGAGGACAAGGTACCAGGCACAGATGTCCAGAAGTCCGAAGCCGACCACGCACAGTCCCATGACCGCGCCGGAACGGAACGCAACCTGCAGGCCGCGGTTCAGTCCTTCGCTGGCCGCCTGGGCGGTACGGGATGAAGCCTGGGTGGCTGTTTTCATGCCGATAAACCCGCACAGGCCGGAGAAAATACCGCCCGTCAGGAACGCCACCGGCACGAACGGGTTCTGAATCCCCAGATATGCCAGAATCGTGAAAACAATGAACAAAGCGACAAAAACGATCCCCACCACTTTGTACTGGCGCTTCAGGTAAGCCATGGCGCCTTCCCGAACGTATTGAGCGATTTCCTTCATCAGCGAAGTGCCTTCATCGGCTTGCTTCATCTTGGAGTAGAGCATCATAGCGACCAGCAGAGCCAGGATGGCGGCAAGGGGGGCTACGAGCCAAGTGGTCGGGGTGGTGTCCACCGCTTCCCTGATGGCGACAACTTCTTCGGTCACTTCAACGACGGCATCCTGGGCATATAGCCCGGCGGCCGACAGCAAACAGGCCAAGCCTGCTAGGAGAGAGAGTTTTTTCATTTTCTTTGATTTGTTCCTTAAGGTTGTTAATTTTTTCAAGCCAAATACAAAATGTTCCGACTCACTTCCGGCAGGTATGCGATTTTCTGGAAATTTCCTGGATTTCAGACATGAAGCGTCCATCTCACAGCATCATTTCCGAATCTTCAAAACTTCGCGTCGCCCCCCGAAAAAAGTCAAAAAAAATTTGCGCTTTGACTCTCAAGGCAATCAAAAACTTTACAATAGTTTCAAAAAATCGAATTGCAAGTTCAAATTGATGTGATACATTATATTTTTTGAGAAATTCAAGAATTGGAGCCAAGATAATGAGTGAAAACAACGAAACCATCGTGACCGGTGCCGACGAAGCCTCCAGCGAGGATATCTTCCAGCAACGGGTCCGCAAGGTGGAAGAATTGAAGGCCGAGGGCATTAATCCATTCGGCGGCAAATTCGACAACATCCGCCCGATCAATGAACTCCGTGCGTCCCACCAGCCGGATTCCACCGAAATCCAACCCGCCACCCTGGCCGGTCGCTTAACCGGCGTCCGCAACATGGGCGGTTCCATCTTTGCCGACCTGAAAGACAGTTCCGGCAAAATGCAGCTCTTCATCAACAAAAAAGCCATCGGCGAAGAAAAATTCAAACTCTTCCGCCGCCTTGATATCGGCGACATCATCGGCGTCACCGGCGAACTGTTCATCACCAAAATGGGCGAACTGACCGTGAAAGTCGCGGAATTCGAACTGTTGAGCAAATCCCTGCGCCCTCTCCCCGAAAAATTCCACGGGCTTACCAATATTGAACAGCGCTACCGTCAGCGTTATCTGGACCTGATCACCAACGATGAAAGCAAGCAGGTATTGCTGCAGCGTTCCCTGATCACGCGCGAAATCCGCAAGTTTATGGAATCCAAAGGATTCATCGAAGTCGAAACCCCGATGATCCAGCCGATCCCCGGCGGCGCCGCCGCCGAACCGTTCAAGACCTATTACGGCGCGTTGAGCAGTGAAATGTTCATGCGAATCGCCCCCGAACTGTACCTGAAGAAATTGCTGGTCGGCGGATTCGAAAAAATCTATGAAATGAACCGCAATTTCCGCAACGAAGGCATGGACCGCAAGCATAATCCCGAATTCACCTCTATGGAAATCTATCAGGCTTACGGCGATTGCCGCACCATGATGGAACTGATCGAGGAACTGGTGACGACCGTCGCCACCAATGTCTTCGGCACGTTGAAATTTGAGCACGCCAGCGGCACGATCGACTTGACCCGCCCCTGGAAGCGCGTCGAATACCGCGATCTGATCAAGGAATACGCCGGTGCCGACTGGTTTGAACTGACGTTCGCCGAAAAGGTTGCCAAGGCCCAATCAATGGGCCTGACCGTGAACGAATCCATGCCCGAATTCGAAGTCACCAACGAAATTTACGACAAGCTGATTGAAGGCAAACTCATCCAGCCGACGTTCGTCACCCGTCTGCCGAAAGAAATGGTGCCGCTGGCCAAGGGTTGCACCGACGACCCGGCGCTGGTCGACGTGTACGAACTGGTGGTGAACGGACAGGAACTCTGCCCCGGTTACTCCGAACTGAATGACCCGATCGTTCAGCGTCAGCGTTTTATGGAACAGTTCGAACGCGAGAAAAAGGAAGGCGACGAGGTCGCCGACAAGATTGATGAAGACTTCCTGACCGCGTTGGAATTCGGCATGCCGCCCGCCGGCGGACTCGGCATCGGCATTGACCGCCTCGCCATGCTGCTGACCGGTGCGGAATCGATCCGCGACGTGATCCTGTTCCCGCAGATGAAACTGAAAAAATAACATTCATCTCAAAAACCATGCCATGTGCAAGTTCTTCTTGCACATGGCATAATATTCGAACCTCATGAGACTGGTGGCCTGTCGGACTGCTGGCATAACAGAAAAGTTCCTGCAATCGGCGATGTTTGGATTTTCCCAATTACCGGAAGCCAAACCAATATGTCTTGCCCGTTTTCACATTCACGGTACGGCTCAGTTCACGCCCGCTGATCAGATTGATGACCTTTGTTTTTCCGGGCGGCAGGATAATATCGTATTTCTCCGGTTTGATTCCATGCAGTGACATGAAATCACCGTTCATGAAGATACTCTGCCCGGGCTCGCCGCACACGAATGCGCCGCCGCTGACCGCAATGTTATGAATCATCCGGTTGGTCAAAGAATATGGCGCAGCGCAATAAATCGACGTCCATTGAGGAAAATCCTTCACTGCCATACAGGTTTTTCCGTTTTCCCGATAGGCGGCCAAACTTCGGGCTTCGGAATCTTCAATCCAGAACTCCTGCGCGAAACCGGTAAACGGTGACGGCCCCTCAATCCGAAACATGGCGTGGCAAAGTTCAGCAATACCCTGAAACGGCTGGACCCCTTTCGTCAGCGGATCTGCCGCGGTCAGTACCGGCGTAAGGCGAACCGCCCTGTCCGAAGTCCGAACATCGATCCCGGTCAGGCGGCGGATGTTGTCCACGGATTTACCGTCCTCGTCGAGGTACCCGGAACCGAACACCCAGACCAGGGTTTTGCCGTCCTTTTTCAACAGTTTGTCGATCCGGTTCCGCTGTGCCTGCGTTACCAGCAGATTGTGCATGAAGATATAAACCTTGTAATGATGTAATTTCTCATTCGCCAGCAGCTCCTCCAGATAATAAGTATCATAGGGTACTCCGCTGAGCTCGAACATGAATGTCTGCGCCGGCAGCGAAGTCGTTTCCTTGCTGATGATGCCATCTTTCTGGTAGTATTGGTTGGACATGGAGCGGACCAGGCACACGTCCGGGCGGAAATCAGATGCAGGCATATCGAGCAGGCGGTTCCCGGCTTCCAGACTGGTCTTGATTTCCGCCATGATTTCGGGGGCATCGAAGTAACGGTTCATCGAATAATACCAGCGGCTGTAATTTTTTGCCAGGGACACACCGGCCATCTTGCGGTTCGTCGAAATCCATGCGTCCGGGGTCCGGGCAGTGCCCAGCCACATGTCGTAGAGTTCGTTCGTCGCACCGCCGGTCCAGGTGCGGGTATCCATTTCGAAATTCCACATTTTATTATGGAGGGCATAGGATTCGGGCGGATTCGCCCCGATCGGATAACCGGGACAGCGGAACGGATACCATGATGCATCCGCAAAAAAATCGAGCGCGGGCATTTTGACCGCTTCCTCGCACTCATAGGCAGTCGGCAAACCGTAGCAGGATACGGTGACCGCCCTGCCCGCGGCATCTTTCACTGCGGCGGCGAAAAGGTTCTTCAAGCTCCAACTGGTGTAATCCTGGAAACGCCGATAATCCACCTGTACGCCGTGACCACGGATCAGCGATGATTGTTTCCGCTGCTGGCCCGGCACGTGAATTTCGGTGAAGTCACGATATGAAGTTTTCCAGGATTTATTCAAAATCCCGATATCGAAATATTCTTTTTTCAGCCAACTGCGGAAATCCCGCTGTGCCGTTTCGCTGAAGTCCGGCGACGGATATTGAAACTGCCCGTCGTGCCCGCCGCTGATATGAAATCCGGCCACGGCCTTGCCAAGCGGCAAAGCCATCAGTTCGGCGGTAATGTCGCGAATCGCCCGGACGGTATCCCGACGATATTTTTCCGATGAATAGGAGGGGTAACGCCATTTGAACCATCCATTCTGATGCGAACGCAGTTTAACTTTCGACAAATCCTCGGCGAAGCCCTCAAGATTGCCCCACACGCCGTATCCGCGGCGCCCCTCGCCATCCCTCCAGCATTCGTCAGGGTTTTCTTCTCCCCAGTTGTTATAGGGGGAATAAACCGCATATGATACGATCAACTTTGCCTCCGGCTTGAAACGCAAGGCGTCCATCAGGATGCTTTCCAGCTTTACGAAATCGTATTTGCCGGGACCAACCGCCACGCCCTGTGTGTTTTTGGAAACACTCAGTCCCACCACACAGAACTGCAACGGCACGCCGGAGTCGACGAATTCATTGTATCGCCGCAGGTGATTGTTGTCCAGATAAGGCTCAACCTTGTACATGACCGGCTGAGTTCTGTGTCCGTTCAGGGCGAATTCATTATTCTGAATGACGGCGGAGGCCAGTTCACGTTTTGCCAGAATGTCATAGACCTGTTCCTTGCTGCAGGTGTAATTGGTCCGTTCTTCTCCCGGCGTACCGTCCAGCTTGAAATCGGTTTCTTCGAATTCCAGGTCATCGATCCAGACGGTGGCGGGATTGCCGTAGAGAACCACGTTCAGGTAGATTTCCTCATCCCTTTCCGCCTGAAAATGCCCGACCCGCTTGTACCATTCGCCCGGATCGGTATTCACCAGAAATGATTGCGACGGATAACCTGCGCTGCGGTCGACGGAGTCATAATACAACTGGTCCGCTTTTTCTCCGTTGATGCGAAAAAGCAACAGCGTGGAAAACTCGGAATCCGTGGAATGAAACCACCCCCGGAATGTATATTTTTTCCCAGCCTTGACCTTGATGGGCCGTTCACTGCGCAGTTGAAGATACCCCACGCCATTTTCTTTGACCAGCCGATAGGAGTGGCGACCGGTGCGAACGCAACTCCCGGTCCGTTCAAACGAACCCTTTGCGCCATTCTCCACCAGAGTTTTCCAACCGCCATTTTCCTCGAAAGAGCCGTTGACTGCCTGATTTCCGGCCGAAACGGCACAAACCGTCCCCATCATCAGACAAAATAACAATTGCCGCATGTACACGCCCGTCCTTTCCGTTTATCGTAAACGCCAGCGCGCCTTGTACAGTGGATGAGCCGTATCCGTGCCCGGATTATCCTGCGCCACGGTAATCGTGTCGACATGACCATCGGTATAAGAGATATTGGCCTGGCCGCGATAAGGATTGGCGTTTTCCGCGTCATGCCTCAGATGAACCCGCGAATAATTGTTCAAAAAATAATATCCGAGAGGGGGACTCACCGTTTTATTAAAGACGGAATCGGTGAACATGATGATGCCGCTGGGATTTTTTATCAAGGCCGGATTTCCCTTGAAACCGGCTTCAGTCGCCGTGTCAACAGTGCTGGGCAGATAGTTGTTATAGCCGATGTGAGGATAAAAATAGGAATTGCTGTTCATGCCAGTCGCATAGGCGGCATCGCATTCGGTCGGCTTGCGATCTCCATTCAGGTAAAACTTGACCATATATTCGACCCATGACTGGCTGCCGCTGCTGGCCGAGGCGCCGGTATCCGCCAGTCCGTTCATGATCGAATACGATTTAAACTCGTCCAAATAGAACCCCATGGACATGGTCATCTGTTTCTGGCCGCTTTTACATTTCAGGGTGCGGGCTTTGTTGCGAGCCTGCTGGAGTGCGGGCAGCAGCATCGCGGCGAGAATCGCGATGATCGCGATCACAACCAGGAGTTCAATAAGGGTGAAATTCGTTCTTCTGTTCATACAAGCTCCTTTGAAATTGTCTTCATTATTCATACCGTGCAGTTATTACGATGTTTTCCATAGATGATATTATACAGGCCCGACCGGACTTTTGCAACAATTCAAGATATACCGAAATGCCAAAAGAATATACTGAAATGATATATCCCTTGCAATATTATCATTTAAAATCACGCCATGTGCAAGTTTTTTTGAAAAAATGATAAGATATCATTAAAACACTGGACTTCCGCGATAAACTATGATATACTGGAGTGCCAAGAAAAATATACTGAAGTGATTTCATGAAAAAGAAATATCCATTATACGATCTGCTCCCGGAATTTCACCAGACAACGCCCGGTGCGCCCCTGCATCCGCTGGTCGTTGCGGCCAACATCCAGATATTTTTGCGCAACTATTCACAGTTGAACCGGATGCATGCTTTTTTCCATGAACGCTATATCATGCTGATCTGGCTCCGCGGTTCCGGTAAAATCAGGATCAACGACGAACTGCTCGAAATACGGCAAAATGAAATTCTCCTGATCCCTCCGTTCAGTTCACATTCATTTCCCGACGGGACCCCGAATTACAAATGCGTCATGGTCAGTTTCACCCTGAACGCCGAAAGCCCGGTCATGGCACACATCAGCGGCAGGGTATTGCGTCCCTGGCCCGGCTTCAGGAAAAAATTCAACAACTGCGTGAAAATGTTTCTGAAATGGTATGACAACACGCCGGGAGCCGACATGGAATGCTGTTACCGGCTGTCTTCACTCCTGAATCAGTTGATGATCCGCCACGGCGGTTATACGCTCAAAGCCCACACTTTTATCGACCACGAGCAGGAACTGCTGAAGGCAGCATTGAACATAGTTCAGCAGAATATCGACAAGCCGCTGAGCATCAAGGAGATTTCCGGGGAGTTGAATATTTCGTCGAGCAAACTGCGCACCCTTTTTCACAGGCATATGGGGGAAAGCCTCGGCCGTTATATCAAGATCAAACATATGCACAAAGTTCAACTCCTGCTGCGATCATCCGGGTTGACCTTGTCCGAAATCGCCCAACGCACCGGCTATCAGTCGGAGTCAAGCCTGATCCGGGCCTATAAACGCGAAACCGGCGAAACGCCCATCGCGTCCCGGAAAAAACATCGCGCCGAAAAGCCTCGTAAAAGCAATTGATCACCGTTTTGCCCTCCCGACCGGCATAAATTCATACTTTATTTCGTAAAACCTTGATGCTTTTCGGGTAAAATCGAAACTTTTTCACGAAAAGACTTTATTATTTCGGGAAGTACTGCTATATTAGAATACTATTATATTAAAACCTGAGACTTGTAATCGTTCGGGGATATGGAAACCGATATGGAAAGCTTGAACTAACGATATGAAGAGTTGCTGCAAATGCCATGGCAATTATGCCAAACATGCGGTTTACAGAACCAGTCTGAAAGATATTCTGTACTCCAGCGATTCATATCTGAAAAGCGGCCTGGAATCCAATTTCGGCATCTGCGAAGCTCGCATCGACTATTTCGATTCCATTCTGATCATTACCTTCAACCCCGCCATCATCACCTCCGAACAAATTGCCCTGGCCCTGCACGCACCCGGATTCAAACTGCGTGAGAGCCTGATCCATCGGCTTTACCGATTTCTATTCTGCCACATCCACGTGCTGCGACTGGTGGTCGCGGGACTGATGGTCGTCGCCAGTTGGGGGATGAGTTTGAGTTTCGAGGGGCGTTACAATTGCCGTATTCTGAACGATCACGGCAACATTCTCCTGCCGCTGAGTTATATTCTGATCAACATGCTGGTCATCATCATCGCCATGTGGCCGCGCTTTTTCAAAGCGGTGGACGCCGTCCGCAAAGGGACTTACAGCGTGGAAGTCTTTACCCTGCTGGCCGTCTGCGGAGCGGTTCTCGGCGGCTACTGGTTGGAGGCGGCCACCTTTTCGCTGGTGGCGGTGTTCGTCGACGCTTTCGAGGAAATCATCGCCACCCAGACCTGGCAGGAATACCTGAACGGCACCATTGCCAACGCCAAAAACGCCTATGTTCTGGAGGGCAGCTCCACCCGCAAAATTCCGATCAGCAGCCTGAAAGTCGGTCAATTGCTTTCCGTCCGCCACGGCATGCTTATCCCGGTGGATGGCCGGGTGGTCAGCGGCAGCGGCCATATCGACGAATCGGCCCTGATCGGCGAAAACTCATTTTTTAATAAAAGCGCCGGCGACAAAGTCTACGCCGGAACCCTCCTGGAAAGCGGTTCCATGATCATCGAAGCCCTGAAAGTCGGACACGACACCACCGTGGCCGGCATCTCCAAACTGATCAGCCACGCCCAACAAGAGAAAGAATCGGAAATCAAGAAAATCGTTGACTCCTGCGCCGCCTGGCTTACCTGTTTTACAATGGCCTACGCCGTCATCACTTTCATCATCCGTTATCTGATGGTCGGCGAACCGCTCTACGAGGTATTAACCCTGTGCTTGAGTATTATTTTCGTATCCTGCCCGTGCGCATTGCTGTTGAGTACGCCGCTGGCAATTCACGTGGGGGCGGAACTGGCGGCCAAATTCGGCATCATCTTCCGCAACGGACAGGTGATGGAAGATTTCGCCAAGACCAAAACGATCCTGGTGGACAAGACCGGCACCCTCACCTATGCCCGCTCGGTCGTCTGCGAAATGAAAAATTTCTCCTCCAAGTCCGAACAGGAAATTCAGGAATACGCCATGGGCATAGAAGGCAACTCCTATCATCCCCTTGCCCTGGCCATCTGCAGCCACGCGGCCGACCGCGGCGGACGGGCGAAACCCGGCGAACGATATCACGAACTGGAGGGCGGAGCCTCCGCTTACATCAACAGCCAGACCTATTATATCGGTTCCAAGCGACTGCTGCAGGACATGAGATACAAGTTCCCCGCGGAAACCAAGAACTGGCTCCGGTACACGGAAAGCAAAGGATTTGAAACGGTATTGCTGGCCGATGAAAAAGAGATTCTCGCCGGTTATGCTTTCGTCGATAAGATCCGCGAGGAATCTTTTGACGTGGTGAAAAAACTCCGCGCGCTCGGCATGAAAAAAATCATCATGGTAACCGGCGACACCTATGCCTGTGCCAAACGGATTTCCGAACAATTGGAGCTGGACGGATTCCAGGCCGAATGTTTTCCGGAATCCAAGCTGAGCCGCCTGATGGAAATCAAGTCCGAAGAAAACGTAGCGATGATCGGCGACGGCATCAACGACGCCCCGGCAATGGCGGCCTCCACCGTTGGAATTGTAATGGTCAACACCGGCACCGACGCCGCAATCGCCGCCGCGGACATCGTGCTCAGCGGCGACACGCTGGACGACCTGGTACTGGCCTACGACTTGAGTCAGAAAGTATATCGAACGATCAAATTCAACCTCACCTTATCAATCGCCCTGGTGGCGCTGATGCTGTCGCTGGTCAGCAGCCGCAACCTGAGCCTGACCCAGAGCACATTCCTGTATGTGGGCTCATCGCTGCTGATCCTGTTGAGTTCCTATTCGAGTCTGGTGTTCACCCTGCCCTGGCTCAAACAACACCTCAGCCGCAAAAACAAAAAGCGCAAAGCCTGAACCGCTCTATAGCGACTCCGCCAATGCCTTTCGCATCTTCTCCGCTTCCTCTCTTTTACGAGCTGGATCTTCTATCAGCGACAATATTTCTTTCATCACACTTTCGGCTTGTTCCGTTCTTTTCAACTTCAAGTATAAATCAAAAAGTTCTTTCTTCGGTCGGATATCCAAACCATGCTGAATACGATCCGCCCGCAGAAAAAATTCGACGGCCAATGTGTTTTCGTCATAACTTTCATATACTGTGCC
>CALABZ010000101.1 GCA_937888615.1 uncultured Lentisphaeria bacterium | reverse complement strand
GCTCATTTTGTCGGTACGTGGTCGGAAGACGGCAACATGGTATATATGAATGGTATTCCGGGCAAACTTTTTCCCCGGAAGGAATTTTACGTGAAAGGCAGGATTGAACCCGGACCGGTATTCCGTATCGGCGATGAGCCTTGGCCGGTGATCCCGCGCACCAGTTCATCACTGATCGACGGAGTAAAAATTTATGACCGGGCTCTGACCCCAAAAGAAGTTGCGGAATGCTACAATAAGGCCGTCTATAACGGTAAAATCCCGCTCTCTGAAAAGACGGTTCAAATCAACTACAGCGGAGATGTCGCGAAAAAACAACTCATGGTGGATGTCTTTACCGGCAGCGCCGACCCGGATGAAAACCCCACCGTCGTCCAGGGGGCGATCGTTCCGGCAAAAAGTCAGATTAGCGATTCCGACTGGCGGCAATTCGCGTATAAATCCGGTTCCGCGGACGGCGTACTGCCCCTGCCGTCGAAAGCGGGGAAATATGACATTGCAGTTCGTATCAAAACCCAGGACAAAATATTTGATATGCGCCGTGAAGTTGAAATCCCGGACTTTTCCTGGTACGGTAACAAATTGGGCCTGGAACATAAGGTGCTTGAACCGTGGACTCCGCTTATGGTTGATGGGACTGCGGTCAAATGCTGGGGCAGGGAATACAGTTTCGGCAATTCCGCCTTACCGGAACAAATTATCTCCAAAGGCAAAGAACTTCTTGCCTCTCCGGTTATTATCGACGCCAAGATCAACGGTACGCCGGTAAAATGGGTCACGCAGAATATAAAAAAGATCTCCGCGGATGAAGTAGCCGCCGAATTCATGGGTGAACTTATCGGCCAGGCCGGAAACCACAAAATCAAGTTACAGACCAAGATCACCATTGAATATGACGGGTTTATGCTGATCGACATAATTGCCGACAACCCTGAGGTGTTTTCCGCGTTTTCGCTGGACATTCCGGTGCGGCTGGAACGTGCGTTGTATCATCATCGCTATTCCACCCTGCGGAGCGGAGTTGCGGGTAATGTCCCGGCGGGGCAGGGCGTCGTCGATAAGTCCGATTTCATGCCTTTCACCTGGCTGGGCGATAATGACCGTGGCCTGTTCTGGTGTTGCGAAACCGACCAGTTCTGGCCGAACGGAGAAAATAATAACGCGTTTGAAGAAGTCAGAGACGGCAATACCGTATCCATGCGCTTTAATCTTTTGAAAAGCGGACAGAAATTCGGCAAAGACTGGAAATATGAATTTGCGCTCCAGGCTACGCCGGTAAAGCCTTTGCCGAAAAACTGGCGAAAATTCCGTTTTACCATGTGGGAAAAAAATCATATGCGGGACTGGCCTGGCGGCAATGTTGGTCTATTTAACTGGGGCGCCAACGGCATCGGCAGTAAGTTCGGCTATCCGGAATCAGAAGATCCGCCGGCTCTCAAAGAACAGATCAAAATTACCCAGGCCAGGAATTATAAACTGCTGCCGTATCTGAACGTCAGTTGTCAGCCGACCTTCTGCTCCGAATGGCCGTTCTTCGGCGACAAGTGGCGCATGGGCTATCTCGACCTTGATCCGGTCTGCATCGACCGCAGACAGGGTTATGCGGCGGTTTCCACCAACAACAAGGAATACCGCGACTTCGTAACCTGGAAGCTTGATCAGTACCGGCGGGCAATGGATCTGGATGGCGAATATCACGACAACACTTTCCCCTATCTTTCTAATCGTCCGGAAACCGGCTGCGGCTATGTCAGGAACGGCGAAAGACGTCCGAGTTTCACTATTTTTTCTACCCGGGCTTTGTTGCGCAGAAATCGGGCCGCCATGCAGGCGTTTAAGAAAGATTATTTTGTTTTCGCGCATATGTCCAGCAAGGTATGGATTCCGCTCCTGGCCTATGAAGACGCAATGGTTGACGGGGAACATTTTCGCGGACGCATCAAAGACAATTACCCTGAATTGCTGCCGATGGACATGTTCCGGGCCGAATATATGGGGCGTCAATGGGGGCTGATTCCGGTCATGCTCTTGGAACTCTCTCCCGAAAACACTAAGAAAATAGAGCCTACGAGAGGCATTGTGACCATGTGCATGCTGCATGACGTAAAAGTCTGGGGAATGAATTGCTTCGGGAACCAGACGGTGATCCAGGAAGCGCAGAAATATCTTGATGAATTCGGCTATGTTGATGCGGAATTTATTCCGTACTTTGATGCGGACCCGCCGGCGGCAACCGCATCGAAAGACGTTTATATCAGCGCCTATAAAAAGACGGACGGGCGAGTCATGCTGATTATCGGCAATCTTGCCAGGAACAGTGTTTCAGGCAAGATCAGGATTAATTTCAAGCGCCTTGGAATAACGCCGGGAACCGTAATCGACTGGCAGACCAAACAACCCATAAAACTCGAAAATGACAAAATAGAAGTTACGATTCCGGGAGAAGGCTATAAAATGATCGTAATTGATAACTTCAACGTACCGATTCCGACTGCCTGGGGTTGATAGGACTTCCCAGGCAACCCGGCTTCATAGTAAATCAAAACTTAACAAAAAGATCGTAAAAGATGACATTACGAAAAGAGCTGATTTTTGTCCCTAATGAGAATCAATGCCATGCTTCAACTATTATATCGTTTGCCTCTGGGGACTTTCTTGCCGCATGGTTTGAAGGTTCCAGTGAAGGCGCCGATGACGTATGTATAAAACTGGCCAGACGGCAAAAGGATATTTGGAGTAAACCGGTATGTGTTGCTAAAATATCCGACGAGCCGCATTGGAATCCGGTGCTTTTCTGCTTGTCGGACAGCGTGACCGCGCTTTATTTCAAAGTCGGCAGGGAAATAAAAAACTGGCGGACTTTTGTCATGCACAGTTCTGATGAAGGGACGTCATGGTCTGAACCGCATGAACTGGTTCCCGGTGATTTGTCCGGGGGACGCGGCCCGGTAAAAAATAAACCGATAAAACTTGCGTCCGGAGTTATTGCGGCACCTGCCTCGGATGAACGCGACTGGAGTTCATTTGTCGATCTCAGCAGTGACGGAGGAAAAACCTGGGAACGTTCAAAAAAAATGCCGATGCCGGATATTGATGTTGTCTGCAGAACCGGACATAACAAACTCGGGGTAATCCAGCCGACGCTTTGGGAATCGTCCCCGGATACGGTGCATATGCTGCTGCGCAGTAACAATCACGCCATTTACCGGAGCGATTCCAGTGACGGAGGGTATTCTTGGTGTGAAATATATCCTTCCGGCCTGCCGAACAACAACAGCGGCATAGATGCGGTAAAACTTCCTGATGACCGGCTGGTGCTGGCTTATAATCCGAATAACGAAAACTGGGGGCCAAGGAATCGACTGGAATTGCTGATCTCATCCGATAATGGTTATACCTGGGATAGCAAATACGAACTCGATCAGTGTACTGCCGCCTTGCCGACGGGTTATTGGCCGGAATTGTCATATCCGGCAATAATCACAACCAGGTCCGGGGGAATGGCTATTTCCTATACGTCATTAAGGAAAAGTATCTGCTTTGTCCAGGGAAAACCTGGCGATTTTTTCCCTGAGTGAATTTCGGGCCAGTCAAATATCATACAAAATTGGAAATTCGAGTAACGTCATGATATTTTGTATTGGGCCAAGTTCAGAGTTCATTTTGCGCCATCACCCCGGTTTCAAGCTATGAAATTCTTACTTTTGAAGCTTGAACGGTGATTCCATATACCTTAGCAGTAGTTGTCCCCCGATATGCCATCATCCTCTGGCTATCCTATTTTTCTCTATATCGTCATAAGTTATAAATCTAAAATCCTTATTGGCAAATAATTTTATAAATTCTTTTTCCTTTTTATTATATCTTTTTTCATATGAGATAAAGCCAAATCCAGTCTCATCCTGATGAGGATAAGATATTACTTTCAAGTTGTCAAGAATAATAAAACTATGTCCTATAAAGCAATAACAGTATTTGAGAATAATGCACAAAATTTCTTCCAATTCATGCCTACTAATCATTATTACAGAAAAATCGTTTTCGAATTCATTCAGTTTATTATCCATAGCTTGTATATCTGTAGGATTATTAACATACCCTGATTTATCAAAATATTCATAAAGATGCACAATATTAAATTTGTGCAACAATTTGATATCTCGGGCAAAATTATTAATATTGAGGTCATTTCTTTGAGCTATTCGTTCTAGATTTTTACCTAAAGTAAGTGAGCTTATTACGGGTATAAGATTATTTGATCCTAAAGTCTTTAATACCATAGATGTAGCTTTTATCTCTAAAGCCTCATCATATTGGCCAATTCGTTCAAAAAATCCAAGAAATCCTTTTGAGTTGCTGTAGCCTTTTAAATTTACATTATCTCTTATCAATTTTATATATTTATTCATTCTCATAAAATTCCTATTTACCGATTTTCAGGATCTTTCCATCAGAAGTCACCGTAATTTTATTGCCAGGAGTGGGGGGCTTACCTGGTTTCGTCCCAACCTTCCACTCTGCTCCCCCTGAATGCTGTGTATGACTTTTGCTCCAAATTTCACCAGTATTTGTATTCTTTTCATATTTGTTCCGGTGATATTTGCAAAGTCTCCAGGATGCGAATCAGGAGTCCTAATGACGTCTCCAATACCCGAATTTGATACCTTTTTCTTTTTGCTTGCAAGAAAATTGTTTCCTTTATTATGAACGAGAATCCTCGT
>CALABZ010000100.1 GCA_937888615.1 uncultured Lentisphaeria bacterium | reverse complement strand
AAGACGCAGTCCACCCTGAATCCATTGCCGAGGCTGGACAAATACGTGGACCGGGTCTTTGACGGCATCACCGAAAATAAATTAAAGAACAGCACCAGAGAACAAGTCGCCCAATATTGGCAAAAACTGGCGGGGAACAGCAAAACGGAAAATTTCCGCAAGGTTGCTTTGACCCAGGCCTGGAAACTGGAGAACCCATCGGTAAACCTGGTTTCCGTACCCGGTTTCGAGATCGACGACAACATCAATGCCGGTAACGAAAAACAGACTGAAAAACCCGCCGACTGGGTAGCCTTTAAAGGCGTAAAAGGCTGGTCCACCTGGCAATTTCCGAGCTCCATCACCCGTTTTTACCATGATCAGCGCGAAGCCCGCAGCGGCAAATATTCCGGCGGCATCGGGGCGAATCAGATCGGCGGGTCCCTGATTTGCGGACTCCGGCTTGAATCCAACTGCCGCTACCGCCTGACTTATTACGTCAAACGCAATGACGAAAACAACGGCAAATACGGCGGTCTTTCCGTGCGGATGCAGAGCAAAGGCAAATGGTTGGATTCCGGTTCGGCAATCGTCGCCCCGTATCCGGCGGAATGCGTCGGCAAATGGACGGAAGTGACCACGACGTTCTCGGCCCCGGACGTAGACGCAAGCGCGCTGCTCCTCTTTTCCGCGCCGAGGCAGGAAGAGGGATCAATGGTTTGGATCGATGATGTTTCCGTAGTCAAAATCTATGACCCGAAAGATAATAGCGTAAAAAAAAAGCAGTAATGACTGATCCCCAGATTAATGAAGCCCTGAAAACCGCCGGTCCGATTTTCCGTAAACTGACCGGCGCGGAATTCGTCCCTGTCCGGAAAAACTCCGCCGTTCCGGGCGAATTCAACTGCCGCTTTGAGGACGGCAAGCTGTTTGTCGAAGGCGATGCGGAAGGAATTCGCTGCGGCATCTACCGGGTGCTGCAGAAGCTCGGCGTACGCTGGTTCAACCCGGCGGAAGAGATCATCATTCCGAATAAACCGGCGGCGGCATTAAAGGAACTGGACGGCTTCCGCGAAAAACCGTCCTTTCCGTACCGTGGACTTCACATCTGCGCGGGCAGACACCATTACGAGGACCGTGTCGGGCGCTGGATGAGCTTCAACTGCATGAACCGCAAACTGACCCACCTGCCGGAAGACGATATCATCGGGACCCGCCTGCGCGAACTCGGGCTGAGCCCGGATACCACGGTTCACGCCTACAGCCTGATAATTTCCGACCGGAAATATTTCGAGTCCAATCCGGAATTTTTCGCCATGGTAGGCGGCAAACGCATCGGTCAGGAAAACGGCGGGCAGCTTTGCCTGTCCAATCCGAAAATGCGTGAAACATTTGCCCGGGAGCTCCATGAACTGATCCGCCAGAAACCGCATATCGGCGTCTACGGCATTTGCCCGAACGACGGTTACGGCTGGTGTGAATGCGAAAAATGCACGGCCCTTGACACGCCGGAAGACCGGAACAACAAACAGGTCAACGGGCGTGTGGCGGATTTTGCGGCGGACATCTGCGCACGTATGGAAAAGTCGGACCCGAACGCCTATATCGGCCATTATTCCTACAGCAATTTCGCCGATTTCGCCGACCATTTAAAAGTATTGCCGAAAAATCTGGTGGTTTCTTTCACGCAGGCCCACTGTTACCGGCACGCCATGAACGATCCCTCCTGTCCAAAGAACAAGCCGCAGTGGGAACGGATGAACAAGCTGCTGGGCAAGACCGGCAACCTTTACATTTATGATTATTACAGCCATAATTGGAATGGAATGCCGGCGCCGATCTGGAAAACCGTGGGAGACGACTTCAAAGCATGGCGTAAATTGAATATCCACGGTTTTCTATCCGAGGCCCCCGGTACGGAAGATTCATCATGGGACTCCTTCTGGCCGGTATTTTATACCGCCGCTCAAATGATGTGGAAC
Organism: uncultured Lentisphaeria bacterium; assembly: GCA_937888615.1. GTDB lineage: Bacteria > Verrucomicrobiota > Lentisphaeria > Victivallales > Victivallaceae > UBA5239. Next base: position 5,475 of record CALABZ010000100.1, on the reverse strand, counting down.
GCCGACAACGAGCCGGACGCCCTGATGCAGGACTGGTGCCGGGCCCGTTACGGGCGGGCCGCTGAACCCATGACCGCTTATTTCCGGCAACTCGAGTCGTCTTTGTATGCCGGTAACGCCTGTTTTCTGAAGGCTCCCGACGACTTGCGCCTCCTGCTGCCCCCGGAAACATTGCAGAAGTGTGCCGAAGACCTTGACGCCGCCGCAAAACTGGAGCCGGAAAACCGTCTACTGGCGGCGGAAAAACAACAGTTCGAATCCTGGCGCGACAACCTGAGCCGGCGCGAAAAATACCGCGCTCCCGAAACGGTGTCGGGTTTGCCGATGAGCGATTTCGCCGGACCGTTTAATCCGCAGAACTTGTACCTGGTTCAGCGCGCGACTCAACTGCCCGACCTCGATAACAACACGGAAGTGATGGTATTCAACACGCCGGACGAAATCGGCTTTCGAATGAAAATGTACGATCAAAACATAAAACGCATAAAGTTGCCCGAAACGGATGCGGCAAATCAGGTTTACGGCGCGGAAAACATCGAAATTTTCCTGGCCGACGGTAAATTGCCCGGAGTCTGCTACCATTTTCTGATAGGCGCGAACGGTAAATACGCCGCGTCACGCTGCGAAGCGACCAACTGGAACTGGTCATGGCGCAACAACGCCAAAGTCACGGCGGAGATGAAATCCGACCACTGGCAACTGACATTCCGGTTGTCGAAGTCCGACATCAATGCCGGAAAGACCTGTAAATTCACCCTGATCCGCAACCATGATACCACCGGCAGCCGCCGGATTCTGGGGCTCCCCGGCGGAGGAGCGTTCTTCAACACCGCCGGATACCTCACCGCAGAATAACAATATTATGTAAAATAAAGTCGAAACAAATGCGGAAAAGGTTGTTGAAATTTGGCTGATTGGCGGTACATTTCCATGTAAACAAACAAGAGATGGAATATGCCGCAAAAGAAACTGATTTTCGACAAGACGCAGATGGATGAAGCCATTGACCGGATTGCCGACGAGATCATCGCGGAATTCAAGGTCACTTCAAAAAACAGCAATCCCATCGCGCTCCTCGGTATTCAGCGACAAGGAGTACCGTTCGCCCGGCGGCTCAGCGCCGCCATCACCCGCAAAACCTCTTACCAGCCGCTCGAAGGCATCCTCGATATCTCCATGTATCGCGATGACTACGGGTTGCGGAAACCACTGCCGGTTATTCACGAAACCGTCATCCCGTTTACCGTCGATGACTGCGACGTGATTATCGCCGACGACGTCCTGGCTTCCGGCCGGACCATCCGCGCCGCCCTCGACGCACTCACCGACTACGGACGCCCAAGGATCATCCGCCTGGCCACGCTCCTTGATCGTGGCTGCAATGAATATCCGATCCGCGCCGATTACGCCGGCTGGCTCCACAAAACCGCGGACAACAGAAAAATCATTGTGGAATTCGAAGAATGCAACGGCACCGACGGTGTTTTTGAAAAGCCCTGGGACAAAGGTGGAGACTACAAAGCATGAACACAACCTGGACTCGAAAAGATTTACTCGAAATCTATGATCTGAACGCAAACGAAATCAAGCTGATCCTCGACACCGCCGAAGAATTTAAAAAAGTCTGCCAGCGCAACGTTAAGAAAGTTCCGGCATTGCGCGGCAAAACGGTGGTCAACTTTTTCGTCGAACCAAGTACCCGCACCCGGGTTTCCTTCGAACTGGCCGAACAGCGCCTCAGCGCCGACATCATCAACATGGCCGGCAGTTCCAGCAGCCTCACCAAAGGCGAAACCCTGCTCGATACGGTGAAAAATATCGAGGCTCTCCAAGCCGATATCATCGTCATGCGCCATTCCGCACCCGGCGCTCACGCATTCATCGCACGCCACATCAAATGCGGCGTGCTCAACGCCGGCGACGGCGCCCACGGGCACCCGACCCAGGCCCTGCTCGACATTTTCACCATCCGCGAGAAATTCGGTTCACTGAAAGGACTGAACGTGTCGATCATCGGCGACATTCTGCACAGTCGCGTCGCCCGCAGCAACATGTGGGGACTGCTGAAACTCGGCGCCAACGTTACCTTCGCCGGACCCGCCACGCTCTGCCCCCGCGAATTCGAAGAAGCCGGGGTCCGCGTCTGTCACAACCTGAAAGACGCGCTGGTCGATGCCGACGTCGTCAACCTTCTGCGCATCCAGCACGAGCGCCAGCACGGCGGATTTTTCCCCAGCATCGCCGAATACAACCAGTTCTTCGGGTTGAACAACGACCTCTTGAAATGGCTTAAGCCCGAGGCGCTGGTCATGCATCCGGGCCCGATCAACCGCGACGTCGAGCTCTCCGCCGACATCGCCGACGGCGAACGCTCGGTCATCCTCGAACAAGTCAGCAACGGAATGGCGGTACGCATGGCCGTGTTGTTCCTTACCGCAGGAGTATTGTAACATGAATACCAGAAGTCATTATATTTTGAAAGGCGGCCGCGTAATAGATCCCTCGCAAGGCATCGATGAAGTCATGGATATCGGGGTAGCCAACGGCGTCATCGTCGATCCCGCCGAGATCAAAAAGCCCGAAATCATCGATTTCACCGGCAAGGTCGTCGCCCCCGGATTCACCGACGTGCATGTCCACTTGCGCCAGCCCGGCAATACCGGCGCCGAAACCATCGCCACCGGCACCATGGCCGCCGCCGCGGGTGGTTTCACCGGCGTCGTCGCCATGCCGAACACCAAACCGTGCTGCGACAGCGCCGGTACCATCGAACTGATCCGCCGCGAGAGCGAACGCAACGCCCGGGTCCGCGTCTACACCTGCGGTTGTCTCAGCAAAAATATGGAAGGACAGGAAATGGCCCCCATCGGCGGACTGAAAAACGCCGGAGTGGTGGCGCTGTCCGACGACGGCCGCTGCATTCAGGACCATAACCTGATGCGCCATGTCGTCGCTTATGCAAAATCGTTCGGACTGCCGATCCTCGACCATTGCGAAGACGAATCGCTGAAAGGCGACGGCGTCATGAACGAGGGTAAATGGTCCGTATTCCTCGGCATGGAGGGCATCCCCAACGCCGCCGAAGAACTGATGGTCCAGCGCAACATCATCCTCGCCCGGATGGTCGACTGGAAGCTCCATATCCAGCATGTTAGTTCCCGCGAAAGCGTCGACATGATCCGTCGCGCCCGTGCCCGCGGCATCCAGGTCACCGCCGAGGCCACCCCCCATCATATCGCCCTGACCGACGAAACCATCAAGCGCTTCGACACCAATTACAAGATGAACCCGCCCCTGCGCACCGAGGCCGACCGCCAAAGCGTCATCGAAGGACTGCGCGACGGCACCATCACCATCATCGCCACCGACCACGCCCCGCATACCCGGACCCAGAAGGAAGTCGAATTCGATATCGCCCCGTTCGGCATCATCGGACTAGAAACCGCCATTCCGGTCTGTCTGACGGAGCTTTACCACACCGGAATCCTGTCGCTTTCCGAGCTGATCGCCAAGTTCACCACCGGACCGGCGGACCTCCTCGGCCTCGACATCGGCACGCTCCGCTGCGGTTCCCACGCCGACATCACCATCATCGACCCCGACCTTGAATTCACCTACGATGTCAACGAATCCTATTCCAAGGCCCGCAACACCCCGTTCGACGGCATGAAATTCAAAGGACGGGCTATCGCTACCGTAGTCAGGGGTAATTTTGTTTTTGGAGAAAGGGAATCATGAAAGAACAAATCCGGCAAATGGTCGACGCCATCATCCCGGAAATCACCGCCCTGCGCCACGAAATACACAGCCAGCCGGAGCTCGCCGGCGAGGAAGTCAACACATCCCGCCTCGTTCGCGAAAAACTTGCGAATACCGCAATCAAAATTCTGCCACCCTACTTGAAAACCGATGTAGTCGGTCTTCTGAACGGCAGTGCTCCCGGTCCGAACGTCACGCTTCGCGCCGACATGGACGCCCTGCCCCTTGACGAATTGACCGGGCTTGATTATGCCTCCAAATGTCCCGGCCGCATGCACGCCTGCGGGCACGACGGACACACCGCCGTGTTGACCGGCGCGGCACTGATACTGAACCAACTCCGCGACCGATTTCATGGATCGGTCCGTTTCGTCTTTCAGCCCGGCGAGGAAGTCGTCGCCATGGGGCGTGAACTGGTGGACGCCGGAGCACTCGACGATCCGCCGCCAAAGGCGGTGTTCGCCCTCCATAACTGGGCCAATGATAAATGCGGCAAGATCCTGTCCCGTCCCGGCGCGATCATGGCCGCTACCGGTTTTTTCAAAATCACGATCACCGGGCAGGGTGCTCACGGCAGTGATCCCCACAAGTCGATAGACCCGGTGCTGATCGGAAGCCATCTCGTCACCGGGCTTCAGGCGATCGTGGCCCGGAACATCAATCCGCTGGAACCGGCGGTCGTCTCCGTCTGCCATTTCAGCTCCGGCCAAAACAGCAACGTCATTCCGGAAACGGCTTTCCTTGAAGGAACTTATCGCTTTCTGGCCCCGGAAACCGGCGAAACCATCCGGCGGCTGATCCGGGAGTACAGTGAAGGAATCGGCAAGGCGTTCGGAGCTTCCTGCGCAATTGAGCTGAATCAACCCTACGACATTACGTTCAACTCCCCGGAATACGTGGATATGGTCCGCGAGACCGCGCTCAAATATCTCGGTGAAGGGTCTTATGAAGAATTAAGCACCTCCTCGATGGGCGGTGAAGATTTCTGTTTCTTCCTGCAAAAGGCTCCCGGCGCATATTTCAGGTTGGGAAACGGATCGAATGAAATTCTCCATAGTCCGCGTTATAATTTCAACGACGACGCCATTCGCAACGGTATTCTCATGATGGTTCACCTGGCGCTGAAAACACTCAACGCAGAATAAAATCGTCCGGCAACGGCGATTCGAACGTCATTTTTTCGCCCGTCGCCGGATGATAAAACCCCAATCCCGAAGCGTGCAAAGCTTGACGGGGCATCCGCAAAAACGTCATGTCCTTTTCCGTCAGCGCATCTTCGAGAAAACGCAGGTAACAGGTCTCGTCCGGCCCGTAAATTTTATCTCCAATCATCGGATAGCCGAGCGAACAGAGGGTGGCCCGGATCTGGTGAAGCCTGCCGGTACGCGGTCGGACCAGCAGGAGCGTCATGCCGTCGGCGCAGCAAACCGGCGAAAAGTCCGTGTAGGCGTATTCGGCGGCTGCCTCATCGGGGGCTTCAGGCGTAAAGCGCCGTTTTTTGCGAACGGCGGAGCCCGGGTCGGCGCTCAAATACCCCTCCGCACTGAACGGAGCGGATATTTCGCCGAATACCAGCGCATGGTATGATTTTTCCATACGCCCATCCTGAAGCTGGGCGGACAATCCGCCGGCGGTGGCAGGATTCCGGGCGGCAATCAGCAACCCGGATGTTTCACGGTCGAGGCGGTTGACAATCGACACCTTGCCGTATTTTTC
>CALABZ010000099.1 GCA_937888615.1 uncultured Lentisphaeria bacterium | reverse complement strand
GAGCCCTGGCGACCATAGCGATCGTCAGCATCGCCAGCATCTTCAAGCGCTGAAAAAAACAATAACCCATCCCGGCTAAAAACGCCGGGATGGCCTCCCTTTGACACTCTTCTTTTTTTCAGTCAGGATTCCCGTTCCACGGTCACGCACAACAGTATCAAAATCACTTCGTTTGCAACTGATTCAAGACGCAATCTCCGGAAATTCTTCATCGTGGACAATCTTTCGGCACATTCGCCCTTTCCCCTGCACGGTTTTTTCAACATTCTACCGCAAAAATATACACCAACAAAGCACAAAAATACAGTTAGATATCTAGATACCGTTAAAACTATTGAAAATTTTTAAATTGATGCTATATTGATGGTTTGGAACTCAATGAAACAATATGAAAAAATCGCAAAATACTTGCCGCGCCAGCGTGATAATGTAAGCCTGAGCAATCTCCAATTGGTAAATGCGATATTGTATGTGGCGGAAAACGGCTGCAAATGGAGGGCATTACCGAAATCCTATGGGAATTGGCATACAATTTATACGCGCATGAATCAGTGGAGCAAAAACGGTGTTCTGCAACAGTTTTTTGAGGGGCTTCAGGAAGAAGATGTTATCCGTATTCGAATGGAAGCAATATGCTTGGACAGTACAAGCGTCAGTACATCCTCATGGAACCGGGGCGCTGAAAAAAATGAGAAGCCGAGCATTTAACGCTCACGCGGAGGATTTACAACAAAGATTCATATGGTCATCGCATCTGACTGTTCGGTTGTTTCGTTCTCGCTCTCTCCAGAAAACGCAAGTGACGGGCCAGAAGGACGAAAGCTGTTGAACTTCACGGCGGCCAACCAGGCGCATCGTTATCTGATTATGGATTGATTGATAAGATGTTGTTTTTCGCAACAGTTTTTAAAATAATTTTAAAAGAATTTCTATTTGAAGATTTCCTTGGAATTTCGCTCCAAAAACCGGAAAATCCGACTTCGAGATGAACATGAAAAATAATGAGACAAAATAGGGAATCGGAATTCTGAGAGGGAAAGATACTTGCGCTCAAAAAGTCGTTACCATTATAGTTTCTCCTGTGGAAAATGACATGCACGTATACGGAATTGCCGCGGCGAGTAGCTGTGTCGTTTGGTGAACACGGTCGAAAAATATAGTGGATTCTCAAACCCGCATTCCCAGGCAATCTCTTTGATTGACCGCTTGCTGGAAGACAACAGATTTTCCGCCCGTTTCATCCGCAGATTCAGTAGATACTCTGTGGGGGAACTGTGTAAATGCGTGTTGAACAAACGCACCAGCGTGGCGTGGCTGACTCCGGCTACGGCGGAAAGATCCGAAATCCGTCTTACCTGCGAAAGCGAATGTTCCAGATACGAAAGTACCTTTTGAAGCGGCGCGGGACGCGATTTAAATTCCATTTTCTGGTAGTTCTCCGACAATTCCAACAGCAGGAAATAAATTTCGCAGCTTACAATCTTTTCGTTACCAGGACGCTTCTCGTTGACCATGTTCATAATTTTCCGGAAACGTGATTCGATGTCGGACATATTGAAAAAAAACAGGTGCGAGCATTTTTCCAGTCCCAGACTTGTTATCATGGAATCCAGAAGCGTTCCGCAGAGGATCAACACCAGTTTATGGTAATAATCATTTTTCCCCGTAGAGAAAAATGAATTCCGGTTGCGGTGAAACAGGGCTATTCCGCCTGGCTCCAAGCGAAATTTCTCCTCTTCGCTCTCGTAATTAGCTCCACCATCCAACATTAACTCTAAGGCCATGACAGGATAATTTCGATGTCGGCAGTACCCTTCGCCGTGGCGCCATGCTTCAAACCCCACGTCGATTCTCAATGGCATGGAGAGCATTTCCGGTGAGTTGCAACTGGAAACATATTTGATGGATTCATTATCGCCGTTGCCGAATTCATCGCTTCGTCCTGGTGACTGCTTTATAATTTCACGCTTCATCATTTTATGTTTTTGAGCTAATTTTAAATATTTGTTTCCCATGCTGGTCTTGCTAAAATCAATATAATAGACTATAATTAAATATAATGTCAAGTAACGGTCTATAAAAAAGGAGTTATTAAATGTTGGATTGTCACCCGTGTGTTGTTCGCGATGGAACGCCGCATGTCTGGAAGCCGTCTAGGATTGTAGTCTGGCATTGCTTCGATCTCGATGATTTCCCGCTTTCCGTCTGCAGCGTTCCTTACCACCTGTTTCAAACACCAGCCAAAACATCAAAAAGGAAATAAAAATGAGAACAAAATCGAATTTCACATTAATAGAGCTCCTCGTAGTGATAGCAATTATAGCGATTCTTGCCTCAATGCTGCTGCCCGCCTTGAATAAGGCACGCGATAACGCGAGGGACACCCTCTGCAAGAGCAACCTTCGTCAGATCGGACAGTATTTTGCATCCTATGAATCGAATTCCAATGGATATTTTCCCGCACCTTACCTCGGTAGCGGTTTTTATGAACCGCAAAGATCGTGGTATGGGCAACTCTATCTTGACGGTGATTTGAAGAAGAGCGGTAGCGAGGATAAGACTATCGCTCCAATTTCTTACGCGACCTCGGAAAACTGCGGAGTACTCCAGTGCGGCGAATTTGAAAAAGCTTATGCCGGACAATATCCCCAAAAAATTCAACTGTCGCGAAATTATGCAATGAACTGTGCATTGGGCAGGGACCCGGTACCATATTCTCACGAAGCACGCCAGGCAACTAATCCCCACACCAGTAAAATTAGAAAAGCGTCTCAAATTATATTGAGTGCCGAAGGGGCCGGTTTCTGCGTGCACGGGGTTAATATGTACTACCCCCCATTTGAGATCGACATCGGCGATAAATATGGTGATGGAACTGCTGGTTGGTACAACTTTCCCCATGCCGGGAGAACGAACGCGCTACATTGTGATGGACACGTAGGTTCTTATCAACGCGTTCCTCTTTATTGGTCTGAAGGCGTAACCTATAATCCAGACCGCAATAACTGAAAAGGACGCCGCAGTTTCATGGATATTTTGAACACCGAAACATTGCCGGATGGGCGGAGAGTTGAAATCTGCCGGATCGTCACACCGGATGCGACGCTTCCTGAGGATGTCGTACGTTATTTCATCGCCTCTCTGGGCTTTGACTACTACCGTGAATATGTCAATGACCAGAATTATTGGCGGCTGTATTATCGCGAATCCCTCGCGGGTCGTTTTGTGCCGGATGTCATTGATCATCACTATCTGGCCCGCATTGATGGAGAATATGCGGCCCGTCTCTGGTTTGCCTACAGTACCAGAACCGGGCACGGCAACTTCGGCAATGTTTATACGGAAGTACCATTCCGTTGCCTAGGGCTTATGAATCGGCTACTCGACCATTTCCGCGCTGATTTTCAAACAAGCCCTGCTACCATGCTATGCGACGGCAGCGGGAGCGAGTATGCCGTCCGCAGCTACTGTCGTTTCGGGTTTCGTCTTCCGTACGGCGGTACGACCGGCATGATTTGTCTCTGTAAGAAAGGCTCGTTTCAGAAAATCGCCGCCAAGGCATTTCCGGGTCGTGAACCGACAGCGATCCGCCCGGGGGGGATCGCCGACCAGTTTGAGTGTGACAAATTTCGAGCTTACACCCCGGAAATGATTACATTTCCCCGACAAACCCGTCTAGGTGCGGCGGCAATCATCAGTGACTACCGGATCGCATTTCAGGAGGTTCTTTCCGGGAACGGTGTTATTCTAGTTCAGGAAACGCCTCTCGGGGAGGTGCCGGGATATGCGTTTGCGCTCCGGTTTTTCGGGCAGGACATTCTCGACTTCGGCTTTCATTTGAACTATCTGGATACGCTTCCCGAACTTTTACAAAAGACAGCGGTGGCATATCAACATAAATTTTCGACCTCTCCCGTTTGCGTCACCGCCGAAGGAGACGTCGAACGTGAAAACGCTCTCCGGCGCGCCTCCTTTGTCGAAATCGGCGGCGTTCCGGGGAAATTTCGTTGCTTCAGTCCGCGATTTTTTTAACTCAGAAAGAATGGAACAAAAAAAATGACACACATGAACAATTCTGTACCCTTCGAGACGGCAACATTCCCGGTTCTCGACATCGGCACCCGCCGGGAAATCTTCTGGGACG
>CALABZ010000098.1 GCA_937888615.1 uncultured Lentisphaeria bacterium | reverse complement strand
TCATATTGGGGTCTGTCCCTATATTTTTGTGTCATTTAACCAGCCTCGCCTTCTTCTTGGCATTTCACTCTCTCCTTAAATTCATTTTTTATATACCAAAAAATCATTTTAAGAAGAGAAAATATCCTTATTTCATGCTATTTCAAGCTCATATGCTATTTTTTATAGGGACAGACCCCGATCTGGGACCCCGATCTGGCACTATTTTTTATAGGGACAGACCCCGATCTGGCACAGACCCCGATCTGGCAGTTTATAGGGACGGACCCCGATCTGGGGAATCACCCTTGGATTTCCGAATTAAAATATAAGTTGAATAAAGAATTATTCCATATATTATTCCAGTTAATATTGCGCAGAAAAAGAGAAAAATATAGAGCAAAATATAATTATTGAAAATAGGACCGCCATTTTTAATAAAAGAAGTTAGTAATAAATTGACTACATTACTTACAAGATCAAAGCAAGGTGAAATAAGAAAGAGACCAATCGCAATAACTTCTCCAGAAATAATAAATTTGATGAGCAATTTGGTGTTAAACATTTGTGCTTTCATTTTATCTTTCCTATATAATTATTTCACTATTGAGCAGCCACAAAACCATTTGCAGTCTCGGAACAGAAAAACTCGTCAAAACTACATCTGGTTTCGTGGCGGCTCTATAATATACAAGATTTATAATTTATTACAACAATTTATTACTTAGTAAGTTAAAAAATGTTTGCTTGCTGAATGAAGCGTTCTACAGGCAAATATTTGTCATTTGAAATTTTTGCATATTGGGGTCTGTCCCTGTGCATATTGGGGTCTGCATATTGGGGTCCTCATATTGGGGTTCCTCATATTGGGGTCTGTCCCTGTATTTTTGCTTATTTCGTGCATGATGATGCTCTATAAATGTCATTATCTGCACCTTAAAATCGTTTTATAATATAGTAAAATAGATTTTAAGAGAAATGATATTTCCCGACGAGGTAGGTCGTTCCTGGTTTTGCCTCCTTCATATTGGGGTCTGTCCCTATATTTTTGTGTCATTTAACCAGCCTCGCCTTCTTCTTGGCATTTCACTCTCTCCTTAAATTCATTTTTTATATACCAAAAAATCATTTTAAGAAGAGAAAATATCCTTATTTCATGCTATTTCAAGCTCATATGCTATTTTTTATAGGGACAGACCCCGATCTGTACTACAGACCCCGATCTGTAGCTATTTTTTATAGGGACAGACCCCGATCTGTAGACTATTTTTTATAGGGACAGACCCCGATCTGTAGATCTGTAGACTATTTTTTATAGGGACAGACCCCGATCTGTAGACTATTTCAAGCTCATATGCTATTTTTTTATAGGGACAGACCCCGATCTGACGATCTGGGACCCCGATCTGGGGGAATCTGAGTTGAGGGATTAAAAAAATCCCCTGTAACTATATTGTAAATAGAAAAAACCACTTTCTTTGACAATAACATATTTTACTATTTCTCGATTGTGACTATATTCTAAATAAATGATGGTTCCTCGCTCAGTCAGATAAGAATTTGCAGCAGGGTTCTCGCTACCCTGCTGGGATAAAGTTAATGAATCTGATAAGTGGTGGGGGATTCCTTTGTTGATAGGAATAGATGCTTGAAAATCTTCAATTTCCGTACAATGAAAAGATGAATTAGTCGATAGTACTTTAATGGATTCCAGTTGCATATACCCCCAAGCCTGTATATATTCGCTTCTATCAAAATTACTGATATAGGTATAATAAAATTTCCCTCTGCTTTTAAAATTTAACAGATTGCTTGAATGATTCACATTTTGTAGAATTTCTGTTATATTTCCTGAATATCCATGTATTTTCTTTGGCCAGATCATTACTAGAAATAAAAAGAATATAACTCCTGAAATTATATATTTTAAATAAAAAGAATATTTATTTATTTTCATTTTTTAAATTCCTTTCATTCTACATTAGGTTTATTTTTTTCTATCGAAAGGCCTAATCAAATCATCTGAAATTGTTATAAAGCTTCGTCCTTTAATAATAACATGAAAATCAATCCCTAATGGCCCTTCAATAAAATCAAAACCAGCTTCTACTATAGCTGCATATGCAGAATCTGTAGTCCCATCAAAATTGCCATATGCTTTCGCTTCTTCTATCGTCAGTGCATCAATTTGATCATGCCATTTGTAGTAGAGTTTTACATTTCGCCATTCAGCCTTGCCGTTTTTGCACCTTGCTTCAAATGTTCCATAAAGGAATACCCAAGAGGAACGATTTAGCCAAGTTCCTGCGTCTCCGACTATTTTTTTGGGATGTGTTAAATAACCATCGTCGTGGTAATTTGCAATATTTGCGCGAGGGAAAACTATTTTCCTCCAAGATTCAGTCAAATATGATTCATTTATTATCTCAACCAATCTTTTTCTTATAATATAATCCGGTATCGAAGAGGCTAATTCATTATCCACATCCTCTAAGTCGTATACTTTGTTTTTAGATAAATGGTTAAGAAATAAGCCGAATAACAACATTGATGCCAGACGCCATATTCTCATCGCTAATATCGCAGCGATTTTTTTACCAAGTGAGATATCTGTTGATAACCTTGAATTTCCTAAAGTATCCCAAAAGTTGATTAATTCATTTTTGACTATTCTGTACAAGTTAATGTCATCTTGTTCCTCGATGGGGTCGCGCTTGGTCCAGCGGCCGAGAGTGGGATCGTAATAACGGTAGTTGTAGTAGATCAGGGCGGTTTCGGGGTCGCGGAACTCACTGCTGAACTGGAACGGGTTGATTTGACTGTTTTCGGTCAGAATCTGGCCGAATGGACCGTACTGATAAAGCTCAACGGTTTCGCCGGAGGCGTCGGTCAGCTCGGTGACGTTTTTGTTGCCGTCGGTCAGGTGATAGTATTCGGCTCCGCCGTGCGTCATGCAGAGCGGAACATCCAAATCCACCGGCTGCCAGACGAAACTATGCGTCCGGGCGTCGGCGTTCAAGCCGTCGTAGATCGCAATCAGTTTGAAACCGTTGTAGACGTATTTTTCGTGTCTGGTCAGAATATTGTTCTGATAGACTTTTTTCATGGCGCGACGGCCCATATAGTCGTAGTCGAATTCCACACTGATGTTGTCTTTTTCGGCGGCGGTCAGACGGTTTTCGGTGTTCCAGGTGTAGGTCCAGCCGAGGTTTGTCAGCATGTTGCCGTTGGCATCATAGATGCATTCCGTCTCATTGACTTGCGTATACTGGTTCAGCAGGTTCGCGGCGTAGGCGGCGGAGGCGCCGTCCTCCTCGGATTCGAGGCGGTTGCCGATCTGGTCGTAGGCATAGGTCATCGAATTGACCGCGGTTTCGGTTTCGTCCCGGCGAACCGCCCCGGTCAACTGATTCAGCCCGTCATAACTGTAGCTCCAAACGGTGTTATCGGCGAGTTCGGCGGTCATGCGCCGGTCGTCGTCATTCAGCGTGTAGCCGATCTGGCGGCGGCCGTTGGCGGTGACGCCGGTCAGGCGGGAATACCGGTCGTAGCTGTGGGTCATGGTCAGGAACGGTTCGGCCTGACGATTGCTCCAGGTGCGCGACTCGATCTGGTCCGTGCCGGCCAGGTACTCGTAATAAAGCGTGGCGCTGCCGTTGTCGATGGTGGACAGATGACCGTCCGCATCATAGGCGTAGCTCACCAGCGTGGATTCATTCAGGGTCAGGGCCGTCAGTCGCTGATTGGCGTCGTAGGTTCTGCCCACGCGAACCCCTTCGGTCACCGGGAAAGTTTCCGCTGTCTGATTGCCGTAAGCATCGTATTCGAGGGCATATTCGCCGGTATGGTCGGTGATTTTGACCAATCGTCCCAGCATGTCGTACTCATAGTCGCGATTGAGTTCCGAACCACTGTCGACGCCGGTCAGTTGACCGGTCAGGTCGTAGCTGTAGCTGTGGACCTGGCCGTCGCTTTTGGTGTACGAGGTGACTTTGCCGTCGCCGCGATAGGAATAACGCTCATGGGCATTGTCGGCGTATGTCTTTTCGATCATGTTGCCCCGGCTGTCGTAGCTGAACGTCGTCGCTTGCGGGGTGTTCTGATCCTGATACGTGACCAGGTGTTCGAGCTGTCCCCGGTCGTCGTAGAAGTACTGTTGGCGGTAAACGCCGCCCTCCATGCCGGAAACCTGTCCCTGCGGGGTATAAACATAGGTCGTGGTGATGTTTTCCGGGGTGGTTTCGGCGGTTGTGCGTCCGAGCAGATCGTAGGAATAGGAAGCGGTACGCGAGGAGCCGTCGGCGGACTGCGTCACCGTCAAGGGGTTACCCTGTGTATTCAACGTTCTGCGGACACTCACCATCACTCCGTTCTCCTCATGGTCACTGCCGGTCTGCCGGTTGAACTCGTCGTATGCATACGAGGTCTGGCCCAGCACGTCGTGACTGCTCGTCATTAGCATACCATTCGACGTTTCATTTGTCAAGGTTATGCCGTTGAAATCGGTGATTTTTTGCTGTACCGCGCCGTTGCCGAGGTAGAGGATTTCGGTGATGTTTGTCCGGCCTTTGCCGGTCTGCCAGGATTTTTTGCCGCCACGGGCGGACATGGAACTGGAAATTTCCGTCCGGGTACTGTCGCTGTGAATATACGTTTTGCTGTAATTGACAACAAGGGTTTCGTATTCGGCGTAACCGTTTTCATATTCGGTGACGGTGTCATTTTCCCAATCGATGTCGTTGGTGCTTTCGAGACGTTTGACCACGTTGTATTTGAGTTCGCCGGTAGATTCGTCGTAGACGTTCAGGGTGCGGGCGCCAAGCGAATTCATCGTGTGGCTGACGCGCCCCTTGTCGTCGTAAACGGTCGTTTCGGTGTAGCCGTCGGGGTAGACGGTTTTGTACTGGCGGCCGAGGAAGTCGGTGTAGGTGCGGCGCTGTTCTTCGCCGGCGGCGCATTCGAGCGTGTAAAGTTCGCCGTTCTCGACGCCGTATCTGTAGGAGCGCGGGTACACCGCGGTGCCGGTGAGGCTTTTGGTGGAGCCGTCCAGATAGCGTTCGGTAATCTGCGTGCCGCCGAGGGCGTCGGTGATTTTCGAATAATTCCTGCCGTTTTCGTGGAGCGTTTCGGCTCCGGCGGGATTGATTTCGCGGATGAGTTCGCCGTCGGCGTCGTATTCGTAACGGGTGACGAGTTCGCCGTCCTCCCTGCCGACCAGCACCGATTCCACGACGTTATCGTCGGCATCGTAAGCCTGTATGGTGGTGAGTCCCGCCGCCGTGGTGAACACCTGGCGGTCGAACGCATCGTAGCCGTATTCCGTGACGGAGCCGTCCGGCGCGGTGACGAAACGCGGTCCGCAGCAGTTGTATTCCGTGGCGGTAAAGTCGCCGTCAACCGTGGTTTCGGTAAGCACCCGGCCGTAGTTGTCATAGGTGTAGACCGTGCCGCCGGTCAGCAATCCGGATTCAAGGTCGTAAGTTTCACGCGAAACAGTGTTGCCGCGATGGTCCTGAATGGCGATTTCCCTGGTGCCGTAGTCTGGCAGGAAGCCACTCGAAACAGTGGTGATCCATTCATTGGCTTCATTACTGGCGTAGGTGGTAATGGAACCGGAGCCATCGGCGTTTTCGGTTTTCCAATGCCGTCCGGCGAATTCGCCGTCCGGATATGCGTATTCTTTGCTGATCCGATTTTCCGGTGCATCCCAGGCCGCGCCTGGCGTTGTGGCTGTGACTACCCAGGATTCATGTTCAAAAAAGAGATAGTACGTACGGCCGGTTTCCACGCCGAGCGTTTTGCTGATGATCGTTCGAGGACGATTGTCCTCCTCGATTACGTTTTCATCCTGCCGTAACAAATCGTAATTATACAGTGTGATGCGGCACTGGTCGTCCGGCGCCTCAAACGGAGAATCTGCAAAGGGCGTTGCTTCTTTGACGATACGTCCCGCCGCATCGTATTCATAACGGGTCCAGGAGCCATCAAACCCAGTACTGGAGAGGAGTTGTCCGTAAGTGGATGAGGTAATATCTTCATTATATTGGTATAGGGCTTCCTGTTGGTCGACTGTGCCATAGTTGCGGTATTCGGCGATGGTTTCCTCAACGAGATTGAAGCGTTTTTTCAACGTATGGCGGATGCTTTTATGGCGTTCGCCGCGGCTGTCGAACTTAATGTCGGTTTTTATTTCCAGAAATTCATTGAGTGCGGCTGGCGTCCGTTCAAATATAACCAGTTCGGAGGGCATCAGTCCGGCATCCAGTTTGCGCCAATAGCCGCGCATCCGGTTGTCACCGTAGCGAAGTTCGATGTATTTGGCCATGAGGATATCCTGCTGATTGAAGATATCTTCCGTCGTACAGCCGTCGGGCTCGCCGAAATCGGGCATGGTTTCGGCCGGGAAAAATACCGAGAAATCGTAGCCTTCCGTATCGGCGAAGTCTGAACTGCTGGTGATCCTGCTGACAATATCAGTTTCAACGGAATCGACTGTCTGCATGACTGACGCCAGTCTGGCGGCAAAGAGTTGTGCAGCGGGAACATATAGATAAGCGAATGGATATGTCTTTAACGAATCGTAAATGGTTAACTCGGTCGTTTCCTGAATATTGACGCAACTGAAGGTATAAAAATCACCGTCGACGCTGTATTCTACGCCCAGGCCGGGGAGGTTCATGGTTTTGTGCTCGGAACCATCGGTGTATTCGCATCTTGTCAGCGTGGAGTTGTTGAAAATCTGAGTCACGCCGTCTTCGAACTTGATCTGCAATTCGTCGCCGTTTTCACGGATACGGTATTGATAGTTGTTCAGGGGAACCCCAACGTTATTTTGCCAGAAGAATGGAATCAGCGCTCCGGACGGGCGTCGAAGGTAATGGAATTTCCACGAGGCACGGTTTCCCTGTCCGTCGTCGCCCTCTCCCTCGTAGCTTTTTTCGAATGCGGTATTGCAGTTGTATTGACCATAGGTGGCCCCCGCATAATTGTAGGTGGTCATGAAATGGGCGATCTGCAGTTCATTGCCGGTCCCCATTGAGACGGTCAACAGGGTTGCTCGTTGTCCCTGGAAGAGAGACATGACATCCTGAAGGAGCGCCGCCGGGTTTTTGTTCAGTGTACAACAAGAGGAACAACCCACCTTGGCGACGCCGTTCGATAATTGATCCTGAGTCACCTGGGGTTGTTCGAGTTTGACTTCGGCGTTAATCAGATAGGCGGGCTGAATGGTATAGTGTTCTTCCCAGTTGAGGGCTTCGAGAGAGGAATATATCATGGCTTCAGCCGCAATTTTTTCAATGGAGATTGTCAGCCCGCTACTGCAGTCAGCTTCTCGCCAGGGTTCCCACGTTCCATCCGTCTGGAGCTTTGCATAATAAAGTTTCTGTGGTTCTTGCGGCAAGTTTTCGGGTTCGTTCACCTTGTAATTCACGGACCAATTTTCTTCCCGGATGCCTTTTGTCGCATCGTACAAGACGGAGTGTTCCGGTGTTCCTTCCTCAACTCCCTGTTCGAAATTGGCTGCGAGGTGCAATTCGTCCTTGTTTACTGTCATGAGCAAGTTGAAATCGCATTTTCGGTGGGTGAGTGTATTCAGTATTCCTGCCAGATCCTCAAAATGCTCCCATAGCACAGGAATTGTCTCATTTTCCGTTTCACCAGCGGTTTCCGACCGGTAGACGGTTTGTTTGGTACTTGTATATTTGCCGGGCATGAGCACGAAACCTTTTCCTTTATTAATCTCAACACCCACAACAGAGGAAAGATTCTCCTGACCAAGCTTTTTCGGATCAATGAACAAGGTTTCGGCGGCGGTTTTTATGGCGTCGCGAATCAGGTTCAGATCGTTTTGCAGGATTTCGCTGTCCTGTCCTTTCTGGTTAAGTTCAAGGCCGAAGCCCCGGTTCCAGCAGCCCTCGATCAGTTTGTTATATGGTTTGGCCAGGTGCGCGTTGAGCGGCGGTGTGTTTTTGTTGATAAGAGGAATATTTGCAGATGACATATATCAGTCCTTGTATATAATAATCGTTTTATCCGTTGTTTGCCATTCTTTGTCAGTTGGCACACGTTCCGATATGATACCAATACCAACAGCCATTGTAAGTGCCGAGGGCATAGTCATCGCCATTCTCACAAACCGGAACTTCAAGCCATTCCAGATTACCCTCCTCGTTGACGACCAGCACGGCGGGAGCTTCCGGTTGCTGGAGCACCTGCATTTTGTTGTCCCGGACACAGAGAACGCCGGGGGGAATCGGGGAATTGGAGGTCGATTTAAGTTTCAGATACCTGGTCGGATCTTCTGTGGTTCCCGTTCCATCGCCTTCTGCGTCAACGATGGTGACATACTCCAGCACATCGGTCAGGGATTCATGAAGTTCGAAGTTGAGACTCAAATCGACAGGAAGTCCGGAACCCTCCTCGGGATTGGTAATATTGACAGAACTGTCCGTACTGATGATCTCGTTTACAAAGGGATATGAGGCATTGACGCTGAATCCACCCTGATTTTCGTTCATATTATTGTCTGACATTTTTTCCTCCTGATTTTCAAATTGAATTTTCGCAATTGCATTCCGCAATCTTGGCCCATTGCCATGTTTTGGCTTTATTCTCGACGGCAGCCTTGTCCGAGTTTTCGTTGAACGAAAACCACTCCAGTTTTTTCCCCCCGGACATTGCGACCAGCAATGAACGCGGTACCAGCTCCAATTTCGTCATTTTACATCCAGCATCCGTTTCTGAGATCCGCAGGAGGCAATTTGAGGCATTGGTTCGCAGGCGTTTACGGGAATTATTCTCATCATTTTTAAATGCAAAAACCTCGTTAACTTCGTCGTGTATATTAAACTGAAGCGCCAAATCGATGTACGGACCTGTGTGTTCGGCGGGATTGTCCGAGGCATAGGTTGCATTTCCCATGTCTTTTATGATGAGTGATTTGTCTTTTCCGGAAAGACGGTTTAGAAGGCAATGCCCGGTCTTGATCCTGAGTGTTTTTGATTTTTCTTGTAGTTTTGGAACTTCCATAAATGATTATCCTTAATTAGTTTTCAACTTGAATAATTCGTGGGCGGACAAGTTGTGACATCATCCCTTTTAAAAGATATGAAATGTCAACATGAATAAAAAATAATGCCTCGTTTCCAATATAAATAAAAGTTCGGAAGTAATTTCATATTAATGGGAAAGATTCCCAAATATTCTATTTTTCCTTTGATTTTTCGAATGATCCTGATTTTCGGCTAAGTATCTGAATTTATGTTGACACTTTTGCCATATAAATAAAGAGCATTCCAGCTTTTTGGGGATCAATCAGATTATTAAAAACAGATCATCAATGAAAGGAACCAATTATGTCAGAAAGTACACAAATCAGTTATTCGCTATCCTGCGATCCGGAAACCGGGGAACTCAAACGCTGTTGCAACATGGAAGGTGAGCCATTGAAGCAATGCTGCTGCAGTAATGGTGGCGGCAATGTTGAGTTAGGGATGCTGACAGTGGTTCCAGAGTATGGCGCTGGTCGTGGAACATACAGGAAAGTAGTGGTGACTGAACAAGGGGATTTTATCGCAACTGGCGATGAAATTCCTGTGATTATTCCGCGCATTTATCACAACAAGGGCTGAAAAATGACGATATTCAACCGGCTTTTTGCGTTCGACTTAGTGCTGAAGCTGGCGGGAAGTATCGCCGACTATCCTGTAAACGGTATTCCCTCCACATCCGAACAAATGGTGTGGATGGGATGTTTGTATGAATGGGAAAAATACTAATATGTGGTTCATTGTTTTTCCCGTTATGCATTGATTTCTGTAGCGGAAACAGCTATAATTTATAATAGCAACCAAGGAGAATGGCGATGGCGGATACAAAGTGTTTCGGTTTTTATCAGGGCGGCAGTGAAAAATGCGTTATTTGTGAATATCTGACCTCTTGTCAGCTATTTACACGGACGGAAGGACGCATGAGTGCTCCGCCCAGTGGATTGAGTTTTGAGGAAATACCGGAATTTTGTGAAGCTTTCGCCGTTATCCCCGCGGTCCCAGAAGAACAGGAAGAAGGGGCGCGAAGTGTTTCATTCGAGTCCTTCTTCCCGGATAATGGACAGCAGATGGGGCAGCTCTTGAACTACCTCTTTTATCTGGATGATTATACGCTCGGAATACTGGCGGAAATCGTTGCCCCGTCAAAAAATCCCTCAAAACCGTTGAACGTGTCGGAATTGGCGAGAATTCATGGAATTTCGCGGCAGGGCATGCATCGGAAGTTATTATCCATTGCCCGGAAGTCTCCGGAACTTGCGAGCCTTTTAAAATGCGTCCTGATGAAAGTCCGCAGAAGCCGCAGCGATTTCCACAAGCATTCACGCAGGAAAAAAGCACACCCTTCGAAATCTTGATCTCAAAAAATCAGGAGGCAGCGGTTTCGAAATTCCGGCAATTGTTCTCATTGCAGTTGTAAGTATAGGTCCGATGCCCGTCGCGTCGGCAAATCACGCTGTTTCCCCGGCAGGGAATATTGATGAAGGCTTTGCGTCCGGTATCACTCATATGCCTGCATTCAGGCGTTTGCCCGTAATTGAAAAGAGCCGGATCAAGCTCGTTGAGGAGGATGCGTTCTCCTGCCTCGCCATCCGGCGACGGTGAAATTTCGTAGGCGCACTTGTCTGCAATATCAAACATACGGCAAAAGGCATTTCCGGATCGTGTGCGTCCGCTGATGAGTATCTCATTGCCGCCTGAACACGGATTCCAGGTGACACAGTGATATGTGGCGGCATCATGGAATTTCAATTCTGTTCTTTGCGTTCCGGCGACGAAGCGGACCGGTCCCGCCGAGAGCGCATATGCGGTCAGGTTTTCGATTGAAAACCCGCAATCGGCGGACGTTATTGCCGAAACATTGAGCAGGTCGCATTCGTGTTGAGGCAAATGTTCTTCGGCGAGGAGCCGACAGAGCACCGGAGGAGTCGGGCTTGCCGGATTGCAGGCGATAAAACTGATGCGCCAGACTCCTTGTTTGAATTCGGCGGAGACCGCATACTCATCCACTTCCGGCGGACGGCCTGTCGGCAGTTGCTGCCAGGTGCCGTTGAGCTGGTAATAGAGTTTCGATACGGAACCCGTCGGGCGGCTGTCGAAGACTGTTCCATCGGCCGCCGTGAAGATTGCGGGTGAATGGTGAAGGGTATTGTCGTTCATCGGTTTTCTCCTTTATTGTTGACAAATGGTTATTCTTTATAGATGGAACAGATTGTCAATGTCGAGTATTGACATTTGCTCATCTGATAAGGAAAAATTTATGGAAGCATTCATTTTTTTCAGGAAATCAATGATATAAGGAGAAGCCGGATAATGGTTCGTGAAGTGGTGATAATGAGAAATATACAGAAACTGAATCGTGATATCGGTCCGTTCCCGGCCCGAAACATTGCGTAAAGCAGGAGGAAAAGATGAGCATACGGATTTTTCGGGATGGGAGCTGGCATTTTCTGAACCAGCAGAAAGTATGGAAAACGGATCAATGGCTGACGATTGCCCCGCATCATAAACTCCGATTCAATGACCAATGGTATTCCATCGGATCGGACGCGAATGAACTTTCCAGTTGCGGTTGGAATAATTATGCCCAGCTTGGCCAGGATGACACCGTCAATCGGAGCTCGCTGACCTTGCTCACCGGGCCGGATCAATGGTCGATTCTGGCCAGCGACGGCTTTTTTACCCTGGGCATCAGCCGCGGCAGGCTGTTCGGCTGGGGAAGCAATGCCGACGGATGTCTCGGCCTCGGCGACTATGAGGATCGGGCAGTTCCCGCACAGATTGGCGGTGAAAACGATTGGACTGCTGTCGCCGCCGGCAGAAATCATGCGCTGGGAATCCGCAACGGCCAATTGTATGCCTGGGGCAAGGCAAACAGTGCTTTGGGACTGAATGAAATTACTTCGACGAATATACCGACCCGGGTCGGGAGTTACAATGACTGGACTGCGGTGGCGGCCGGCGCTTATCACTCACTGGCGATTCGCAATGGCGAACTGTACGCCTGGGGGTACAATGAATGCAGCGACTCCCTCGGCCTGGAGAATGTCGACCGTCAGAACTCTCCGGCCCGGGTCGGTTCTTTCGACGATTGGAGTCAGGTTTTCGCCAGTGACTATTCTTCCATGGCGATCCGCAATGGCGAACTGTACGCCTGGGGGCTGAATTGTCACGGCAACCTCGGTACCGGTGATACCTGGAACCGCCGCGTTCCCACCCGGATTATGACGCCGGGGAACTGGCAATTCGCGGCGCCGGGCAGGACCCATTCCCTGGGCATTTGTGACGACCGGCTCTATGCCTGGGGCGAAACCGGGCTTCGGGAGCATGGCGTGCAGACCGCCCCGGTTTGTGTCGGGACCGATGACGATTGGCGGAAAGCCGCGGTCGGCGACGCTCATTCGCTGGCAATCCGTGACGGCAAACTGTATGGCTGGGGCCGGAATATTTTCGGAAATCTTGGCGTTGAGGACCGGTCCGAGCATGAGGATTTGACCCTGCTTAACGACAATGCCTATTGGCTTGACGTTTTCGCCGGAAATCAATGTACTTTCAGTATTGCCGAAAAAATAGATTGAGCATTTTTCTAACAGGATACTGCGGTGTACGGCATATTGTGCCATACACCGCTTTCGCATGGGCCTCAGAAAATATCGCTGATTTTTTTTGATACGATGCCGATCCAGGCGATATCCAGGGGGTGGATTCCGGTGAAAATTTTCCCTTCTTTCGCATTGTCGCTGGAAAGAATGACGGCGCCTTTATCGCGCCGGAGGCGTTTGCAGACAATACTTCCCGATTCCGGCGAACGTTCCGAAAATTTCACCACCACGATTTTGCCGTTCGGAATGTCTTCGAGCTTATACTGCGGCTCGCAAAAAATAATCTCGCCGTCGTTGATGGTGGGCTCCATCGATTCGCCGTAAATCCGGAAAGCCTGCGTTCCTTTGCGTGTTCCCACCGGAGCCGCCACGGTTTCCACCGATTCCGGGTCCCATTTCCGCATTACCGCATTGCTGTTTCCGGCCAGTGTTTCGAGGTGACATGCGGCGTTGGCCCAGTCCACCACCGGCAGGGGGCGGATCAGCATACCGCCGGCGCCGAAGATTCCCTCCGGCAGCAGCAACAGCCTTTCGGACGGCGTGAGCGGAGCGTCGTCATGTGATATTTCCAGTGATTCCAATACCGACGACAGCACATCGGGAAACCAGTTCAGCTTACCGTTCAGCAGCCGCTCGATGGTATGTACCGAATCATACCCCATATATTTGGTCAGGGCCGCGGCTGAAGTCAGGCCTTTGCGCATCATGGCGTCTTTGATGCAGAGGCGTAATTCCGGAGTGTTCATGATCACGTCGGAGATTTTCTGTCCGCCCGCCGTGCCGGTATTTTCCGGCGGCGAAGGGGATATGCCGGTCCGGTATTGGGTATAGATCCGGATCAGTTTCTCAATATTGCTTTCATCCGCATTCATCCGGCGGAAGTGATTCAGGATTTTCTGAAACTGTTCAGGGTTCGGCAGTGCGCTGCCCTGTTTGAGTTTTGTGATATAAGCCGAGGAACATTCCAGCAGTTCGGCTATGTCAATCGCTTTGATTTCCGACATTTCCAATATCGCTGACAGCAATTCTCCGAAGCGCGTATATTTCCTCATGAAAGTACCTCATCTGTTCTTCTTATATATATTATAATAAACTAAAAAGTTTAATTTTCAAGTGTAAAGTTAAAAAAATGACGATTTTTTCATTTCTACTATTGAAATATTTAACTAAATAGTGTAATATATAGGCATGGGAATGAAAAACACCGAATGCCTGCCTTTTCAATGAAATATTGAATTTATAGTATTATTGTGGCAGAGATGACAACAATCCTCGCCAGATCGATGGAATATGGGCCGGGAAATCAAGGATAACTTTTTTTAGATATGTATTTAACTTATTGGTTAATTAATTGTGTTGTTAAACTACAAGGAGAAGGAGATCAGCATGTCGACTTTAAACTCAAACTCGAAAAAACAGACTGCCGCAGAACTTAAACAGGAATATCGCCGTTGGGAAAAGGGCGCCCCGGAACGGCGCCGCCGTTATCTGAAACTGGTGAGATATGCCCGCGGAATCAGGGAAATCAGCGCGAGGTATCTGCCTCAGAACAAGCCGTCAATGAAGGAGGCCGCAAATGACTGAGAATACCGTTAGTAATCGTTTCGGCGGGACAAACCCTCTGGATAATGAGTCTTATTCGTTTTTCCGTGGGAATGGGCCGTTCAATGAAGCCCGCCGCATGGCGAAACTTCTTGCCGGAAACAGTCTGACGCCCGCATTTTTTCGGGGCTCCCCCGATAATTGCCTGATCGCAGTGGAGGCCGCTTGTCTATTGAACACCAGTCCCTTGCGGATTATGGGGAATATTGATATCATTGACGGTCAGCCATTTTGGCGGACTCCGTTTCTGGTACTTTGCCTGGAGAATTGCCGGCGTTTTTCGAATCTGCGCAGCGAAGATTGCGGCACGCCTGGAACCGGCAGTCAGGGCAAAATCACCAAAGCCGAAACTGTTTCCGGTCAAACCCTGACCGGTCCTGCCGTATCCCTTGATATGGCGGAGGAACAGGGGTGGACGGCGCTCAACTCCAACTGGCGGGACATGCCGGAGATGATGTTGGCCGATTTCGCCGCAATCCGGTTTGCCCGGCTTCATGCGCCGGATATTTTCATGGGAATCAGGGCCGAGGACGAGAGATGTACCGCTTCCTCCCCGCTGCTTGCCATCGACGACAGAAAATGGATCGACAACGAAATGAATCGGCTTAATCTTTTCCTGCGGCAGCGGAATATTCCGCTTGAGGCCCGGCAGGTTCGGGAGTTTCTGTATCGCCGGAACGAAATTTTCAATTTCGAACTGGTCAAAGCCAATATCGACTACATCGTCAAATCCATTAAATCGGAGAACAATAATGACTGAACGGATATTCAACGATTTTACCCCGTCCAACCTGAGAAGACGGGAACTTTGCCCCGGCTCCTGCCGGATGGAACGGGGACTGGGCGCATTGCCGGAAACGGAACTTGAACTCAAATCCCGCCATTTACATGATCTGATTGATTCCGAACTTGTTCTTATTTACGGTTTCGAGGCCGTTGGCGCCGGGGCCGACTATGAGTCCGTCGAGGATGCTGAATGCATCCGGAAAATGATCGGCAAACTGTACGAGATAACCAGAGGGCAAACCATTGTCGAGGGTCGTCTTCAGGCGGGATTGTCATTTCAATATCTGGGACAGACCTTGTTCCGGGGCAAAACGGACCTGTTGTTGGTCGCCGCGGATCGGGTGATTGTCGTCAACTGGCGGATCAGCCATCAGCCGCGACCGGCAAAGGCCTCTACCGTTCAGGGAGCGGCGTATGCGCTGGCCGCCATGCAGATGTTCGGACGGGAAATTGCCGAAGTCCATTACTATAATCCCCTGCTGGATTTTCACGAGAGCCACGTTTACGACGACCGGTATGCCATTATCAGCCGCATCGCCGGAATCATCGCGGGATGCCATGCCGATGACGCGACGCTGGTGCCCGGGCGGGAACAGTGCCTCTATTGCAGGGCGGCAGGACACGGGACGTGCCCCGGCTTCGTCAAAAATGCCGAACTCGCGGCGGTTGAGGCGGAAAAACTCCTCCCGATGCCCTCGCTTGATGAACTGTCGGAACCGGAACTTTGCCGCCTTTACCATACCTGTAAAATGACGGAGAAGCTGTTGGGGCGGGTCGAAGAGCGCATCCGCGCGGTCTGCGGCGAATCGGGACAATGCGGCAGTCTGGAGGTGAAAACAATTTCCGGGGGGCGTGAAATCCTGGATATTGAGGCGGCTCTCGCCCGTCTGAACGGTCTTTTCACGCCGGGGGAGTTTCTGGAGTTCTGTACACTCTCGGCATCCCGGCTGGAGAAGGGATACGCCGACAAACTCAAGGCTTCCGGCAGGGTGAAAACCGAAAAGGAGGGCAAAGCCGCCTGCGATGAAGTCATGCACGGCTTGATTACCGACAAAGCCCCGCGAAGAATGATCGTCGAAGCCTGTTGAGTTAAAATCCGCCGGCGGTTCCGCAATTCACGGAACTGCCGGCGGTTCATTACTTACAGTTTGGCGATGGCCAGGCCGCATTTGACGTCATTCAGATCGATCAAGTCGGCTTCGACGAATTCGCCGGGGACCAGTTCGTCCGCCAGCGTCTCGGACTGGATGTAGTCACGGAAATGATCCAATACGCCCAGACGGTCAGCCGGAAGCTGATAGGTGATTTGAATGCGGTCGGAAACTTCAAGGCCGCTTTCCTTGCGCATATTCTGGATACGGCTGACGAGTTCGCGGGCGAACCCTTCTTCCTCCAGCGCCGGGGTCAGCGTGGTGTCAAGCGCCAGCGTGATGCTGCCTTCATTGGCCACGGTCATGCCGGGTTTCTCCTCGCGGCGGACGTCGAGGTCGGCCGCGACCAGTTCGATCGCCTTGCCGTCGCTCAGGGTCAACGCGTGCGGTTTGCCGCCGAGAATGGCGCCGATTTGCGCGGACGAGAGCTGCTGGATCACGGCGGCGGCTTCCTTCATCTGCTTGCCGAGTTTGGGACCGAGGGATTTGAAGTTCGCCTTGGTATTGTAAGTCACCAACTCGCTTTCATCGGAGTTGAAAACGATTTCCTTGACGTTGAGTTCTTCGGCGATGATATCGGCGGTGCCGTTCAGCAGTTCGCGCACGACGGGATCGGCCACTACGACCACCGCTTTCGTCAGCGGCTGGCGGGTTTTGATATTGCTCTGCGAACGCAGGAAACGGCCCAGCTTGACTACTGTCATGGTATTTTCCATCTGGCATTCGAGCGCTTCGTCGCGGTTCGAGGTGTCGGCTTCCGGGAAATCGCAGAGATGCACGGAATCCGGCATGTCGGCGGTCCGCAGGTTGCGGTAGATTTCCTCGGTGGCGAACGGAATGAACGGCGCGGCGGTGCGGCAGAAGGTCAACAGCGCGTAATGAAGGGTACGGTAGGCGTCGTTTTTGTCGCCGTCATTCTGGCTTTTCCAGAAACGGCGGCGGCTGCGGCGAATGTACCAGTTGGTCAGGTCGTCGACGAACCGGGTGAAACGGTTGGCGGCTTTCTGGAGGTTGTAGGCGTCCATTTCGGTGCGGACTTCGTCGACCATCTGGGTGAGCGAACTCAAAATCCAGCGATCAAGCGGATTGGTCAGTCCTTCCGGAGCCTTGGCGCCGTTTTCCGGGGTCCAATTATCCACGTTGGCGTAGGTGACGAGGAAGCTGTAGGCGTTCCAGGTCGGGATCATGACGCCGCGCAGGACTTCCTTGATGCCGTTCTCGGAGAACTTCAGGTCTTCGGCGCGGACCACCTGCGAACTCAGCATGAAGAGCCGGAGCGCGTCGGCGCCGTAGTTTTCGACGACCTCCATCGGGTCGGGATAATTTTTCTTGCGTTTGGACATTTTCTGACCGTCTTCGGCCAGGATCAGGCCGTTCACCAGCACGTTCTGGAACGCCGGTTTGTCGAACAGCGCCGCGCCGAGCACCACCAGCGTGTAGAACCAGCCGCGGGTCTGATCGAGCCCCTCGGCGATGAAGTCCGCCGGGAAATGAGCCTCGAAATGTTCCTTGTTCTCGAACGGATAATGATGCTGGGCATACGGCATGGAGCCGCTTTCGAACCAGCAGTCGAGGACTTCCGGGATGCGTTTCAGCGGCGATTTGCCGGTGGGCGAAGGGATTTCCACCTTGTCCATGAAATGCTTGTGGAGGTCGGTCACTTTCTTCCCGGTCAGTTGTTCGAGCTCGGCCACGGAGCCGACGCAGATGATTTCGCCCTCTTCGTTGCGCCAGATCGGCAGCGGCGTGCCCCAGTAGCGGTTGCGGCTGATGGCCCAGTCGCGGGCGTTTTCCAGCCATTTGCCGAAACGCCCTTCCTTCAGGTGGGCGGGAATCCAGTTAATCTGGCTGTTGGCGTGGATCATGCGGTCCTTGATCTCCTCGACCTTGACAAACCACGTGGAGATGGCGCGGTAGATCAGCGGCACGTCGTCGCGCCAGCAGTGCGGATAATTGTGGCTGATGGTGCCGCGATGGATGAGTTTGTGCTCGTCTTTCAGACGCTGGATGATTTCCTTGTCGCAGTCCTTGACGTAGCGTCCGGCATAGTCGGGTACGTCGCGGGTGAAACAGCATTGGTCGTCCACCGGGCAGACCTCCGGGATGCCGTTGGCCTTGGCGGCGATATTGTCGTCTTCGCCAAAGCCGGGGGCCATATGAACGATCCCCACCCCGTCTTCGAGGCTGACGAAGTTGGCGCAGACGACGCGGAACGCGCCTTGGTCCGCCAATTCGGCGAAGTACGGGAACAGCGGTTCGTAGGTTTTGCCGTTGAGGGTCTCGCCGCGGAATTCGGCGACGATTTCCGGGGCTTCTTTGTAGTAACGGGAGACCAGGCCTTTGGCCATGATGTAGTATTCGTCGCCGTCCTTGATTTTGACGTAATCAATTTCGGGGCCGACGGCCAGCGCGAGGTTCGAGGGGAGCGTCCACGGCGTGGTGGTCCAGGCCAGAAAATAGGTATTGTCCTCGCCCTTGACCTTGAAGCGGATGGTGATGGCCGGGTCGGTGACTTCCATGTAGCCTTGATTGACTTCGAAGTTGGAGAGCGGCGTGGAGCAGCGCGGGCAGAACGGCATGATCTTGTAGCCCTCGTAGATCAGCCCTTTGTCCCAGAGCTGACGAAACACCCACCAGATCGACTCCATGTAATTGAGGTCCATCGTCCGGTAGCCGCCCTTGAAATCGACCCAGCGGCCCATGCGCGTGACCACCTGTTCCCACTCGTTGGTGTAACGGAGGACGATGCCGCGGCAGGATTCATTGAAATTGTCGATGCCGAACGCTTCGATATCTTTCTTGTTTTTGAGCTGGAGTTCTTTTTCCATTTCGTTCTCGACGGGGAGCCCGTGGCAGTCCCAGCCGAAGGTGCGGGGGACGCGCTTGCCGCGCATGGTCTGGTAGCGCGGGACCACGTCCTTGATGGTGCCTGCGAGGAGGTGGCCGTAATGCGGCATGCCGGTGGCGAAGGGGGGACCGTCGTAGAATACATATTCGGCGGCGTCCTTGCGGTTTTCCAGGGATTTATGAAAGGTGTCGTTTTCTTTCCAGTATTCGACGATCGCCCGTTCCATTTCGGGGAACTTCGGTTGTCCGACGGCTTTAAACATGGTGCAGTATCCTGTTTTCTTTATTTAGTTAAAGTAAAAAGCCATGAAATTGAACGAACAATTCATGGCTGTAAAATATATGATGAAATCGATGCGACGGTAAAACTTGTTCAAATCTCCACAGCCATTACGAGCCTCTCCGCGGAGCGACGGAAAGACTCGCTGCTAATGCCGATCAGAATGGCGATCAATTTTGACGCGCTGCAGATAAAACGCAACATTTCAACAAATCCTTAATGCTTTGAACATAATCCTTTAAATATAACATGGAAAAATGCTGAATTCAAGCGGCGGGCGGCAAAAAAACGCGACATTTCCGGGGCGTTTTCAGCGTTTGGTCCAGATGCGGGTGTTCATGTTCAGGTCGTCGACGATCTGCATAAGCTGTTTCAGCCGCATGTAGTGGGCCAGGACTTTATCGAAGTTCAGGTAGTTGCCGAAACCGCTCCGGGGAGGTTCGAACGCATTTTCGCTGGAGCTTAGGGCAATGATCATTCGCGAGTCGATGAAAGCGAAACTGAGCTCTTCCTTCTGGCGGAGCCCAAGGTCCACCATCCGTTCCATCAACGACGGCGAGAGGATGTAACGGCACTCCACCTCGTCGGTGGTGTATACCACAAACATGTTTTCGAATTCGCTGTTTTCCATGGTGGTCAGGTGTCCGGGACGGCTGAACGACGCCCGCTGGATCAGTTTGCCGAGGAACGGCCCGAGCATTCGTTCCGCGTGGTCCGGCAACACCCAGGTCGAGCTGGAGAACTCCTTGTGGAAATCGGCTTCGAAATAGATGCCGGAAAAAACTTTGATGACGGTGGTTGATTTGCCGTTGGAGGTCTGGTGCGAGGCGCGGATTTCAGCGAAACGGATGTCGGTGGCGCCGACCCGCCCCCATACCAGATCCTCGGTTTTGTAGATGTTCGGTTGTATGGAAAAAAGCTTTGAAGCATTGAATTCCTTCTTCGGAATTCCGTCCTTCGGATCATACCTGAAACCGGGCCCCCAATGCTCCAGCAGGCGGTTCATGACCAGCTTTTTGTAATCGCGGTTGAAGCGACTGAGCCGGATATGAAGCACGATGACCATGACAATCAGTCCGGCCGCGCCCGCGATAAGGACCGGCATCACCTGAATCGCAATCCCAAGCAGCAGAATCGTGACGAAAACAATGGATAGCGATATACAGACCCCCAGCAGGGAAAGACGTTTCTTCTCCAGTACTTTCAGGTCCGGGGCCAGCTTGACTTCATAAAGTTCACGCAGTTTGTCCAGCATTCATCCGCTCCGCTCAGCCCTTGAAGAGCGCGCCGACGTCAACGTTTTCCCGTTCCGCCTCCGGGATGCTGAAAAGCGTCCGCCGCTGATACCCCAGGATGGCGGCGGCGATATTGGACGGAAACATTTCCACCGAGTTGTTGTAAGCGGTGACGGCGGCGTTGTAGGCGCGGCGCCCGGCGGCGAGCTGTTCCTCGACTTCGTTCAAGGAGCGCTGGAGCTGTTCCATATTGGCGGAAGCCTTCAACTGGGGATAGTTCTCCACCTGTACCATCAGGCCGCGGAGCATTCCGGAGAGCTTATGGTCGAGCTCGAGTTTTTCTTCGAGGGGGAGTCCGGGTTCTTCCACTTTGGTGCGCAGCGCGGTGATGTCTTCGAGCACGCCGCGTTCATGGGTCATGTATTCCCGAACGGCGGCTACCAGATTCGGGATCAGGTCGAAACGTTTTTTCAACTGGGCGTCGATGCCCGCGAACGCATTTTCCACCTGGTTTCGCCGCATGATCAGGTTATTGACCATGACGATTCCGATAATAAGTACGATAATACCGAATACGGCCACCAGAATAATTCCCGTCATCTCATCGCTCCTTGGTTCAAATTTCCACGTGCCTTTATTGTAATACCGTGATCGCGTGATTTCAATGCGGATCACGGATTTATTTTTGCAAATCGCTTCAGCGGATGATGGCTCCGATGTTTTCCAGTCCCTCGACGATATGGCTGTCCCAGAATTCCCAATTGTGATTGCCGGGGTATTCGCGATAAGTTGACTGGAGGTTCAGGGCATTCAGGTGGTCGCGGAATTTCCGGTTGGCGGGACAGAAAACGTCCTCGTCGCCGCAGCATTGGAAAATCCGGGGTTTCGGTGCGTTCGAGGCGGCCAGTTTCGCGGCGGCGGCATAAAGATCGTTGGGCGAGTCTTTGACCTGTTCCATCGAACCAAATACGTCCGGCCATTCGTGGGGAATGGACTGCTGATGCCAATCGAGGTCGATGACGGAGGAGAACGCCGCGCCGCCGGCGAAGCGGTCCGGGCGGTTCAGAATCAGTTTAAGCGTGCCGAAGCCGCCCATCGACAGCCCCGCGACGAATGTGTCCTCGCGCCGGGTACTGATCGGGAACATCGCCTGGGCGATCTGCGGCAGTTCCTCGCTGATAAACGTCCAGTATTTGCCGCCGTGGACCATGTCGGTATAGAAACTGCGCTGGACCGCGGGCATGATCACTACCAGATCCTGTCCCGCCACATAGCGTTCGATGGAGGTGCGGCGGCCCCAGATGGTGTGGTCGTCGCTGCATCCGTGCAGGAGATAGAGGACGCGGTAATCCTTGCGGACCCGGGCCGAACTTTCCATGCCGATCAACGTGGTGGAGGGCTGGGGTACGATGACGTTCATCTGGCATCCCATGCCCAGAACGTCCGAATGAAAGGAACATTGCAGTAAAGCCATAATAATAACAACCTTTTTCGTTGAGGTTTAGTAGTCCATGCCGAGCGACTGCCCGCAGTCGACGGCGAGAATTTGTCCGGTGACGGAGGAATTGCCGATCAGGAACACACAGCCGGCGGCGAGATCAAGCGGATCAACGGCGCGCTTCAGCGGGACGGTTTTCAGAGTCTTTTCCATTTTGCTGTGCTCGAGACCGGGGGGCGGGTAGACCGGGCCCGGCGCGAGGCCGTTGACGCGAAGGTTTTCGTGCGCGTACTGACGGGCGGCGGCGAGGGTGGCGTCACGCAACCCTTTTTTGGCGAGGCTGTAGCCGCCGCGGCTTTGGGACCGGCGCAGGACTTCCTGGTCCAACAGGTTGACGATGATTCCGGGCGCGCCGTTGAGCTGTGAACGGAATAACTTCATCATTTCAAGCGGTGCGATCAAGTTCGCATCGAGTTGACGGCGCAGTGATTCCTCGGATTCATCAAGGATGCCGCAGGGATGGAAGGTCGAAGCGTTATTGACCAATGCGTTCACCGTCCCCGCTTCGCGGAAAATGCGTTCGCGGTCGGCGGCGCAGGTCAGGTCGCCGCGCACGGCGGGCGCGTTCAGCTCGGCGCTGAGCGCCAGTGCGGCTTCTTCCGAATTCCGGTAATGGATGACGACTTGGGCTCCGGCGGCTTTCAGGGCGCGGCAGATTTCGCGGCCGACCCGGACGGCGCCGCCGGTGACGAGCACCCGACAGTTATTCAGCGGTTTTGTCATTTGCGGGCGGTTCTCCGGTTTTGGGGGTGGCGGTCAGGTTCTTTTTCAGGGCGTCAAGCTCTTTCTCACGGGCCTTGAGTTCCTGTTCGCGGCGTTTGAGGTTTTCGGCGGCGGCTTTCAGGGAGGATTCGGTTTTCGCCATTTCGGCGCGTGTTTCGGCGATTTTCTCCTGTTTGCGGAGAAATTCCAACTGGCGGGCGGCAAAATCTTCACGCAGGCGGGTCAGCTCGGCCTGATGCTTTTCGGCGGCGTTCAGCGATTGTTTCTTCAATTCGGTTTCGAAGGCGGTCTGCTGTTCGCTCAATTCCTTGCGGAGTTTTTCTACATTCTGCTGATAATCGGCGCGGCTTTTGTCGAGGACCACAACCATATTTTCGATTTTCCTGCCCTGCTCGTCGATCCGGCTTTCGCGCTTTTTCAGTTCATCCACCAGCATGGAAGTGCTGGTCTGGAGGTCGTTGATACGCTGGTTGCCCGAATCAATCCGACTGTTCTGACCGGCGATGTGGCGGGACACGTGAAGCGCCACGATCGCGGCGGCGATGCCGAAGATCAACAGCAGGACGGCCACGGCAAACTGCCATTGGATCGCTTTGCGGGCGAGTTTCTGAGCGTCGAGCTGGTTTTGTTCAAGAGACTGGGCCAGACCCTTGAGCTCGCCGTTCAGGAGACGGGTGAGTTCCTCGGCCTGAATGCGGGCGGACGGGGGAACCAGCGCATTGCCGCCGTCTTCCGGAACCGGTTCGGACGACGACGAGGACGGCGGTTCCTGGTGGACTTCGGCCTGGACCGGATGGTGTCCGGTCAGTTCCTGTTCGATTTC
This sequence comes from uncultured Lentisphaeria bacterium, assembly GCA_937888615.1. Lineage (GTDB taxonomy): Bacteria > Verrucomicrobiota > Lentisphaeria > Victivallales > Victivallaceae > UBA5239. The sequence continues at coordinate 669 of CALABZ010000098.1, read as the reverse complement.
ATAGGTGGACCGTCCGAGGTCGCGAAGTTTGGCGATTTCGGTGAGCACCGTCAATGCGGATTCGGTGAAAACCTTGCGCCTGCCGCGCATTTCGGACTCCATATATTGTGCGTAACGGTTCAGCCAATCGGTAATCGTCGTACGGGGTACGCCGACTTTTTCGGCCAGTTCCGCGACGCTGTATACTTTTTTTTCTTCCATATTATTTCCTGTGTTTGTCCGCAAGTTCGCGGATCAGCCTGACGTCTTCCACGATCTGTTGTTTCAGCGCATTGGAGTTACTGAAGGTGCGTTCTTCGCGGAGGTATTGCAGCAGTTCCAGTTCGATCCGGGCTCCGTAGAGGTCGCCGTGGAAATCCAGCAGGTGGACTTCGACCCGGATGCCGTCACCGGTGCGGTGGTAGGTGGGGCACTCGCCGATATTGACCGCCGCGTCGAAAGTTTGCCCGTCCAGATGGACCAGTCCGGCGTAAACGCCGTTCGGAGGCAGAACGCCGTACTGGATATCGAGGTTCGCCGTGGGGTGACTGAGTTCACGCGACGCCACCTGGTAGCCGTGTTCCACATTGCCGCAGAGCGAGTAATTGCGTCCGAGCAGTCGAGCCGCCTTGTCGAGCAGGCCCCCCGCGACGGCGCGGCGGATGGCGGGGCTGGAGACGAGATCGGAAG
>CALABZ010000097.1 GCA_937888615.1 uncultured Lentisphaeria bacterium | reverse complement strand
GGGCAAGTTGGCTCCACTTTTTTCTATCTTTTAAACGTTTGTCGGGACAGGTGTGGTATCCTCCGATTGGTTATTTGCTGTAATCAACGCAGACTGCGCCGCATTCGGAACTATGTTTGTCGATCATTTCAAGCGCAGCGGGTAAAGCCTCAAATCCGACATAATGTGTAACATACTGTTTGACATTGAGTTCATGGGTTAACGCCAGTGCCGTTCTGGTTCGACGATCATCATCCCACCATTTCAACAGAGCCGGATTCAGATTGCATATCTGCGAAGAAATAAGGTTGATGTGCTTGTAATGGAACTCGCGTCCGAGATTCAGAGCGGGCGCCCCGTCGGCATAAAAGGAGAGGCAAACGACACGTCCACAACAGGCAACCGCGCGCATAGCAGTTGAGAGCGCGTTGATATTGCCGCTGACTTCAATTACCAGATCGGCTCCGCGGTTTTCAGTCAAAGCATAAACATCCGCCGCCACATCTGCGCTTTTCGTCAGATCAATTACTTCGTCGGCTCCGGCTTTTGAGGCTCCTTCGAGACGTTGCGGAAGGGCGTCGACCGCAATTACCCTTGCGCCTGATCTTTTTGCCAAAGCAATAACCAGGGTTCCCAGCATTCCGCACCCGAAGACAACCACATTCTCCTTAAGACGAATCCCGCTGTCAAGAATTCCGTTCAGGGCTATCCCGGTCAAAGCGGTAAGACAGGCATTTCGGTAATCGATTCCGGCCGGAACTTTCCACCAAGGTTCATTTGCGGAAAAAATCTGTACGGTTTTATGTGGTTTCTGCGCATAAATTACATCGCCGACCTTGACTTCAGTCACTCCTGAACCGACAGCGCTAACCTCGGATACGTTGGAATATCCCATCCACCAAGTTCCGGGATTGTTGGACTGCATAGGATAGGTCATGGCATTTGCGTGATCGTCAAAATTGCCCTGTGCGTTGTTGACGGTATTTAGTTGATGAGTTGTTCCTCGATAAAATCCCATTTCCGTTCCGGCGGAAATATCGCAAAACAAACTGCGGGTAATAAATTCACCGGATTGCGGTGTCGGATCAGGAACAGTAACAATTTCCGCATGACGCGGCGCAGAATAACGCAAGACTTTCATAATACAAAATCTCCTGATTTGAATAGTAAAATATTTTTTTGTCGTTGCCGTTTAATATATTATTCATGGGATGAAAGACAAAACAATGAAAATTTTATTTTCTAAGTTTTCCGGGAGAGATTCCGCGTGCGGTCCTGTAAACAGAACAAAAATGACTTGCGGAACCAAATCCACATCTGTCGGCAATTTCTTTCAAAGTCAGGCAGGAATAAGTCATAAGTTGATCGGCAAATTCAAGCTGAACGCACCTCTGAAACGTTTTTAGCGAGTATTTGCGGTGTTTTCTGTAGCAATGGCGCAAGTAATCGGGAGTAATTCCAAGACAGGCGGCAAGCTCTCCGAGCCGTATTGGAGAAAAACCGTTTTTTCTGATTTTTTTCTCCGCCTGTTCAATGTAAAAGAGATCGTTCCCGTAGCTTTCTCCGCTGAAAGGATTTTCGGCCGTTTTAAGGAACTGTGCAACGACAGTCGCGGTTCTGCCGTTCATTTCCAGCGTATACCATGGAGAAAAATCCCCTTTTCCGATTTCAGCAAGCAGGCGCATTTCATCCAGCATCGGAAGCAGCTCGGGATTCGACGCAAGTTCAATATGGAATGGAGGAATCGGCACGGATGTCTGCAAATCAAAAATCAAGCATACATCCTCATGTTTGGCATAGTTGATTTGCGTATGATTGACGCCGGGGCTTACCAGTTCCCAGGAACCGACATTAAAACATACTGTACCATCGTCGAAACGAATCTCTCCGTCTCCAACGATATGACAAAGCAGTTCGAATCCATCATGGCAATGCCGGATGCCACATCCGGTTCCAGCACTCTTAAACGAACAAAGGTATTGGATTGGGTTCGTCAAAAACAAATTGCGAATGGTTTCAATCTTTATCATGATAAAGTAAAATACATCTACAAGAAGCAAAAATCAAACAAGAAGAGGTAATTTCAAGGGTATTCAAATTGAAGGGGATGAAAAAATCGGTAGAAAGTTCATTTTAACCGCGGGGCTAGAAAAGCGGATGCCAGATGAACGGTCTACGCGAGAATTACTTTACCATGCAGAGGAATCTATTTCTGATGGAGGAAGAAGAATTTGGCGAAATAACGGCGAAAATGAAGGAGTTTTTGCTTGGAATAGAGTTGATGAAGCCGTCGAGATTTATAAAAGGTGCGTTGTGCTGGAGAAGGTACGGCCGTCCGCTGGCGAACCGAGAGCATCTGTTTCGTGCATTTTATCTGAAAACGTTCCAACGACGGAAGTGCTGATTGACAACGCGGAATTCTCCCGGAAACCTAAAAAGCAAAACTTTCATTTTTCGGCGGCAGAATATCAAATAACGGTTTCATCACTTGTCATTTATTCCATGTAAGGTTATATTAAACTATAACGAAAAAAAATTCGACTATTCAAATGTGGACGCAAAAGCAAGGCCGAACTAGAAACAATGAAGACACAGCGAACAGAGGAAATTCGGACAAGACGTCTTGCACTTCAAGGGAACCGTTCCCTCGAAGAAAATCGGACTGATTTGCCGAACGGTTGTGACTGGGGCGGCAAATGCAACAGCAAGGAAGTGCCCGAGAATTGGACCGTGTTCAAGGTTCACCTCACTTTCGGCGATGGATGGGTGCCGCTTGCGGCAATTCTGACCTCGCCGCCGGTTCACGACAGCCGAGTGGCGACTCCACCGATGCAGATGGCCGCAGCCCGCCGCGTAACAGTGCTCTATGACTTGCAGGATTCCGCTTGCGACGCACCCGAAATCAACACGTTCTCGAAGAGTTTTTGGCATTTCCCGATCATCGATCCGAACATGTGTCGCGGAGAAGAAGCGGAACTTTCTCCGGCTGAAAAGTTCGTTTCCACGAAAGATCGACCGTGGAGCGGGGCAATCCCGAATTTAGGGACAACTATGCGCTCGAAATATACGCGTCAAAGGACATGACAATGTCTTGTGCCATCTGATGTTCGGAATCCTCGCACTGACAGTCAAGACGCTGTTCAATAAGTTGTAACGAAAAAGTTTGTATTCATATAAAACCAGGAACAAGAAAAGTCCCGAAGATTCGGGAATAGGAGTAGTCACATTCAAAAAATATAATTTTCCAGGCTTTTTCAAGAAAAATCGGATTCGGAGCGACAAGATGGACTTACCGCGTCAAAAAAACAAGTTTTTAACGAAAAAGAGCAAAAACTTTTGAAAGAGGCTCACGGGAGAAAACAAAATGAGACAAAAGAAGCAACATTTTAGAAACATGTCAGAGAGAAGTAAAAACGGGGGTAAATTTTTTACACTTATAGAATTGCTTGTAGTCATAGCTATCATAGCTATTCTTGCAAGCATGCTTCTTCCGGCATTGAACAAGGCGCGTTCCGTGGCAAAGACTGCCAAATGCGCCAGCACGCTGAAACAGATAGGCCTGGCGCAAAGCATGTACAGCGCCGATTACCAGGAGTGGCTCGTTCCAGGCACCTTGAGTAATACAGACGGACATAATTGGGTTTCACTGCTTTGTGGTGGAAGCCGCAGCGACAACAGGAGTGGGAAAGGACGCGGTCCCTATGGATTGTATTGGGAATATTGGAGTTCTAAAACTTCGTTCATGTGCCCGCTGGCTATGACATGGAGTAGTCCGCCCAGCTATACTGCCTACCTTGGCAATCACGATCTGTTGGGCTATGCCGGAACGTCCTCGGCATATTCAAAAAATCGCAAACTGAGTGCTGTCCATACTCCGTCAATTACCATATTTTCCGGATGCAGTCTTCAGCGTAGTGAAGCCGTGCAAATGACAATCAATGCCTTTACATACTATCATGGCACTGGAATGTTCTCATCATCCGGGAATCCCGGTACTCCAATAATGCCATGGGTAACAACAGGAACCGGGAATTTCCTCTACCTTGACGGACATGTGAAAGGGATGAAATACGCCCAGCTGTTGCAGACCCCGGATGATGCCGATGATGGCGGAGCGAAAAACGTAAATAGCGCGTTCCGAGCTGGATATAAAAACAGTGACGGTGTTACCCCGGCAGTATGGTGATTCTTTAATGATTTGGCCGAAAACAGTTAAACGGAGAGAAGAGGTCGTTTTTAGGCGTTTAACTTTTCCGATGCATAGGAGCATAAAGATTGTATTCACGAATTACAATTGTTATGCATCTTCAAGCCGAATATAAAAGAAAAGGGTACAAAAAATAAATATAAAACGGACGCTTCGAGGCGCGTCTCCGATGCCCCGACAAGCCCAAGTCATCTTCTGACGCTTCATCCGAAATGGAAAAGCCGAAACAGAAAATACTGAAAGAACTGATTCTTACAGATATTACTGTCCTTGCAAAAGGGAAATCACGCTCAAACGAGCAAAGATATAATTATAAAGCTATTAAGAAAGAGATTGGAAATATGTTTAAAGATTTTAGAAAAACATTTACGGTTGTATTCCTTTGCATTTCTGTTTCACTTTTTGCCGGCATTACCAGCGAATTGGAGTTTAGTACGAATGAAGGAAAGACTTGGAGCAAGGATTTTCCTGTATTGAAAGTCTCGAATCCCAAATGCAGAATTCGCGTCAACTGGATTGTTGAGGATACCGAAACCAAAGGGAATGTCTGGACAAGACTTTATTCTACAGACGAGGATTTTGCCAGTGCGAATGAAGGGTATCAGGAAATCTTAGGCTTGAAAAATAAAGGGTGGATTTTTGAGCCGCGCCCAAGTTACGCGGATCCACGTTCAGGATTCCCATTCCTCTATGACTTGCATCTTGGGGAACGCAAGGAGGGGACTTATGGACAACAGTGGGATCCAAAACTGAAACAAGTCGTCAAATTCCCGCTCCCAGCCTGTCCGGCGTTGAAACCGGGATCCCATCGTTTTTGCATTATGACCGTCTATTGGAGCAATACGGAAAAAAAGAATTTGGTAAGCAGAGAGTATTTTACGATTCTCATTGAAGAATAATCAACACATAAGGTAGAATTCAAATGCGGAAAAAAATATCAGCATTTCTGTTATGCATGCTGACACTGGGAGCTCTTGGAGCAGGAACAACATATCAGCCTTCCGAACTGCTTTCGGACGGAGTCAATGCGAACCTCAAAGGAAAAATGGGCCACATTGCCCCAAACCGTGAATTCTACTGGAAAATCTCCGGTCTGGATGAGGGAAAATATTCAATCCGTTTGGAAGTTCCGGGTCTTCCGGAAAATATTATCTATCATAACGGAAAAAGGGTAGATTTTGATTCGGCCTCGCCTGTTGTCAACGGGATAAGTACAATGCAGAGCGATTTCATAGACGTGAAAAACGGAGATGTTTTTTGGGTTATCAGGCGGTATCCTATGGATCTGTTCAACAGAGAAGCCTATGTGGGAACAATGACCTTGGCAAAAGAACGGTTGCCATTTGCTCCGCAGAAACATTTCGAATCCAACACGTTGCGTGCCGACAACAGTTACACTTTCGACAATACTGAATTTGGTGAAAAGCTTTCCCTTAAAATAGTGAACAGGACCGGTAAAAATCAGAAGTTGAACGTGCACATCCTGATAACGGATTTCTATCAGATCCCTGTCGCTGAATACATGGAAGACGTAGATGCAGGAATCAACTTTGCCAAGACGTTTGATTATCCCAAGGGGAAAAGCGAACAATACCGGGCCTTCATTAAAATTACCGATTCCGAAGGCCAGTCTGCGGAAGACGTGTATGCTTACGTCAGAGACTGGAGCGGCAAGTATCGTTCCAAGGTCTGGCTTACCGATAACTGGATGATGACCGAAGTCAAAGATGACGGGACATTAAAAACACGTAATCTTCAGGCTCTTCCGCCGGAAAATGCGCAATGGCGGAAAGTCAAATTGCCAACAACGTTTTCGAATCATATTGCATGGTTCAAAAAGGAGTTCACACTTCCTGAAAACTTCGCAGGAGAACGGCGCATCCTTCATTTTGACCGCATCTGTTATGAAGCAGACATTTATCTCAACGGGGAAAAGGTATATCACTATGGAACGGAAACATCTCTGGCTCCGTTTGAAGTTGATGTAACAGATAAGTTGAAAAAAGGTAAGAATACGCTTCTTCTCTGTCTGCGGGGAACAATAGCCATGCTCAAAGAATCCGAGCTCAATGCAAAAAGACCGCGCATGTCCAATTGGAAATTCTTTGGACTTTTGTCACAGGGAATCAGCGATGTGACTCTTCTTGGAATGCCGAAAATTTCTGTCGGAGACCTCAAGATTTATACATCATACAGGGATAAAACACTTGAAGTCCAGACGGAAGTTCCGGAAGGATACACCGTCGAAAACCGCGTTCTCCGCCAAGGCAATGAAGTTCTCCGTTTTACGTCCAAAGCCAAGTGGGAAAACCCGATTTTATGGGGACCGGAAAAATTTCCGCTTCTTCAACTCCAGACATTGCTGATGAAAAATGGAAAGGTCGTAGACTGTAAAGACACCCGCTTCGGATTTCGCGAGATCTGGACCGATAAAATGAACATTGTCTGGAACGGACAAGTGATTAAAGCGGCTTCCCATGCAATGCTCGACTCATGGGGAGACAGAAACAACGGATCCCGCACGCCGATAATGAAACTTCTTCACACCGTCACAAAACAGATGAACATACGCATGGCGCGGCATATTTACGATGCCGGAATTTTCGCTGAGATTGCAGACGAAGCCGGCATTATTTTGGCCCAGGGCATGATTACGCCATCCGGGCCAAGCATCGAAATGGCAAAGAATGATTCCTTTTGGAAACATGTCATGGACTCCGATCTCTCCATAATCAAAGCGCAATTCAATCATCCCTCAATTTTTACCTGGTATATTTCCAATGAATTTTTGGGATTCAGCAACCCTAACTTTGGAAGGCGTCTGGTCGCGATTCTGCGCGCGGTTTCCAAAGCCGACCCAACCCGTTTTGCCGAGGCCGGATGCGATATCGACATGCACGGAGAAATGAAAATCAATTCCGTTCATTATCCAATAGAATGGGAAGTCTCCAAAATGGAGAATGCATACCAGCCCGATATGTGGTACTGGCGTGATCTTCGCACACAGTTCAAGGTTGGCGACATGATTCCGAACGGTTTTGGAAAAAGCTGCGCGAATTGTACGGTAATGAGTCCGGTCAAGTGGGGAGAAAAACCCATCATTGTGAATGAGTCCGGATTTAACCACATGTGGTTTCCACCGCGCGGGATCACGCGTTACGCCGGAGACGAACATTACGTTTCGTGGCCTTATGCAAACAAATACTTCATTCGGATTCATAGGATGCAATACCAGGGACAGCGAGATGCCGGCGTCAGCGCAAAAACACCGTGGGTACACTGGTTTTTCGGCCAGCAGAACACGTTTATGCCCAATCTGGAAATGGTGGTCATTCAAAGATATCACTCATTCCCTTCCGGAACGAAACCAGTGTTTGATGTTAATCTCTTTCATGACCTGTATCCAAAAGAAACGCTTGCGTTTCGGTGGGAACTGACGCAAGACGGAAAAACCGTGCAGCAGGGCGGACGCGACATTTTTTTCGACGGATGCAGCGAAGCCAGGGAAAAAGTCATTCCGGACCTGAAAAATCCTGGTACATATGAACTCACTTTTTCTCTGACGGGTCTTCCTGACGAAAAGCGGATTATCACTGTTGGAGCCCCGGAACAATTTGTATTGAAGCCAAATATGATTGCCGGAAATGTCGCATTGAATAAAGACGAACTTCTCAAACGTGCGGAAAATGGTGAAACTCTCGTCATTTTTCCGCGCAAGGATTACCCGGCTTGGCTGCCCGGGGCTCCAGTTGCAACCGGACTCGCTCCGTCGATGAACTTCACATTCCGTCCGGAACATCCGCTGTTGAAAGGAATTTCAGAGGCTGATTTTTCCTATTGGTATCCTAAACATTGCACCGGGGAAGGATATTTTGTAAAGCCGCACTCCGGAAATACAAAGACAATTCTGGAGGCTGGCGGCCCGAACGGACTGCGTTATTTCGGACTCCTTGAAGCGCCATATGGCAAGGGCGGATTTGTCTACTGTGCGTTGAATCTGGATCCGGGACAGAATCCGATTGCTGCGCTTTTTCTGAAAAATCTTGGAAACTATCGCATCAAAAATGATTACTCCGCCGCGGGCTTGATTGCACGGAGCAATACAGAATTTCTTAAACAGTTGAAACTTTACGGAATTTCAACAGAAAAAGCGGAATTCGGAAAACTGGCGAAGTTCAAAGTCCTGATTGTGGATGGAGAAATGAATTTTACTCCGGAACAAATTGCTGAATTGAAGGCATTCAAAGGAACAGTCTTTATACAAAATCCTGGTAAATCCTTTGGCATTTCAACCAGTCCGGTCACGATGCCCGAATGGACCGGCCGCGCGATTCGCGTCGGATATTTCCCTGAAATTGCCGGACTCACCAACGAGGATTTCTTTTTCCGCAGTGACCCGCTTGATGAAGGAGTCATCGGCAGCTGGTATGGGAAAAAAAATATTATCGACAATGTGGGTTCAGTTGAACTGTTGAATGGAACGCCGATGATCTATCCTGTATTTCTCTCCAAAGAGGGAAATATGATTTACAGCAATCTGAACTGGATGACAACCAAAAAGGATATTGAGAAAAAAGGACAGACTCTCATTTCCACGATCATGACCAATTTGAACGTTGAGCAGAAACCGTATGTCCGTCCGGAAATTCCTGCAAAATTGTCTTGGCGTCAACTTGACCTGACGAAAATTCTCAACCGCACGATGAGCGACGAAGTGGAAAGTGACGGCAAAGGCGGTTTTACCGATCAGGGAGCAGAATCCGACATGAGGGAATTCAAACTCAATGGATTACATACATTAGCCGGAATTCCGTTTAGAATCGAATACCCGAACGCGTGTTTCATGCTCACTAATCGTTATTTAAAAGGAGGTTACGATAAAGTGACAATTCCTGTTAACGCAAAATTTGATGTGCTTGCATGGCTTCATACGCATGCTTATACCGCTCGTGTTCATCATTACAGTGTATGTGTGAATTACGCCGATGGATCTACCTATGAGATTTGCATGGACGGAAATCTGAATCTTACCGATTGGGCTGAACCGCCCAAAAAACGGAGCACTGAACTGGATACACTTACAGAACCGGCTGTTACAGTAAAACAGAAAAGATGGGGAACCGCTTCCCTGTATCGTACAGCATGGCTCAATCCGGCACCGGGGAAAGACGTAAAAAGTATTACCGTCGTTTCAAAGAATCACGGTGTGCCTTTGATCCTGGCATTTTCCATTGGGATGAAGCCTCAGGAGATCGTCATTACCGCGGAATTGGACGCGGCCCATTTGAAACTCATGAACAAGGCTTATTCCCTTCAAAAGGCGAAAAAATACAAAGAAGCTATCGTCGTTTACGAAAAAGCGCTGAAACTGATCCCGCAGCGGCTTGAGCCCTATCGCAGCATTGCGGCTTGTTATGAAGATATTGGCGACTGGGGAAAAGCCTATGAAACCTATCAGCGGTCACTGGCAATTAATCACTCTCAGCCGGACCTCTGGCCTTTGGAAGAGGAAGCCAAACGCCGCAGCGGAAAATAAAGGCAGTTGCAGAGATAAATTATGAAAGATACTATGAGATATTTTGGGCGTGTTGAAGAATATAACGAGGTTTTTCAGCGGTGCCGTGAATACGACATCGCTGTCACGATGCGTATGGCTTGGATGCTAAGCGGATATCCGGATCCGGTCAAAGTTTCGCCTAATGAGCGAGTCTGGATAATGCATGAAGATTTGGTATACCTGACACGGAACTTGCATAGAGACAGTCTGAAATCATGTCTGGATAGGGCGGAAGTTCTTTACCGGAATGTCATAGTCTCCATCGGGAAAACAATATACTTCCTGGTGTGTGTGTTGCTTCATTTCCTGCCTGCCGCAGTATTCGATGCAATTGATCGACGCTTTTCATATACCGAGGCTGAAGCAAAATGAAAACCATTCTACCCGTAATTTTGCTCCTGTGCGGAATCAGCCTGTCTATCTTCGCACAAACAGGGAAAGATGTTGTTCAGGTGGACACCTTTTTCCAACCGGACAATATGGACGATGTCTACACGAAACAACTGATCCGTTTTATGGAAAAAAATTCGTCAATCCGGGTGGAACAATGGGCCGGATTGAGTTTGCCTAGAGGTAAGTCAGGCTTGATGATGTCGCTTGCCGGAAATACGGCGCCGGACATCGGAACCAGTTGGTTCCATGTGATCCGCAATGAGATCAAACAGGAATTTCTGTATCCTCTGAACGAATGGATCGGTGAAGATTTGGACGGCGATGGCGAAATTTCCGATAAAGAAGCCAAATGGGCTCCGTGGAAAGATATTCCGCCGATATTGCGCAAGGTTGCCACTGTCAATGGAAAGGTTTACGGGCTGCCGCTACCGGTGAAAAACGTTGTTGCAATCATGTATCGTACCGACCTCGTTGAAATGGCCGGACTTGATGCGAACAAGCCACCTCAGACATGGGATGAATTCTTATACTGGTGCCGGCGTCTGACCGATGCGAACAAAAAGGTCAGCGGAGCCATTTCCCAGAACGGTCAGCGGGCTTTCGTAATTCCACGGGCTGGATATCTTTTCCTTCCGTGGATACAATCGGCCGGAGGCGAACCGATTGTTCAAATCCGGAAAAGTCCGAAGACCGGAAAAGAATACACTTTCGCTCAGAATGCAATCAGTTTTATTACGCCCGAAGGCGAAAATCTTTCCCACGAGCCTTCCGACTGGCGATGCAATTTTGGATCAAAGGAATCACTTGAGGCGCTTCATTTTCTGTATCGTCTGCGCTGGGAGAAATGGGTCAATATCAATGGAGAACCAATGAGTGTGTCCGAGGCAAAAAGGCGCAAACTTGAGTTTTCCGAGGCAGATGTCGTAACGGGGATTGCCCGGACTGCTGACGGGCGTGACGGAAGTGATTTTGATCTTCTTGCACGCGGCGAGGTCGTGATGCTTGTCGGCATGGTGGACGACCTCAAGCAAGTAGGCGCAAAAGCCAATATTGACCCGGCTTTGCTGAGCTGGTTTCCGTTCCCCGCCGCTCCGGGTCCGAAAGGACGCCGCATTGTTCAGACTCAGAATCATTATGCCGTGATGTACACCGGAGTTTCCAAACGTTCCAAGGAAGAGCGCGATGCTATTTGGAAGACTTTGAACGCGATTGTCGACAAGGGGATTGTCCGTGCGGACGTATCCTCGAAAGTGCTTGAAGGCATGAGCCGTTTTGTCTCGCCGTCCGACCTGAAACGTTTCGGTTATGAGGAATACTTGAAAGATATCCCGCTTGCAATACGCAACAATTTCGACGAATTGGAATCAGGGAGGGTTCAGGCGCTCACGGAACCGTGGACTGGTTTTTGGTTTCTGATCGACATGGCGCTCAATACGGAATGCCTCAGCATTATGCTTGGTACTTTAGGCGAGGAATTCGACTGTCAGGCGGCCTTGCTGGAAGTCAACCGTAAGGCTAATTCCGGGTTGATGTTCGCATTGCCCGAATCAACGCTGGCGAAATGGCGTCCGCTTGCGCTGGTCTGATCGCGACAGTGTTTCTCATCGTCATGCTGGTACGTTCGTTACTGAAAAAGCGCGGCGGTGGAAGCCGTTCCGTTTACAAAGGCTACTTACCGTTTCTGCTGATCCTTCCGGCAATTCTGATTATTCTTTTGTGGTGCTACTATCCGCTTGGGCGCGGTTTGCTTATGGCATTTCAGGACTACCGTGTGACTGGGACTTCAACATTTGTCGGGCTTGACAACTTCATCAGTCTTGCGCTTGATCCGAGCTTCTGGCGAAGCATCGGGCGAACAGTGTATTTTGTAGCTCTGAATATGATTTTTGCATTTACAGCTCCGATCATTCTGGCAATTATGCTGACGGAAATAAGGCATGGCAAAATATTCTTCCGCACCCTCTTCTTCCTGCCTCAAATGACAAGTGGAATCGTTATCGCATTAATGTGGAAACTGATGTACAATCCGACTCCGGCGGGCTTTTTCAACCAGATGATCGCATGGCTGAACTATCTTCCGTTTGTGGATATCAAACCACAGGCGTGGCTGGGCGATCCGTCGCTCGCCATGATCTGCTGCATTATCCCGACGGTCTGGGCATCGATGGGAATGGCGAGTCTGCTTTATCTGGCGGCGCTACATTCGATTCCGCCCGATCTTTACGAGGCAGCCGAGGTGGATGGTGCCGGATTCCGTTCAAAGCTGTGGAATATCACTTTGCCTACGTTGATGCCACTTATCATCATTAGTTTTGTGGGAACGTTCATCGCAACTTTCCAGAATATGGGCAATATTTTTCTTTTGACTTTCGGAGGCCCCGGAGAGGCCACCACGGTTATTGGACTGAAAATCTGGGTGGAAGCCTACGTGAATCTCCGTTTCGGGATGGCCACTTCAATGGCGTGTCTTCTCGGAACGCTGCTGATCGGTCTGACCTTCATTCAGATCCGTTTTCTGGGCAAGGTGGAATACAAACGAGCATCGGACTGAAAGGAACAAACGCAACATGAATCTCATTGGCAACATCGGACGCAAAACCTTTAAGAACCGCTGCATCATGGCCACGATCTACCTCTCGCTGTGCCTGGCGGGGCTGACTATGGTGGTGCCGTTCCTGATCACGATCACCGGAAGCGCATCCAACGATTTCGATTACGAACGCTACAGCCCCGTTCCGCGCTACCTGTGGTCGAAGGAGGACCGCTTTGTCAAGGCGCTGGTGCCTTATTTCAATCAGACAAGGAACTGGCAGAAACAATTCGCCGCGTATGCTCCCGGGATTCCGCCGCACTGGACTTCGTGGTCCACGATCGGACGCGATACTGACACAGTGGATCGTTTCGCCACGCCTTATCTGTCTGAACAGAACGCGAAAGTGGCGGCGGATTACGCGGAATTCACCGAAACGTATCCGATTTCGGATTGCGTGACGGCCGCCCGTCCGATTGACACCGTAGCATTTCTGATTGAGGAATATTCCGCGAAATATCGGGCGCTACATCCGAATGAAAAAATCTCCGGAACTACCTTGCAGCTCAAAGCGCTTGAATTGCTGGGCAAGGAATGGAATATCCCGTTCCGCAGTTTTTATAATATCTCTTTCGCTTCGGAAATGCGCAATCCGCTGGATTTTCAAGGCTGGTTCCCCAATCGTGCCGATCCGAAATACCAAGCATACGAACGGTTCAAAGAGGTCGCAGCGGCGCATCGATTTACCCCCGGGATCAGATCGAAATGGGTTCAATTTCTGAATGGGAAAAAATATTCCGGAGAAAAGCTTTTCCCGGTTTTGCGCACTGCTCCTGCGGAATTGCGCATGCTTTGGCTGGAGTTCAAAAAAGAAATTGCGCCCGCTTCCCCGACGGTTCCCTACGCCATGCGCGCTACCTGGATTGCCTTCCTCGAATCCGAACAAGTCGCGATGCTGAACAACAATAAAAAATTCAACATCGCCGATTACAACCGGATTTGCGGCACGAAATACGCTACGTTTGAACTTACTCCGTTTCCGGTCCCCGCCGATTTCCCCGCGAAAATACAACAGTTGTGGAATCAATACCGGGAGGAACGGTATCCATTACGGCTGGTGGAAATTACGCCCTCTCCGAAACTTGACAAACAGTTTCAGGCGTTTGCGAAAAAGACTCTGCGCAATCTTAAGATTCTTAACGAATTGCTCGGAACCGAATATCGGAATTGGGAGGAACTCAAGTTCGAAGCCAAACCCGCCGAAGGAACGTCGCAAATTCTGGCGAACAGGCGCGATTTGTGGAAAAATTTTGTCAAATCGTTACCACTCAACGATAAGAAATTCAACTCTTCGGAGGTGGCATACCAGACGTTTCTGCTGAAAAAATACGATTCTCTGGGAAAAATAAATTCTGTTTACGGCTGGAAACTCAACCGGATCGAAGAAGCATTCCTACCGTTCATGTCCGCGTATAGCGTCACATTCACCAACAACGGCAACGCGATGACTGTCATGCCGATTTTTGAAAATTACCGTATTGTGATGAATTATCTCCTATTCAACGGCAACGCCATCTGGGTGACATTGCTCCTGATCACCATGACAATTTTCTTCTCGCTGACCGTGAATCCGCTGGCGGCTTATGCCTTGAGCCGGTTCAACTTGCGCGGTCGCGACCATATCCTCGTTTTCATGCTGGCAACCATGGCATTTCCGGCGATGGTGAGCGCGATTCCGGCATACCTGCTGATGCGCGACCTTGGCATGTTGAACACGTTATGGGCGCTCGTGATCCCAGGCGCGGCGAACGGGATGGCGATTTTCATTCTCAAGGGCTTTTTCGATAGTCTTCCAATGGAACTTTTCGAGGCGGCGACTATCGACGGCGCAAGTGAAATGCAAATCTTCCGGATTGTCGCCATGCCGTTGGTAAAACCGATTCTAGCGATCAATTGTCTGAATGCGTTCATCGCCGCCTACAACGGCTGGGAATGGGCGCTGATCATCTGTCAGGACAAATCCATGTGGACGATTGCGGTGTGGCTGTATCAGGCGAGCATGTGGTGGGCTTCATCGCCGTGGATCGTGAGTGCGGGCTTCGTATTGGCCTCGATTCCAACTTTGATCGTGTTCATTTCATGCCAGAAAATCATTTTGCGCGGGATCATCATTCCAAGTATGAAATAAGGAGTTCAAGAATGGCTGGAGTTATATTGAAAGATGTCTGCAAGGTCTACGAAGGCGGTGCGATGGCTGTAAAGCACGTCGACCTCGAAATCAAAGACCGCGAATTTATGGTGCTGGTGGGCCCCTCCGGATGCGGCAAATCCACCACCTTGCGCATGGTCGCGGGATTGGAGGAAATCAGCGCGGGAACAGTCGCCATCGGAGAGAAAATCGTGAACAATGTTCCTCCGAAAGACCGCGATATTGCAATGGTTTTTCAGAATTACGCCTTGTATCCGCATATGAGTGTATACGACAACATGGCGTTCGGATTGAAGCTGCGGAAATGCCCCAAAAACAAGATCGCCGAACAGGTTCGGGAGGCAGCGGAAATTCTCGGTATAACCGATTACCTCAAACGGAAACCGAAAGCGCTGTCGGGCGGACAGCGCCAGCGAGTTGCCGTGGGACGCGCCATCGTGCGGAAACCGGAGGTGTTTTTATTCGACGAACCGCTGTCAAACCTGGACGCAAAAATGCGCGTATCGATGCGCACGGAAATCAGCAAACTTCACAATTGCCTCAAGACCACGATGATCTACGTGACGCACGATCAGATCGAGGCCATGACCATGGGCGACCGGATTTGCGTGATGAAAGACGGCGTGATTCAACAAGTCGATACGCCGTTGAACATTTACACGAATCCGGTCAATACCTTCGTGGCGAGTTTCATCGGCACACCGCCCATGAATATTTTCCGGGGCTGTCTTGTCAGGGAAAACGGGAGAATACATTTTCAAAACGACAATATGTTCTTGCTCCTCCCGGAGAACTTGAAATCCGCGGCGGAAAAATGCCGAGGCGAGGAAATTCTGTTAGGCATCCGTCCGGAGGACATCGGTTCGAACGCCGCGGAAGAGACCGCCGATCCGCAGTATTTGCAAGCCGTGATTGATGTAAAAGAACCGATGGGCGCGGAAACGTATCTTTATTTGAATATCGCGACCGAGAGCGGAAACGACTGTATTGCAAGAGTAGTCGCCTATTGCCAGAAAAGAGTTGGAGACTCCATACGCCTTGCGCTGGATTTGTGCAAAGCGCACCTGTTTGATGCATCCTCAGGGAAACGCATTTCATAATAACTCAAAGTCGAACCTGAATCGATCAACATGGAAGAAAATTTTTATGAAAACGGCAGTTTCAGTTCGCAGGGCGATGCAAATATCGTTAAAGGAATGAACCTGAAAAATGCCAGAAAGCGTCAACTGGAGTTTAAGATATCACTTGAAACGAGTATAGCAACTTCTAAACGAAAATGGAATTACTAAAAATGAGGTATATGCCCCCGTTTTTCATCAAAGGCGGTCATTTCTATGACCGGGATCTCAACCGGTTGGAAATTTTTTCTGCCGATTATGCTTTATCTGATTTGAGGCAGACAGGAAAAGATTTACTGAAACCGTGAAACAAACATAAAAACGGTCAGAAACGAATACCGCCAAGAGGGAAAAATATGAGCACAATTAGAGAAGCAGTTGAATGGGTCCAGATTTACTGGCACGATGAAAAAGAATCGGAGAAGCTGAAACGGGTTCTTCTGATCGGAGATTCCATTGTTGTCGGACACGGAAGCATGCTTCGGGACGCCTTGTACGGAAGGTTCGGTCTGGATTCCTTCGGTACCAGCAAGATCGTATGTGATCATGAATACTGGGAAGACCTCAAACTCGTGCTTGAGCGCAAGAAATATGAATTGATCATTTTCAATAACGGACTGCACGGTCGATGTATTTCGGATGCGGAATATGCATCGGCATTAAAGGATGTCATTGGAAAACTGAAGACATACGCCCCGATCATTGCATGGCGAAACAGTACGCCATGCTTTACTTTGGATTCGGAAAAACCGAATTTATGGGTATCGCGTGTGCCAGAGCGAAACGCGGCAGCGCTGGATGTCGCGAAAAAAGCCTCCATCCCGATAATCGATGCGTATTCCTTACTGAAAGATCATTCAGAACTTTCAGCGGACGGCGTCCATTGGAAGAAGGAAG
>CALABZ010000096.1 GCA_937888615.1 uncultured Lentisphaeria bacterium | reverse complement strand
GAATATCATCGACCAGGAGCACCCGCAGTTTGCGACTGCTGATCTTGCCCAGCAAAACCGGTTTTGCTTTTTCCGGCGAAGACAGATTTTCCATACCTTCCTCATATGAAACTTTGTCAAGACAAATCGTAAACGTGCTTCCTTCTCCGGGTTTGCTGGTCAGTTGGATGGAACCGCCCATTTTATCCAGAAGCCGCCGGGTGATCGTCAGACCGAGCCCGGACCCTTCATACATCCATTTGCCGCGAATGATGGAATCATGGACGAACGGTTCGAAAATCCGCTCCTGGTTTTCCTGGTCAATCCCGATGCCCGTATCCGAAACGCTGATCGTCAATGAGCCGCATTCCTTGTCTTCGGGCAAAAATACGGCCTTTACTTTAACGCCGCCTTTGGAGGTGAATTTGATAGCATTGCCGATCAGGTTCAGCAATATCTGGCGCATCCGCAGCCCGTCGATCTTGAGCATGTAGGGAATGTCGGACACATCCACGGAAAGTTCGAGGTTCTTGTCCGCCGCCTTGAGCTTGAATACGCTAGCAACCCGGGTGACCAGTTCCGCCAGATCGTTCATCTTCGGCACAATCTGCGTCTGATCGGCTTCCAGGCTGGACAAATCAAGCACGTCATTGATCAAATTGAGCAGGGCGGAACCGGCGAAACTGATTGAGTTCAAGTAATCCTGCCGGATTTTCTCGTCTACCTCTTCGCCATGCCGCAGAAGTTCGGTGAAGCCGATAACAGCATTCAAGGGAGTCCGCAGTTCGTGGCTCACCGTCGCCAGAAAATAGCTCTTGGCGCGGTTGGCCGCCTGGGCCTGCTCCATGGCCTTTCTCAACTCTTCCTTCTGGCGAGTCACCTCGGTAATGTCGATATCAATACACAATACATATCGCATTTCCCCATCCCGCCCGAAAATCGGTTGGGCCGCCATAATCACCCGTTTGTCCCCGAATGCAAACTCCTTGCTGAATGGTTTGCGCGTCCTCAAGGCCTCCTTGGCCGGACAAAAATCCGGCGGACAGGGGTATTGGCAAATCGTATTGAAACAGCGCGTTCCCACTGCTTTCTCCGGGGAAAGTCCGGCGCCGATCTTCTTAAGGGGATTCACCGCGAGAATATGATAATTCAAGTCGATCAGCAGAGCGGGAAGCTTGATGTTATCCATGATCTGCCGCTGTACCGAAAGGCTTTCCAACAATTCTTCACGCTGTCCGGCCCGCTCGTAAGCCAGGCGGAACAACGCGGAAAAGCAGGCGATGATATGAACCAGTGAATCGGAAAAATTCTCCCGCGCCCGAACATGGTCAAATCCGATAAACCCATAAAGTCTATCCCCAATCCAAAGTCCATTGAGCAGTCGGGTATGGAACTTTTCGCAACCGCTTTTTTCTGCGCCGTCGTCCTCATTTCCCCCGGCTTCTTCGATCAGAACCGGTTTATGATCCAACAGCTTTTTCTGATATCCGCCGAAACAGCGTTCATCCATCTGTTCCGAATCCGAAAGCATCTCCTTCAACGCGGGACGGCTCCATTCGGAAACCTTTTTCAGGTGGGAGAATCCTTCGCCTTGATATTTAAATACATAACAGCGGTCCACGTCGAAGTTTTCTCCGACAATCTGCAGCATTTTATCGACCACCGCGTCGAAGTCCTCCTCCAGGGACATTCCCTCCAATAGCCTGTCTACTACGCGCTCGCTCCTGGCATACTCCTTCAAACCGGATCTCGCCTGCCCGGAACTTGACTCCTGATTATTTTGGTAATCATTACACATGTAGCCAATAATCCCCCTCTGTTTCCAGATAGAATCCGTTCATGACCGAAATAAAATATTAACATCCATATACGCAAGTCACAGTTGTGACATGTTAACAATACACTGTCTGCAATAAATTTCCAGAGTAAATCAAACATAAATGCAATATTTTAGCGATATTAACGGTCGGATACACCTGTTTTCAACTCAAAACATCAGAATTTCCCCCTGTTGTCAAGCTTGATTATCGTATTATTTCCAGCAGCCGGGTTTCCGTCGGACGCAATTTAATGATGAATTCGCCGGACTCCGGCCTGATTTCCGCTCCGCTCATCAGATCCCGCAATACCGCCTTGAAAGGAAGCCGGATACGGTTTTCATTTCCGACCACCCCGTGCAGACACAGCAGGTCGTCGCGATGATAAATAAACATATCCCCCGGCGTATTGTATACCGGCACACCGGTGAACACGGCAAGATTTTGCAGGAATTCAGGCGTAAACGGCACCGGAACCCCTAGATAAATGCTTTTCCAGTCCTTGTAATCCCGCATCGCCCCGGAGACATCCCGCCGCCCGTACCGGTAACGCATCAACGGCACGGCTCGCGGATCCGTCACACTGAAAGAAACCCCTCCGAGGCTGTTATCCATGCCGACCCGCCGTCCGGCTACTCCCTGCCCCAGCGGGGATTCCACATAAACCGACTCCTTGATCACGTCGCCGGTTTCGGCGATCCGAATACCGGTCAGCTTGCTCATCGCCTCGGCGGAAAACCCGGCGTCGGTGACATATCCGGGCGCATATACCCAGACGAGCGTCTTGCCGTCCTTCTTCAATTTCCGCTCAATGAAAGCCCGTTTTTCCGGGGTCAAATGAAAGGCGTTCAGAAAGACGTAAACTTTATATCCATCCATATCCCGCTCCACGATATCCTTGAAATAATAGAAGTCGTATTTCAGGCCGGAGCGAAGCATGGCACGCTGATTCTTGCGAATCGCGTGATAATTGGGGCCGTTCCAGACGCCGAGCTGCTCGGTGGTGATATAATAGTTGTCCTCATCGGCCACGAAAACGATTTCGGCGGGGGTATAAACATCATTGCGGGCATAAAGTTTGCGCCCGATTTCCGCCATTTTAGCGATGTCGCCCATGATCAGCGGATCTTTGAACCAGCCCGCGGTCATGTCGTAAAACCACAGCCCGCCGCCAACACTCAACTGCCGTCCGAAATCCCGGAGCAGCGCTCCTTGCAGTTCTTCGTGATTCCAGAAACGCGCCACCCGGTAGTCGTGCAGCAGTGAATTGATCGGCGAGGCCCAGGTACGGAAGTCCGCCTCAATCATCGACACCTTGCCGTGAATGCGCGCCGAATCGGGAATCCATGAAAAGAAATTGCTGCACCCGGCGTTGCGTTCCCCCTGATAACCTGGCTGTGCGCCCATCAGGTCGAGGTCGGCGGACGGAAAAATCGTCGAGGTCTGCGCATAATGCGGATACACCATCATTGAGCCGCCGCGTCCCCACCACATGACCGAGATCACCGGCTTGCCCGCCGCCTCTTTCGCGGTATGGCACATCCGGTTGGCGAATTCGCCCATGCTTTCGTTCAGGAAGCGGGTCAGGTCGATCTGCGGCATCTGTGTCGCCGGATCGTAGAAATTCCCCGGATAACGCTTTTCCGTCACCGGCGGAACGGCATTTTCGAAAGTCACGGCGGAATTGTTCCAAGCCTGCCGCAGCTTGTCCACAGTACCGTAACGGAATTTCAGCCAGCGCCGGAATTCCGGGAGCGCGCCCGGTGAATTGCCGTCCTCCAGCACACTGCCGCGTACGATCTGATAATAAAACTGTCCGTCCTCGTTGCCGGACAGAAAGAATCCCCCGACCGCCTTGAAATAAGCCTGCTTTCTCATATGCTCCACCGCGGCCCGAATGAAATCCTCTGTTTGCCGGCGGTAAATCTGCGACCAATAACTGGGCAATCCTTTCTGTCCGTGACGGCTGACGGAGGGGTTGCCCGCACTGTCGACCGCGATTTCCGCCGGAAACTCTTCCGCCCAGTTCTCATACGGAGAACAATCCAGCAACACGATGAAATTTCCTGCCGGATTACGTCGGACGTTGCTCCAGATCAATTCGTCCATCCGCGCGAAATCATAGTCGCCGTTCCCGCGCCAGATCTTCTGGCCGCGTCCCAGCGCAATAATCTGTAAATTCACCCCGGCCTGGTAGAAATCCTGTAATTTTGAACGTTCCGGCTTGTTAAAATCACCGAAATAGATCAGCGAAGGCGCAAGCTGTCCATTAACGAACAGCCGCGGATAGCCGTCCTGTTTCACCTCTACTGTCGACGGCTCGCGCTTCTCCAGCGCCTTTATCGTATCGTCCATGCTGAGAAGCGGATCAAGCACATTCACATATTTGTTCCAGTCGTATTTGCCGTTGCGTGAGTCCTTTTCCCACGGACCGAGCCCGAAATAGAAACCGCTCCACGCCACGTGACACGGCGTGCCGTGCTGGGTAATCACCACCCGCACCTCGTCCACGTCCGCCGGAGGCGTATATGGAACGGCCAGCCGAACCCATTCGCCAGGCTTCCGGTTATAGAGTTCACGCCCCAGGAATGGACTGTACAATTGCGGCTCCCGCAACTGCTTCAGCGCCGCCGCCACCTGTTCCGACGGCATGACCCGGAGATATCCGAACGAACCGAATCCGGCGTCGCCGGTGTGATACAGCCCGGTCAACAGATATTTTTCGCCCGGTTTGACTTTGATCGGCGGCGACACCGCCGCCAGCATATCGTTTTCATCGGTGGTGGACAGATTCAGGGAACGGTCCGCATATTGGCCTTTGCCGCCATTGACCGTCCATGCGCTGTAATTCATATCCAACAGGTTCGGTTCACTGAAGAACGGCAGGATTTCACCTTTCACCGAACGCGATTCGTCAAGCTGATTGACGGGTTTCGGGATCGACTCCGCCTCCTCCAGCGTCACTTCCGACACCTGAATCTCGCCTTTCGGCACCCGCAGACAGGGACGGAAAAACGCCGTCTCTTCCTTACCGTCATACATCCCGGCGGGAATTTCCAGATAATAAACGGTTTCACAGGGTTGGGGACCGTCGATCTTCACCGCCTTCATCGGCAGCGGAACCCGCCCGAGAAAACCGTTCTTCGCACCGTACAGGTATAGCCCCGCCTCCAGTACCCCCTGCCCGGCCGCCCGAACGGTGAGCTTATAAATCTGTCCGGGCTTGGCGGGCGTTCGGCTGTGATAGACACAAGCTCCGTATTTGCCGTCGAGCGATTTCAGGGCGATCCGAGCGGCTTCATGAGTCACGGAACCGGTTTTCGGCGTATTGGGCGTCCAGAGGTCAAGAACCAGCGGCCCGGCGATAAGGTTCAGGGCGGAGGACAGGAACAGAAGCAGGAGAATATATTTTTTCATTGATCTACCTGTTAATGAAATTATTCAGAAAACGATGCTTACTTCTTCGGGTCTTTTTCCAAGGGGTCCCAATGGTATTTCTTGATGGTGCCCTGAATATTTTTCCAGGCTTCCTTTTCGGTGGAGATATGGCCGTCCGCCCAGGAAACATTCGAAGAATTGGCATGGCGGGGGTCCATCATCGGTCGCAGGTAATTATAACCGGCGGACGAACTGTAGGTATTGAGCAGTTTGTTGCCGGAGCCTCGCCGCAGCGGATCGTTGGCGAAATATTCGGTCGGATTCGAATTCACGCTGTCCGCCAACATCACCTTGATGGACGGCTTGATCGTCAGCGCATATTTGACAGGTGCCTCGCTGCCGTCCTGCGCATATTTTACGTAATAATAGTTCGGGGCGTAATGAATCCAGTCAAAAATGGTATTGCCGCCGGTCTCCCACAGATCGACACTGGGATTGAATCCGGGAACCAGCACTTTCAAACACTGTTCGGCGTCCTTATAAGAAGCCGCTGACGGGCAGATATACACCCGGGGATTGGTCAGGTGTTTGCTGATGTACAGAATCCCGGCGTAGGTCGGCTTGTAAATCGAGGTCGCCAGCTTGGTACTCAATGGAAAATAGCCGTTGGAATCATCCGCATACATGATGGAGGCGTTGCCAATTTCCTTGAGCTGGCCAATGCATTTGCCGCGCCGGGCGGTCTCCCGGGCCTGATTCAAGGCCGGCAGCAACATTGACGCCAGAATGGCAATGATCGCAATCACTGCCAGCAATTCGATAAGTGTAAAATTTACTTTCTTTCCTGTCATATGGTCAATCTCCTTTGACTTGAGTTAGTGCGGTATCGCCGGGAATAAAAATGGTGTCCAGCAGAATATGCGGACGTTCTTCCGCATTTTCATCGTTAATACGTTTCAATAGTTCTTCGACGGCGGTTTCCGCCATCAGCGACTTCGGGGCTTCGATGGTGGCAACATTGTTGGTCCATTCGCCATGGTACGCGGGGTCGTTGTCATAGCCGATCACCGACACGTCGCCGGGAACCCGCACGCCGTTGCGGCGCAGTTCGCGGACCACCCAGTCGGCGATAACGTCGTTGCTGCAGAAAATAGCGTCAACGTCCCGGCGGACCTTTAAAATCCCCTGAATATCGTAGTAGTTGCAAATAGTCGGCAGGAAAAGTCTTTCATCGAAAATACCGTATTCATGGAACAAGTCATTAATGATATTGATATTCACCCGCAACGAAGTCTGCATGGGGGGACTGAACCAGGCGAAACGCCGGTGTCCCGCTTTCAACAACGCTTCGATCGCCTGCCGGTAGCCGGGTTCACGATTCAACCCGACCAGTCCCACATCGTGGCGGCCCGTATCAATATAACGGCTCATGTAAAGGTTCGGCAGTTTGCTCTTTTCCAGACAATCCACGTACTCCGTGCCGTAATACGACACGAAAATCACACCATCCGTGCGGTTGCGGTCAAACACATGGTACGGCAACTGCTGTCCCGGCACGATGAATTCAAGTTTCATGTCATAATGCCGTGCCTTGATGGCCGCCGACAGGCACTGGATATCATCGCGCCCGGCACTGGGACTGACGAACTCCACCGAAAAATTCTTGTGCTTAAACGAGTCCAAATAAACGATTACGGTAATCACCTCCGCCTTGTTCAGGCGCAGTCGCCGGGCCGACAGGTTCACGGAAAAATTCTCTTCATTCACGAATTTGAGGATTTTCGTCCGAAGTTCCGGGCGTACCATATGACTCCGCGCCGGGTCCAGCGCCCGCGACACCGAGGACAGCGACACCCCGCTGAGTTTTGCGATATGTTTCAATGAATGTCGGTTCTTTTCCATAAAATACACTCGATTTTACTTTTGACAACGTTGTCATTATTATAAATATATCGCCTTCATCCTCTTTGTCAATACCCTTTTCGTAAAAAAATCCACTACTTCTTTATATGAAAAATGGAAAATGGAAAATTAATTTCACCAGTAATGTCCGCGAAATCTCGTTTCGCATAGAGGCGAACAGCCAAGGGGATGCCGGAGTATTTCCGGTTGTCGCCGGATTAACGGTCAGGATTGTCGACCAGCAGGCCGCCGGACGATCCATCGCACGATCATGCACGCCTGGAGAACAGTGCATGAGCACAAACTCTTTTCAATTTTTCATTTTTGATTAAACTTTCGATTGACTTTTGCACATCATGACAGTATAATTACCTTACAAATGACAACGTTATCATCATTAAACAACAAACAAAGGTAAAGTCATGCATCGTCTGATTGTATTGATCCTGATCGTATCCTGTGTTTCGCCCCTGTTCGGGCAAAACCTCCTGAACAACCCTGGATTCGAAAATTCCACCTCCTGGCTCAAACCCAAATACTGGGCCGGTGAATTCACGACCGTCTCCCCCGGGCTGAAAGGAAAATCCTGCGGCGAGCTCAAAGCGGCCCCCCAAGGCAAAATATGCTATGGACGCTGTTATCAGCTGGCCCCCATCGACTCCCCGTGGGGACGTCGTTTCAATTACAGTTTGAAAGCCAAAGGCTCCGGCGAGCTCTACCTCGGCTACCTTGAATACACCAAAAACGACCAGGAAAAAATCATTTCAAAATACGTTTATTCCGCACCTATTTCCCTGAAAAGTGATGAATGGCAGGACATCCGGATGAATATTCAGTCCACGGCGGGAAACCTGGTCCGCATCGCCCCTCTGATCGAAGTCCGTGGTAAAAACAGCGTGGCTTATCTCGATGAAGCAAATCTGAGTTATGCTCCAACGCCGGGCGTGGTTCTCTCCGCGCGTCCGTCTCACCTGATTGTCGAAGCAGGCAAACCGTTGCCCAATGTCACGTTCCAACTGACCGAAAACGGCAAACCCGTGCCGAATGCCGCCCTGAAAGTACTGAATGGCGGAAAACTCCAGGAGGCCGCCACCGGCAATGACGGGTATTTCACCTGCAAGCCTGCCGAAGATGGCGAACTTCAAGTTGCGGCGGTCAAATACGGGGTGGCCGACGAATTGTTCACCGACCAGCCGAGCTCGAAAGCCTGGGCGAAAACCGATGCCGTCGCCCGCAGGATCAAACTGGATAAACCGCTGTCGATTCTGTATATCGGCGACAGCCTGAGCGACTTCGAGCGCGGTCACAACTATGCCGACAAGGTTAATTTCTGGCTGAATCGCCACAACCCCGGCAAAGCCGTGTTCCGCAATGCCGGCGTGAGAGGCGATTACATCACCCGCGTCCAGCAGCGGATGCTTCGCGGCAACGCCTATCAGCAGGAAAAGTACGACAACCTGTTCGGCGTCCCCTATGACTATATTTTCATCTTCCTGGGACACAACGACACCCGTTGCCTGTCAAGCAAAAACTACGACGTTCCCCAGGTCACCCCCGAAGCCCAAAAAGAAGCCTATCGTGCGGTCCTCAACCATATCCGCAAGAACAGCAAGGCGAAAATCGTGCTGGTTTCCCCCACCTCGTCCAATTTCGAAAAATGCCAGGAATCCGTCGATAAGTTAAAGGCACAGAATAAAGTCCACAACCTGTATGGGCAGCCCGCAAAGCTCGAAGCATTCGACGCCGTGCTGCAACAGTTGGCGCAGGAAGAAAACCTCGGCTACCTGAACGTCTATACTCCGATGAAAAACACCCCGGACAAAGCCGCGCTTTTCAGCCCGACCGACGGCGTTCACCTGACGGAAGCTGGCAATCGTTTCCTGACCGACCTGTTCCTCAATTACTTCGCTACTGCGAAATAATCCGGAAACATTCGATCCCCCGGCATTTCCGGGGGATTTTTTTATTTCAGCAGGACCAGATGGTTTTAAAGGTTGTCGAAGCGCCCCGGATGGAGGCGGCCAACTGCGTGGAGGGACGCTTCTCCCGGTTCCAGAACACCAGGCCGTCGCGCAATGTCCATTCGACTGCCGCAGGGCATTCCCACTGAAGGATTGCCCTCACTCCGCCGTTCGTCAGGATGATTTGTTCCTGTTCCAACTCGATTTGCACGTCGGGGTGGAGGTTGAAGATAAACGTCAAATCGTGTTCGGCGGCGGCGGAAACTTCATCAAGAAGCGTTACCCGGTTGGAAACATCGACCCGGCGCAGCCATTCCACGCCCTGCCATTGCGGCACACCGGAAGTCAGGCGCGACTCGATCGCATGTCCCCGCCATTCGCTTAATTCGGTCTGCGCCGCCGTCAACCAGCTATAACGCCCCTGCAGGATGCTGTCGCCGATGCCGTCGATGAACAAACCCGAATGCGCTTGAGGCTGTTTAAACCATTCCGCGAACTCGATATCGTCGTAGTTGCAGCAGGCGCTGTCCACACAGAACGGCTTGCCGCCGAACCACAGGGCGACGGCGTTTTTGCCGCCGTGGAAATGGGAGTATTTGCCGACGTTCGGCGAAGCGTCAAGCATGACGAAAAAGCGTTCATCCCGGTAAAACGCCATTTTGGACGCCGTCAACCGGGCGGTACAGGCCGTTTCGCCGGGCGCGTCGATGGTCTGCAGAAAAACATCCATGTTCAGCGAATAGCCGTCATCGATCACCACCGAACCGCCATCGGGCTGGCGGAAAATGCGGCAGAGTTCGTGCGAGCGGGCCTGCATCCGGCGGGCTTCCCCGCTGATCTTGAAACCATAGGCGTCGGCCAATTTCATGGCGTCGCGGTTGATCCAGGTCTCGAATATGTGATAAGAGGGGCTGATGTCGATCAGCGTACCGTCCGCCAGATAATCATGAACCATGTGGTAGTTGCAGATGCGTTCGCCCTCGCGCGCCCACTCCGCGGCAAAATGTTCCCCGGCGAAATAGGCCGCGCCGTAGAGCAGCGCCAGCCCGCGCAAGGCCTGATGGTTGCCGGGAGCCAGCTTGCAGGCGTATTTTTCGTCGAGGTACAATGTTTCGGCATGAACCCGGATGAATTCGTCGAATTCGGCCCATTCCACCTCGGATATGACCGTTGAATGACGCAGGAAACGCATGGCGTTGATGGTATTGACGATGCGGCTGGCGGGCTGAAAGTCGAACCAGATATATTCAGTTTCGCCGTCAAGGTTGCCGGAATTGTAGTCGCGGTCACGGCTTTCAATAACGCGCCTGGTCATGGCGCAGACGGCCTCCCGTCCGGACGGCGGCGGATAATTGCGGTGGAAATACAGGATCGTATCCTTGACCAGCGCGGCCGTGGCGTCATCCTGTTTCAGGTCTGCCGTTTTCGCCAGCGGCGGCAGGAAATAAAGGCGGTTCAGCCAGGAGGTTTTTTCGATGGTGCTCCAGCGTTCGAACTTCGTAAAATCCAGCGCGGGGAGCGTACCAAATTCCGCCATGGCATTTTCCAGCAGTACAGCCCGGTAGATCGCCTCATCGTCGGAAGCTTTCAACTGGGCCTGGGTAATGAAGTAGCCGCCGCCGTCGAACGGGTACAGGTCAAAGAAGTTATTCTCCAACAGCAATGATTCCGCCAAAGGAGTATGAAAACGGTCGATCCGCTTGGTCTGTTCCATAATAATTCGCCTTTTTGCTATCCGGTCTTGTTGTATGAAATTGTTATTTTACAAATAACGCAATTCATACTTTAGCACCGGGCGCTTTTTTTTCCAGCGCCCGGAAAAATTTTCAGCGAATTATGCGTTCAATAAAAGGACCGGCCGTTGGACCGGCTGCGGCTGAACGGGCTATTCTCCGATGCTTTCGCCTCAAACGATTGCTGGACATTTTTACTGGCCTCGTTGGCGCGGCTCCGCACCTTGACATAGGGATTGCCGCCCATGTCGTTCACCAACAAATTCTTGAGTTCGAACAGGGTATTGTGGTACCAGCGAACGGAAATTCCGCCGTCCTCCACGCCAGTACCCCAGATCATTTCCACCGTCTGGTGTCCTTTTTTGAAAAGGATTTTTTCAAGGTTGTCTTTTTTCAGTTTATGGACCGGTTTGCCGAACTGCCGGGTCAGGGCCGCTTCCAGATTCTGGAGCAGATTGGCCGAATAATCGAAAACGAGGGTGATTTCAGCGACCTTGTCCATCACAAAAAACGCGGTGGTCTTCCGGGCATTGATAGTGGGATTGCGTTCAAATGTCAACCTGGTAACCGCTCCGGCGAACTCGACCACCTGCCAACTGTCTTCATTCTTCAGCTTATTCCGGACCATCGCCTGTGTCCAACCGGTGCGCATCCCGCCGAACATCCCCTGCCCGATCGGCACTGTTCCGGGAGTGAATCCGCGCGGCACCTCGTAAAAAGCCCCCGTTACCCGGCCCTTGCCGTCGCATTCTTCACACGAAGTGTATTTGTTCTGAAAGTCACTGCTGAGCTGGGCATTGGGGTCCGCCACCTTCCCGCGCCCATTGCAGACCGGGCAATCGAAGTATCCCTTGCGGTAGGGAGTGGTCAACCGGAACATATTAAGGGCGGTCTGGCGTTCGCTGTCGGAAAGATAATTCAGCGAAATACCGGCCTGGGCGAAAGCTTCAATCAGTCTTTTGCTGTAATTGCTGAGCAGCTCATCAATGTATTTCACATGGCTTTTGTAGCTGTAAAAATCGCCGAGCGGCGTAAAAATACGATTGGCCGCGGCTTCCGGCGTCAGCGGATTACTGCTCCTGCTGATTTCGGCGACAAAAACGCGGACGGCACGGCTGAGATCCCGGTAAAGTTTCAGATCATTGTACTGCATTTCGCCGTCAAACACCTCCAGTTTGTCGGGAGTCAGGTTGTCCACGCGAGTGGCGAAGCGGCGAATCACGGGCTGCTTAACGATCCGGTTTCGCCCCAGCGTCTTCTGCTTCACCTCGTATTCGGAACCGCTCGTCCAGATGTCTTCCGCCACCATTTGTCCGAAGGTGTTGACGCCGACCACTTTGTTTACCGCAAGGACCGGGCCGCCGCTGTAGCCTCCGACAATTGGAGCGGTAATTTCCAGCAGGGTCGGGCCAACGCCCCGCAATGTTCCATTGATATTCGTGCCCACCTCGGCGCCGAGAGCATTTCCATAAGCCATCAGCGAACAGCCCGGGGAAAGTTCTTCGACATGATAATCGAGCTCCAGCGGTTTGCATCCCGGAGCCAGGTCCACCTTGATGATGGCGATATCACGGTCCGGCGACACCAGCACCGCCCGCGGCTGGTACGGATTGTGCATGCCGTCCTGAATCAGCGGTTTTTCGGCGGTTACAAACACATGCGCGTTGGTAACAATCACCGGCACGCCCCACAAAGAACAGATAAATCCGCTGCCCGCGCTTTTGCCTTCATCCTCGATAAAAACGATATTGCGGGTGATGTTCGCGGAAGAACCATAACTCCTGTTCTGCGACTGATAACGCCCGGATTGCTGCGACGACACCGGCGAAGCGGCCGGAGGCACAAAACCGGTGCGTGCCTGAACCAGTTCATTGCGAAAATCTTCGCCCGCCAGATAAAAAGCGCTTTTCTGAATCTGTTTCGTTGAAGTGTCCGCCGGTTCGGCGCTTTGTTTATCCGCCGGTTTCACGGGCGCAGCGGCCGTTTCCTCGACCGGATAGCCGAAAAGGCGGCGACAGTCATTGTCCAACTCATCGGCTTTGATCCGAAGCGACATGCCGTCCTGGCCGATGACGATGCGTTCCGGTTCTATTTTCTCCAGGCGATAGCCTTTATACACCCGGTCTTTAGTCCGGATCTCAATCGGGTCGATATCCTTGAAGCTGACGATCTTGTCTCCGTAAACGGTACTGATTTTCACCTTCTCGCCGGCGGCAGACAAGACCGCGTCACGAAATTCCACCCCATTCGACTTTACAACCGTTTCGGCGGAACAAATCATGCCGCCGACCAACATCAATGCCCACAGAAGTTTCATTGCTGTTCCCTATCTCCTTAAGCAGTATCCAATAGAAAGGTAGTTTACCATGACTTGCCGAAAATATCAAACAAAAATGAATAAATTTGCCCTGAAATTCAAATTCGAATTGAATAACGTCCAGTCAGGAGCTAATAGTATTTAGAAGATTATTCATTAAAAACGCGCAGGAAAAATTGCATGAGAATTATACGTTTTGACAGTGTCGGCGGAGCTTCCGGGGATATGCTGCTCGGCGCTTTGATCGGACTGGGGGTCGATGCCGCAGAACTGAACCGCCGTCTGGAAACGCTGATCCCCGGCGAATTTAAAATCACCGCCGGGCCGTTCGAATCGTTCGGCATCAACGGTATTCAGGCCGGCGTGGAACTTTATGAGCACGACCATCATCACCACCATCACGGGGATAATGACGGGCATCACGATCACCCCCATCACCACCATCACGGACGCAGTTTCAACAAAATCAGGGAGCTGATCCAGTCAAGCACCCTGTCGGAAAAAACCCGCCGCCTTTCGCTGGCGGTATTCACCCGGCTGGCGGAGGCGGAAGCGAAAATCCACGGCAAGGCTGTGGACGACGTTCATTTCCACGAAGTCGGCGCGGTCGATTCGATCGTCGATATCGTGGGGTGCTGTCTGGCGCTCGAACTGCTGGGGGTGGACGCGGTTTCGGTATCATCGCTGCCGACCGGTTCGGGGCTGGTCCGCTGCGCCCACGGCATTTATCCGGTCCCCGCCCCCGCCACCGCGGAGCTCCTGACCGGGTTGAAGTCCCGTCCCTGCGAAGACGAACCGTTTGAAATGGTCACGCCCACCGGCGCCGCCTTGCTTGCGGTCTGGCCGAAAGCGGAAATTACCACCGGCGCCGTCATCACCGGTACCGCCAACAGTTTCGGCAAACATGCTTACAAAACCCGTCCGAACCTTCTCCGCGCCCTGCTTTACGAGGAAACCGGAGCCGAAGGCGAAAGCGAAAATACCGACGAAGTCGTTCTGCTCGAAACCAATATCGACGATTCAACCCCGGAAATGACCGGGCATCTGTGCGGGCTTCTGGGCGCGACCTCCGGCGTAGCGGATGTCTGGACCACCCCGGTCATGATGAAAAAACAACGCCCCGCCGTCATGCTCTCGGTGCTGGTTAAACCAACCGCGAAAGAAACCGTTCTTGAGCTGATTTTCCGGGAAAGCAGTACGTTCGGGGTCCGCGAATACCCGGTCGTGCGCCACTGCCTCGAACGCCGTTTCGAGGAAGTCGAAACCCCTTACGGCAAAATCAAGGTCAAAGTCGGGCTGTTCCGGGGTCGCGAAGTCAGCCGTTCACCGGAATACGAGGACTGCCGCCGGGCCGCCGAAGCGGCCGGAGTGCCGTTGAAAACCGTTTATCAGAGCTGCAAATAGCCGCCGGACGGGGCCGCCCCGTCCTCAACCGCCTGCCCGAAACAGTCGAACGCCCTGGCGCCGGGATGCGCCAATGCTTCGGCGGTCAGGTTCAGCACATATTGCGGCTCCGTGCCGCCCGCCGTCACGGCTTCCGCCAGACAATGCGGTTCGGAAAGGATGACAATCCGTGATTTCGCGCCGTTCGCGGCGATCCAGTTCACGGCGGCCGCGCCGTAGCGGATATCCCACTTGCCCTGCGAAAAGGTTTCCAGATGTTCTTTGTAGAACCCGAGCCAATGCGCGATGATCCGTTTTTCGGACTCGCTGACCTTGTTCAGGTCCATCGAAAGCATCGGTACGCCGACCAGCGAAGCGATCATATGACGGGAAATATTGGCCGTGGTTTCACGCGGATGCCAGTAGACCGGGTCGGCATGAACCGGCACGCCGTCGCCGATACTGATCCGGATCTGCGCCAGACGCTGGAAATTGTCGATAAAATCGAACGGCACGTCGCCCGCCCGGAATTGCGTCGCATAAGGCAACATGCCAAACGTGGCATAGTTCTGGCGGAATTCGATCAGCGCCTCCGCATTGCCATTTCGAATCGCGTTGGACAAGTCCTCGATGAACCGGCGGGTGATCCGGCCATGCGGATCGTCGATCGACGGCAGCACCGAATCCAGAAAGTCAACCTTCAGGCCGTCAAGCGGGTATTTTTCCATCAACGAAGCCAGCTTGTCGATAATGATCCGCCCCGCATCCACATTGGCGGTATTGAAAACCTGACATCCTTCGGCGCTTTTGGCGAACATGCATCCCTCGATTTCCCGGTACAGACGGCTTTTCAGGCCGATCAGGAACGGCGTCACCCAGACCATGTATTTGAGCCCCATGTCCTGAACGCGGCGAATGTGTTTTTCGAATTCCGGGAATTTCTTTTCCGACACGTCCCAGTCGCCGATCATTTCGTACCACGTGCCGATCGTTTCCGGTGACACGCGCTTCATATCGTCGAAACACCAGCCGTCGTCGATAATGTAAGTCCCGAATCCGAGCCGGGCCGCTTCCCGGGCCGTCTCCTCGACCCACGGCGCGGTGACCGCGGCATGAACCGCGTACCAGGTGCAGAAAACCGGGTGCCAGGCCGCTTCCGGAAAATGAAGTTCAGGCTGTTTGAGTTCGTTGCGCCAATCCGCCAGACAGCGGGTCCAAAGCTGATCGCGACGGTTCACGATCACCTTGAACGGTTCGCTCCCGGCGGGCGCGGTCACGATGATGAGCAGCTCGTAATCGCAGGTTTCCTGATTCATCTTGGCGGTGATCGCCACATCGTCGTAAATGCAGTCCAACCCGACCGAACAGCGGTTCATCTGCGCACTGTTGAAAAAACTGATGAACGGAAAATTGCGTTGCACCGTGCTTTCGGCCTGAATCACCCAGTTGATACGGGCGTTCGGTGTGCGGTCGGCGGGGGTCCAGTATCCCTGAAGATCGATGATCGGGATTTTCAAACGCAGCTCGGTCCGTCCTTCCGCCTGCGGCGTTACGGTAATGATCTCAAATTCGGAGGCGACAGCCGACGCGGACTGCCTTTCACCGTTTTTCAATAGTTCCAACTGCATATGACATCTCCTGTCCGAAAAATTAATAAAATATTCGGTGAAGATATCACCAAAAGATAAAATTTCAATAAAAAGTTTCTTCCCCCGCCGATTGATTTGCAAAAAATCATTCCCGATGCTATTTTGAGGAAAGATTCCAAGACAGAACAATGCGGAGGGCACCTATCATGAAATTCAAGATGATCCATAACAATTTGAATGTTTTCGACCTGGACAAAAGCCTGGCTTTTTACCGCGAAGCGCTGGGGCTGACCGAGACCCGGCGGATCACGGCCCCGGATGGTTCGTTCATCATCGTCTACCTGAGCGACAACATCGGAACCCATCTCCTGGAACTGACTTGGATGAAAGACATGGACCGCCCCTACGACCTCGGCGACAACGAATTCCACCTGGCCTTCGAGACCGACGATTTCGCCGGAGCCAAAGAAAAGCACCGCCAAATGAACTGCATCTGTTTCGAAAACGAAGCGATGGGCATCTATTTCATCAACGACCCCGACGGCTACTGGCTGGAGATCCTGCCAAAGCGCTAAAATGACAAGGTAGGGCTGTCTGTCCCAGACAGCCGTTCACCTCGCAAGTTATATCGCTTTAAATAAGCAGGATAAAGATTCGTCATAACTAAATTTATCATACAAATACAGCAGGATATTCAAGCCGAAACGAACGGCGCTCTGGGGGACAGAGCGCCCTACTTGTAAAACGACACTACCGGACTTCGAATTCCGTACCCTTTTTCACCATTTCGGTGTATTTGACCACTTCGAGGCCTTCGTCGATCGTGATCGGGAATGGGACTCCATTGCGAATCGCGTCATACAGGTGGTTCCAGATATGCCAGGTATCGCAATGACTGGAGGGAGCTACCGGAATCGTTTCCTCAATCCACTCGAGCGTTTCGGGATTACCGAACGAAGCGGTAATCGGGGGCGATTCCTTTTTTGCCTTGATGTCCATCAATTTCTGTTCCGGGTTGATGTATTTCAGTTTCAACTCGGATTCATTCCAGGACACCAGTGTGCCGCGATCACCGAAAACCATGTAGACCGGTTCGCCGATAGCGACCCCGCCACTGATTTCCATATCGATCATCCGACCGTTTTCGCCTTCGAAAATAATGGTCAGATGGTCTTCGGCATCGCCGACGGCGGCGATTTTGCGGAGACGGCTCCAGACGCTTTTCACCGGAGACTCCAGTAAATGCAGCGAATGGTCGATGATGTGGGGGCCCCAGTTGTTCAACATGCCGCCGCCGCATTCGATAATCGTCTGCCAGTCGTCGCGGCGCTGATAGTTATGGCGGCGCAGCCGGATCTGATAGACATTGCCCAGAATGCCCGAAGCCATCACCTCGCGAATATGGTTATAGCACGGCTCGAAACGGCGGTTGTGGCGCAGGAAAAGCTTGCCCGGGTATTTCTCCGCGGCGGCTTTCAGTTCCAGGGCTTGCTTATAGGAAATGGCGATCGGTTTTTCAAGGAAGACGTATTTACCGGCCTCAATGGCTTTGATCGCGAATGCGGTATGGTCGGGAGAACGCACCGCCACGGAAACCAGTTCGACTTCCGGGTCTTTCAACATTTCGCAATAATCGCTGTAAATACGGCATTGATGTTCATATTTTTTATTGAACTCTTCGCAACGCGAAGTATCGGTATCGCATACGGCGACGAATTCGAAACGCCCCTCCGTTCTGCCGACTTCCCCGAGGTGCATGCCGTATCCGGCACGGCCGATTCCGACCAAACCGATTTTGATGGGTTTGAATTCAGACATGGCGACGCTAGCTCCTTCTTACTTCATGATTCCGGCTTTGCGCAGATAATCGAGACTGGTTTTCAGGTCTTCCAACGGTTCACGCACGTGATTGTCATGTTCGATCATGACCCAGCCGTCGAAGCCTTTGGCCACCAGGGCTTTCATCACCGCGCCATTGTCCAGGCCGCTGTTGCCGGAGCCGAGTTCGCAGAATTTCCACTTTTTCGCGCGGCCGTTTTCATCGCGTCCTTCTTCGAGGAGTACATCCTTCAGGTGGATGGCGACGATGCGGGAGGCGTATTTTTCAACGATTTCGAGAACATTGCCGCCGCCGGCGTTGAGGTGGCCGGTGTCCAGCAGCAGATAAGCGTCGGGGCACTCGGTCATGAAGCGTTCAAGTTCCGGCTGAGTTTCGATCCGCTGGTCCATATGGTTGTGGAGCGCGGCCTTGATGCCGAAACGGCCGCAAACGCGGGTGAATTCACGGGAACGGCGGAGATAGGCGTCCATATCGGCGTCGCGTCCGCTCGGGCCAGGGGTGAGCCAGACATATTCCTTGCCGAGGCCGCAGGTCCATTGGATGCCGCATTCCACGTTCGGGCCACGGCAGGTGGCGAAGTCCATGCCCATTTTGTGATACAAAGTCGCTCTGTTCAGCGCATCGGAAGCGGATACCGCTTCGACACGTTCAATTCCGTTAAAACCGATATTGCGAAGGGATTCCAAGCGGTCTTCCACGCTGTAGAGTCCGCCGTGCCATACGTTCATGCCATAGTCGGCTACACCGAATTTCATTTTTTCAGCTCCTTATTTGAAAAATGGTATGGATAAAATATACATCCGGAATTATATTAACCAATAGATAAAATAATCATTTTTATGGATTTTACGAACATGAACTATTTTGACGGCCTACAGTTCATCGGCAGCGGAATTTGCGAGAATTACCGGCACAGCATGGACAGAACATTCACTTATTACGGAATCCAGTATAATCATCACGGCGCCTTCCGGGTGGTATTCGATCACCTTCAGGAATATATCGTGGAGGGGCCCTACGCGCTGGTCACTTATCCGGGCCCGGAATTTACATACGGGCACGCGGACGATATCGGCCGAACCCACTGCTGGGTCTGCTTCACCGGAGAACGGGCGGAGCGTTTCCGCGCCAGCGGCCTGCTCCCGATCGACCCGGAACATCCCCTGATCAAGATCACCCGCCCCGAACTTTTCATGGACACTCTGCGTGAACTGAACCAGACCATGAGCCTGGGCCCTGAAACCTACAGCCGCTCCGTCTGCCTGCTGGAAAACCTGCTCCTCCAACTTCATTATCAGGACAATCCCCGCAGCGCCCTGCCCCATCACCAGCAACTTGAACTTCGCAAACTCGTCGACGCCGTCAAAGCGGCTCCCCAACTCGAATGGGACTTCGAACGAGAAGCAGCCGACATGTTCGTATCACTGACGCATTTCCGGCGAATATTCAAACAGTTCACCACGCTGCCGCCGCAACAGTTCCTGATCAACTGTCGACTTCAGCAGGCAGTAAGGCAACTGCTGACCACGGACAATCCGGTCAGCGCCGTCGCGGCGAATTGCGGATTCGACGATGAATTTTACTTCTCGCGTATTTTCAAAAAGCATTTCCATCTACCGCCGCAGACCTACCGGCGCAAGTTCACCGGCTGACGTTGAAAATAAGGTGTTTACACAAAATTTATGACACTACCGGGCCGGACGCTGAAATATCTGCCATCTCCACCATTTTTTTCATTCTCAGCGAGTCAGGGGGCTGATCGCGGTATTCTTTTCCGTTCGTCTTCGGTTTGTGTCATATAACCCTATCCCGAATATGTGGGGAAATCGCAGTTGGGGCGATTTGAAAAATCAGCATATTGTCACTTTCCGGCGAGAAATGCGGAGAGATACCTTGATTTTTTGAATGATCGCGGGTATCTTGTAGTCAGTGGTTGAATCCCGGAGGTGATGAAATGAAGAAATTCCTGGCTCTGATTGTTGTGGCGATGATGTCGCTCCCGTTGGCCGCCGCCGACAAAACGACGAAGATCATCCCGCTCGGCGACCTGAAATACAAAGATATTGAAAGTTCATGCCAGACGATCCTTAATAAAGAAGGTGAAATTCTTTACTTCCCGAATAACAATGCCATCATGGTGGAGAGTTCCGCGAATAATGTCAAGCGTATGGAGCTTTTCGTCAAGTACGCGCAGGATGAATTAACGAAAAAAACGACCAAGTCCGACGGGCAGAAGACGAATGCCGCCGCCTCGGCGCAGAAAATTCCGAATTATAAAATCATTCCGCTGGGAAATGTCGATTACGGTTCGGTCGAGAGCAGTTGCCGTCCCTGGCTTTCGCCGAATGGCAAAATGCTCTATTCCATTACCAACAACGCCGTTATCGTGACCGATACGCCGAAAGTGATCGAGGCGATCGAGAAATTCATTGCCGACCTGGCTAAAATAACCCCGAAACCGGTCTATGACAACATCCAATATTCATCTCCCGGCAGTAATGACAGCAGTACGGTGATTATCTACTCGGACTGGGGGGATGGCTGGCCGTATTATCCGCGTCGCTACCGCCGTCCGCCGACTCCACCGCGCCCTCCACGCCCGCCGGTTCCGATACCGATACCGCTTCCGGATGCCGGGAATAAGCCTGCTCCGAATCTGCGCCCCGGCGATATTCAGCGTCGTCCGGACGGTCCCGGCATGCCGCGTCCCGACGGTGTCAAAACCCCGGTGCCGAGTCGGACGACCCAGCCTTAGAGTTTGCCCTCGGCCACGAAACTGTAGTGAGATGAACGGCTGACAATGATGTGGTCGATTACTTTCACTCCCATGGTCTTGCCGGCTTCCTGAATATTCATGGTCAGGAGTTCGTCTTCCGGCGACGGTTGACAGATTCCGCTTGGATGGTTATGCACCAAGATGATTCCTGAGGCATTGTGCCGCAGGGCAGTCTGCATCAGATTGCGCGGATAAACAGAGGTCTGGTCAACGGTTCCGTGGAAAACTTCCGAACTGATGACCATGTTTTTGACATTCAGATAAATGACCAGCATGGCTTCGACGTCCATGCTGCCGAGCTTGGCTCTGGAGTAATTAATGACGCGGGTAGGGTTGGCCAGCACATCGGCTTCGCACATATTCTCTTTGAGGTACTGGGTACAGAGGTCTTTCAGTAGCTTGCACAAGATGGCGGAATTGCGCCCCATGCCGGTAATTTTTTCAAGCTGTTCGAGGGGGGCGTCGATAACGGCGGACAAGGTTTTGTATTGGGCGAGCAGTTTTTTGGCGATGGGCTTGACATCACGCCGCGGGATGGCGTACATCAACAGCAATTCGAGTCGTTCATAATCCTGGAATGAATCGATACCGGCATTAAGATATCGGTTTCGGAGGCGATCCCGATGCCCTTCATTGGTTATTTCTTTCTTATTTTCGTTTTGATCCATTCGATAAAATCTGCCTGTTGCGTTACGAATTTCGATAATATACAGCAACAAACGGAAATATCACCCTGCTGTGGCAGAAAAAAAACCTGTTTCTTTTCGATTTCGGGGTGTATTTTTGAAAAAGCATGCTACATTAAGCACTGCTTTGCAATCCGGAGAGATGGCTGAGTGGTCGAAGGCGGCGGTCTCGAAACCCGTTGTGCGGTTTTACCGTACCGAGGGTTCAAATCCCTCTCTCTCCGCCATTTTCATTTCCATCCCCTGATTCTGCGGCAAAAGTTTATTTTCCGATGACCTTGGGAGAGTGCCGTTCGGCGTTGCTTCTGGTCAGTCACGACTTCGCGTTTCTGAAAAACACCTGCAACGTTCATTGGCATATCGATGGAGGTACGGACGGGAATGGCACACTGACCAAAAAGTGCCGCTTTAAGCCCCTGCGCTCTTATTTCAGGAAATCGAACACATAGCGTTCACGGTCGCGCGTCCTGTTGCCGTAATCGATCGCGGCGGCGGGACAGTTTTGGATGCAGGCCATGCAGTGCATGCAGTTGCCGTGCCATCGCGGTCTGCCGTTTTCCAGCGTGATATTGTCCAGCGGGCACAGCTTCGCGCACAGTCCGCAGTTGGTGCAGCGGTCGGTCGAGCGGAATGCCTTGTCGGATGCAAACTTGTTGAACAGTGTCGCCACCGCCTCGGTGAGCAGGAACGACACAAAACTGTTGCGCGCTTTCAGCTCCGCCTTCTTCGCCTTCACGCTTTCGCAGATAGCCGGAAGCATCAGCTCCGCTTTTGCCAGTTTTTCCTTGATCTTGTCCGCCGGTTCGCGGCCTGACATCACGATATAGTTGCTGGGCATCTTGATTGCGTAACAGCTGTTCAGTTTTATGAATTTCTCCAGATAACGGAAAGTTCCACCCGCCGCGCCGCCCATGGTACAGACGGTGTAGACGAACGCGTCATCGGCCACGTGCAGCTTGCGAACGAAGTCGATAACGAACCGTGGCGGCGCGAATGCGAACACCGGGAACACCAGCCCCAGCGTTTCCCCGGACTTTATCGGCGGCGGCAACTGCTTGCTCTTCATGACTTCGGTTATGGAAACGGCCAGGTCGCCGGTACCTTTCGCAAGTTCTTCCGCCACCCATTTCGAATTACCGGTTGCCGAAAAATAGTAGATCATACGTATTTTCTCCTTGAAAACATGATGTTTACATCATGGCACCATCCATCCGCCGCTTCAGGTGCCACATTCTTTTCCTCTACAAAATGCTTTGCCCCAATGCGCGAGCCTCGTCCAGCGCCGGATTGCCTTGAATCGCGCCTTTCTCTTCCACGCCGCGTACGAGAACTTTTCCGGCATCGGCCAGGTGGAAGTAGCTCAACACCGACTTGTACTGGATGAGGATACTGTCGAATACTTCCGGTATGGTGTCGGCCGCCACGAGCAGCAACGCCAATTTTTTAACTTGGAATTCGTTCCGGATGGGGGCGTGGAGCCGGTCGACGATGGCTTTGAGCTGGGCGGTCAGCCCGTAGAAATAGACCGGAGAGGCGAAGACGATCAAGTCCGCCGTCTTGAGCTTTTCATGGATGACGCACATATCGTCCTGCTGAAAGCAGTCATGATTGGGGCGTTTGCGGCAGACGTTGCAGCCGATACATGGATTGACGTGCACGTTGCTCACCGAAATGAGTTCAACCTCGTTGTGTTCCGCGGCTCCGGCGGCAAAGGCATGGGCGAGCAGATCGGTGTTGCCGCCTTTTCGGGCGCTTCCGACCAGAATGGCGATTTTCATAGTTCCATCTCTCCTTGTCATAGTACGGAATGGGTATTTTTTTCGACTTCCGCAATGCCTTCAAGCATCTTTTTCATTGCCGCCGCCTGTTCTTCCGGCTGATGCGCCAGAAAGTCCGACATCGCCGCACACGGATAGTCGGGACATTCCGAGCAGACCTTCACGTCTTTCCGGATGGCGCAAAGCCGAATTTGGCACATTCCGCAGTAGGCGCTCTTGCGGCCGCCGTCGGTCATGCAGCCGTCGCAGGACAGCAGATCCGCCGTGATTTCGTCGCAATGGTTGAGTTTCCGCCATTCGTCGGCCACCCGTTCAAGTTTTTCCCGATTATTTTCCTGCGTGGCGCGGT
Organism: uncultured Lentisphaeria bacterium; assembly: GCA_937888615.1. Taxonomy (GTDB): domain Bacteria; phylum Verrucomicrobiota; class Lentisphaeria; order Victivallales; family Victivallaceae; genus UBA5239. The sequence continues at coordinate 9,199 of CALABZ010000096.1, read as the reverse complement.
AGGCGTCGCAACGGGAGCAAATCAGTCCGCATGGAGCAATGTTGAGTTGCATGATGTGAATCCTTTCAGATTAGATATTCCCATTGGGGCTGCAATCATTGGCCGTCCGTTTGGGATTTGATCGGAACGAAAATTTCCAGTTGGTTGTATCCCAGCGCTTTTTGAGCATTGGGCGACGTGCTGATATGAAACATGGTATAGTGTCCCGGGCGTTCGTCCAGTTCAAATATTCCCGAAGCGGCCACCCATTTTTTGATGCCGTCGTATACCCGGGTTCCGTCGGTGTCGTTTTCGTCGATTGACACCCCGACCGCATACAAGCCGCCGTCGTGATCGATCACCTCAAATTCTCCCGGATCGACCTTCATGCCTTCGGTCAAGGCCAGATACCAGATCATCTGTTTGCGTTCGGAATCGTAACTCATGAAATCGGTGGGGGAAATGGTGTGTTTCCAGTCGGGAAACAATCGTTCAAAATTTCTGATTTTCAATTCCTCCAGCGAACCGAACCCGGAGGATATCATCTTAAGGTTCGGGATTTCTATGATTCTGATATTATCCATTTTTTGCCCTCTAAATGTTCTCGCCCAGTGAAATATCAAACGGCATAATCAGCAACCGGAAGATAGCCTTGGAATGGTTGTCAAAAAACCATTTGATCGCCGTGCCGTAGCTTTCGCGGCAGTCAAACTCCCAATACGAATAGTATTTGACGCATTTGACGATTCGGGTCAATTCGCGGGGTTGCAGATCATCCAACACATAAAATCTTTTTTGATAGCGAAGCATGGTACAACCGGGCTGTTGACGCTGGTCCTCCCGTATTGCCGCGATGAGAGCTTCAAACTCCGCAATTTTATCCGGTTTTACCTGAAACAATTTTATTTCAGAGAACATATTTTTCAGCGCTCCTTTACGGTTTTCCGCTTGATGGTCAAAATTTCCAACAACTCCGGGAGGTGTTGCGCGTCCGTCAGGTCGAACATCACCCATTTGCCGTCGTGATAGGTGGTGGCATGGTCATAACTCTGTTGAATCCATGCAGAATATTCCTGACGCGCCGCCTCGAATTTTTTCCGTTCCTTCGCGCCAAAAATGACCAGCAATCCGGCCTGTTTTTCTTTGGCATACAATGCACATAAGGTTTTTCCGCCCTTGCGGTATTTGCACTCGACATCCCACTTCCTGCCACCATGGTTCCACATGGGGGCAAGGCCGAAGTTCGCTTCAATCCCAGTTCGCAGTTGCGTCCACAGTACGAATTTCTCATCGCCCAGCAACGCCGCCAGCCGGTCGGAAAGCCTGCGGGTGTGCCAGATGATTTCCAGCTTCCGATCTTCGGGCGGCTGGACTTCATCCCGGACAAAACCGTACTTCTGATAAAACTTCATCCCGGTGCGACTGCTGGGCACGTGCAAATCCTCCACGCCGAGCTTCAGGGCTTCGTCAAAGAGTTTGCGGAGCAGTTCGCTCCCCAATCCCCGACCATGCAGATCGACCCGGATGAAAAAATTGGAAATGCTCCATTTGGGCGTATCCTCCGTGCCGAAGTTGGCGAGCGCACCGGTTCCGGCGATGACGCCGTCCAGCAGAATGACGAAAACCACCTTCCACTCCAACTGGCGTTCCAAAAGCCTCGCCGCACATTCCCGCTTGCAATGCTCGCGCACCGCCAACGAATGTTCCGGCATGGTAAGATCAAAATTGTCGGCAATGATTTTCGCCATCATGGGAATGTCGGACACCGTCGCGGGACGGATTTTCGTGCGGGAACTTGGGGTGTTCATTGGCACGCCTCTTTCAAATATTGGAGAGCGGCTTGATCGAGCTTTGAGATTTCATCGATGTGTTCGGCGATCCGGGCGCGATTTTCCGGGAGGGCGAATTTCTCAGAGAGCGACTCCTTGGAATCGCCGTATTCGCCCAGCACTCCCCAGATTTTCCAGCATCGGTTGTGAATTTCCCGGAATAGTTCTCCGGCGCGCGCCGTCGGCGATTCTTTCGGGCTTTCTTCCAGATAAACTCCGGTGAAATATCGCGCCTCCGCGAGATTTCCCACCAGCAGATGATGCAGACGGTGCCGGGCACGAATTTCCTCTTGGGAAAACGAATTGTCCGAAACATAATCCCGCCATGCCCGGTAGGCCGTCTGACCGGCCAGATACCCCTGGGATTCAGTTTTCTCCATGATTTTCACCCCGTGCGCGGCGGCTTCGCGACGGAATCGTTCGGCCCCAAGATCAACCGGGGTCGGCGTTCCATGTACAAAGGCGAACTTCCAGACTTTCGTCCAGTCTCGAAGCACGACCATGCCGTTCTCATTTTTTTCACAGGGGAACTGATTCTGAAACGCATCATAGCCCAGCAGAATGCCGCCGTCTTCCTCATAGCCGCAGACCAGACCGCTTTCCGGCGGTTCGACCATGCCGAATGCAATCACCGGTCGGCCCGCGTCGATGGAATCGACCAGCATTTTGCGGATTTCCTCGCGAGTTTCCGGGGTGTTTTCCATAATGCGAACGTCACTTCCGATTCCATAAAATCCGCGTTTAATGGTCTCATCGTGCGAATCATTGACCAGGGTCAGGTCCAGACAGGAACAGCAGTGATCGGGATGCCAGAGCAGGCCGAAGCCCATGCCGGTACAGGCGAGCAGATCGAAATAAAGCCGCCGCTGCGTCCAGCCGTCCTCCGTAATATGGCGCTTGACATTCATGCCGATTCCGCCGGCCAGCGAGGTAAGGCATGACAGAAAAACAATATCCTCGGGAGAATTCCGGTCGTTCTCGTAAAAGTGAATTCGCTTGATCCGGTTTAGTATTTTTTTCATATTCACCTTCATGATATTGTGACCCGGCCAGTCATGCGGCCGTCGCAGGGAATTCATTGAGATAACATAATATACTCGACAAGCAGACGGATGCAAGCCTATGAACCAGAATATGGTGTATCAGTGGAATAACGACTTTCGATGACTGAAATACACCCGGAGAAAGCAAATGTCATGATTTGATTTTATCGCTTGTTCAAAGCCGCGAGAATATTTTTCTCTTCGGATTTTTCACCCGGAACAGTATAACGTAAACAAGGGGAACAATCAGGAGTGTCAGAATCGTCGCCCCCAGTAGGCCGAACATGATCGTTGCCGCCATTGAGGCAAAGAAAGAATCCCACAGCAATGGCGCTACGCCGAGAACGGTTGTTCCCGCCGCCATCGTCACCGGACGAAGGCGACTGACCGCGGCCATGACTACCGCGTCGTAACGGGAGTGACCGGCTTCAAGCTCCTGGTTGATCTGATCCAACAATACGATGGAGTTTTTGAGCAGCATCCCGGAAAGTCCCAGAAAACCCAATATGGCCATAAATCCAAACGGGAGGTTCAACATAAATAATCCTCCGACAACTCCGATTAGGGCGAACGGGAGGATCGAAAACGCCACCAGCGGTTCCCGGATCGTCCGAAAAAGCATCGCCACCAGCAAAAACATAAGAATCAGACTTACCGGAAAAAGTTTTTTCAGGCCGCGTTCCGCAATTTCACTTTCTTCCAATTCCCCGCCCCATTCCATGGAATACAGCGGCGGCAGTTCAATGGCCTCAATCTTTTTCTGCAACTTTTTTTGAAGTGCGGCCGCGGTTCCCCGGATCGGCGAGCATTGTACGGTAATGGTCGGAACCCGGTCGCGATGCCTGATTTGAGGATCCTCCCAATCGGTTGTAATATCGTCGCAGGCCTGTGCAAGTGAATAATTGCGTGCGGATGCACTGCTCCAAATCTGAACGTTTGGCAGTTCCGCAATGCTTTTGCGTTCGGCTTCCTCCGGACGGGAAATAATCGGAATCAGCGTGTTGTTTTCGCGAAGAACGCCACAAGTTATGCCGGAAAAATTCCAATCCAATGCCTCGGCCAGTTCCTTACGGGAAATACCGGTTTGCCTGGCCTTGATTTCAGAATAACTCAACTTCGAAATTTTGACCGGATCGCGCCAGTCATCACGGATATATTGTGTATTGTCGTCCGCCTCCATGATGTTTTTCGCCCGGGAAGCAAGCCGGCGCAACACAGTTCGGTCAGGTCCTCGGAAACGGGCTTCGATCTTGAACGGGATGGAGAGTCCGTCGGAAAAGCGCATGACCATGGCATTGGAGCTGGGATAGTGTTCGTCAATGAATTTGGCGATTTTTGCACTCAATGGTTCAATCTGCCTGTAATCATCGACGTCAACCACAATTTGCCCATAGTCGGGAGACGGGCTGTTATAATCATAGCTCAAAATAAACCGAAGCGCGCCTTCCCCCACAAATGTCGCGGTCGACCTGACGCCCGGCAAGGTACGGACAAACGCGGCGATTCCATCCACATCTGTTGCCGTCGAATCGATGTGGCTGGCTTGATTGCGCCAATAATCGATGTAGAATTGTTTGCGGGTGGAATCGGGGAAGAACACTTTCGGGACCTTGGTATACCCCCATGCGGCGGCCCCGATTCCCAAAATCAGCAGTATGAGGACCATTCCACGTTTTGTCAGAACATATTGCAATAACCGTTGATAGGTTTTGTAAATGCGTCCGTCATACACGTCTCCGGTTGCCGTTCGGGGTGGCTGGACTTTAATGATGAGAAGACACAGCAACGGCGTGAACGTCAATGCCATGATCCAACTCAGCATAAGAGAAATGGCGATGACGTAGAAAAGAGACCGGCAGAATTCGCCGATGCTTCCGGTATTGAATCCGACGGCCAGGAAGGCGAGAATCGCAACCAGAGTCGCTCCCAGCAGAGGCCATTGCGTTTCCTTCGTAATGGACTTGAGCGCCTCTGGCGGTTTTTGTCCGCGCGACGTTTTCACCAGAAAGCCGTCGACAATGACAATGGCATTGTCCACCAGCATGCCGAGCGCAATAATCAATGCGCCCAGGGAGACCAGTTGCATGTCGATCCGGCTCAGATCCATGCCGATAAATGTTCCGAGAATAATTAGAATCAGCGTCAGCCCGATGACCAGGCCGGCCCGCCAGCCCATGGTCAGCAGGAGAATTCCGATTACGATCAGGACGGATTCTATCAGATTGACGATGAAGTTGTTGATCGACTCCTGAACATTGTCGGACTGATAGTTGATATAGTCAATCCTCATCCCGACCGGGCAATGGGCGTCCAGTTGCGCGAGGCGTTTTTTTACAGCTTCGCCCATTTTGACGACATTGCCGCCGTCCACGGTGGAAATGCCGATGCCGATGGCGGGTTGTCCATTGAATGTCATCAGTTGCACTGGTGGCTCCACGTGTCCGCGCCATACTTTTGCAATATCTCCGATTCGGACCAGATGTTCTTCCGAGTCCGCGACATAAAGATTCCTGATCGCCTCAACGCCATCAATCCCCCCGGTAACCCTCATCCGGCAGTATTCGTCATCCACTTTCACGGCGCCTGCGCCGGTCACCATGTTGCTGCTGGAGAGCGTTTGAAACAAACTTTCCTGTGAAATGTTCAAATTGGAGAGTTTCGCCCGGCTGAACTCAACATAAATGGCTTTGTCCTGTGCGCCCCACAGGTCGATTTTAGCAACGTTCGGGACCCTGAGAAGCTCTTTCTTTAAAACATCGGCATAATCCTTCAACTCGTCCGTCGTGTAACCCTTGCCGGAAAGCGACAGAAAAATTCCGTAGACATCGCTGAAATCATCCCCCACTTTGCTCACGCTGACGCCATCCGGCAATTTGGGATGAATATCGCTGACTTTCCGGCGCAGTTCATCCCATATCTGCGGCAGCTCCGCGGCAGTGTATTCCCCGCGGATTTCCACATAGATCAAGGAAAATCCGCTGCGGCTGATCGAGGTGATGTTATCGATTTGCGACATCTTCTGGATTTCTTCTTCGATTTTGTCCGTCACCTCGGTTTCGACTTCGCGTGCGGTTGCTCCGGGATACTTTGTGACCACGGTTGCCTTTTTGATCTTGAACGTCGGATATTCCAGCCGCCCCAGATTGAAATAGGAGTTCAGGCCGCCGAGAACAACCACAAGCATCAAAAGCCAGAAGAAGGCTTTATGCTTCAACACATACTCAATGATTTTCATTCAGAACCTCGGGATTGAGAATCCGGACGGAAGTTTTTTCCGTCAGCCAATCGCCTCCGGCCGCAACAACCAATTCTCCGGGATGTACGTCCCCTTCGATGTATACGCGATCCGCGTCCGTGGCTTCTCCTGCCTTGACATCACGACGGGTTATCGTTTGAGTTTTGGGAGAATACACCCAGACGGAAGACCGCCCGTCACGCTCGAATATCGCGGCAAAGGGCAACTTGAGTCTTTTCCGGCGATCAGACTGGAAATGCGGCAATCCGAAAACTTCGGCACTCATCCCGGGAAGCACCAGAAAATCATCCGGAACTTTCATCCGAAGAGTCAACTCATAGGTTTCGCTGGTTTCCGACGCAACCGGCTTGAACTCATAAGTGGAAGCCTGAAAAAGACGGTTTCCGCGTCCGGGAAACCGCACATCGAATTTCATGCCGAGAAATTGTTCCCCATCGTAAATGTTGGTATCCGGCAGATTACCGGCGGGAACACTGATTCTGATTTCAACTTCGCGTAAATCATCCAGGAGAACCACCGGGACATTTGCCTTTGCAATTTCATATTGTTCAATTTTCAAGTCGGAAATCGTACCGTGAAATGGAGCGGTCAGTACAGTATCAGCCAACTTGTCCTGCGCAATTTTCAGCTCGACTTCCAGCATTTGCAATTCCGCATCGGAAGCCTGTTTTTTGGTGCGGGCAGTATCAAATACCGCCTGACTGACAACTTTTGATTCAATCAGCTTCAAATTTCGGTTGTACTCGATTTCCGCAAGCGAATTCTGGACTCTCTGCATTGCCACTTCCTGAGTCAGCCGGTCCACTTCACGCTGATAATCCCGCGGATCAATGCGCATCAGGATGTCGCCCTGTTCCACTGTCTGACCATATTTCAAATTCCGTTCAATCACCGGACCGGAAACCCGAAAGAAAAGTTCCGCGTGCCTGACAGGCCATACCCGCCCCGGATAAGTAACGCCGCCGCCCTTTTCCATGTCGCTGATCCGGAAAAGCTTGACCACGCGCGGCGCCTTGCCGGCGGATACCGTTCCAGCATGATTGAAAAAATAAAAGAATGCCAATAGTCCCCCCGCGATACACGCGGTCGCGGCTACAGCAATCAACACAATTTTCTTTATATTCATCCCGGCCTCTTTCTTTTTAATTCAATCCAAAGCCGTTCAGGAGTACCTGGGTCGTCACGTGCTGCAGGCGCAGTCCGAACGATCCAGAAACCTTGCCATCCGGATGGAACAGATCGATCATGCCCGGACTGGCCGTATTGAGATATTGAGGACAAATCAGAAGCATGAACCAGCAGAACGCGCTCTCAAAATCATCGCTCCCGGTTATTTTTTTGTAGATGTCGCAAAATATCGCCATCAATGGTTTTACGTGAATATCGATTACCTTTTCGCGAAGATCACTCGGATATTGAAGCAATTGCAGCAGCATGCTTTTCCCGGGATCGCCATCTTTGCCGTTGCCAAATGTCCTGAATACGGATTCCACCAGCCCGGTGATGAAAACACGCTGACCCTCCCTGGAATTCAGCAGGGACAGGTTGTCCTGGTAAAATTTTCGCATATCGGTTTCCTCCCAGCGGGCCACGGCCCGGCTGATAACCGCCAGAATCAACCCGTCTTTACCGCCGAAATGATAATGAATCATACAGGCGTCAACGCTTGCCTCTTTGGCTATTTCACTAAGCTTCACGCTGGTAATGCCTTTTTGTGCAAAAAGCTTTCCAGCCGCATCCAGCAGCGCCTGCTTTGATATATCGCCATTCTTCCGGCTCATCAATACCTCCATAAATTTATTAATACTATTATTATACATTTTAAAATGTATAAATCAAGTGTTAATTATTTTTTATTTAATATTTATGGATCATATTAATAGGAGCTTCTGATAATATGGGAAACGAAATTAACGGCGAGAGGTTTTTCAAGATGATATCGAATTCACTGGATGAGCGGATGACTCGTTTGGTTGCAAGCGCGGCAGCGCTTGGGATGAAATATGGCGGCATAAGCCAAGCCGCCCGGCTTTCAGGCCTCTCACGTCCATCCATCTATGCCGGAATGGAAGAATTAAAAAGCCAAAATACGGCGAATGAAGAAGGAGAAGCACGGCAGCGCAAGATTGGTGGCGGACGTAAAAGTATTGATAACGAAACCCCTGAAATATTGGAAAAGCTGGAAAGTCTGACAAAACCTTATGAACGAGGAAACCCGGAATCTCCGTTGCGCTGGACGAGCAGGAGCTTGCGAAAATTGAGCGAAGAGATGAAGCGCATGGGGTATGGCGTCAGCCACATGACAGTTGGCAAACTCCTTGAAAAACTGGGCTATACCCTGCAATCAAACAAAAAGTCCCAGGAAGGCGGAAATTCGCCGGATCGCGATGCGCAATTCAAACACATCAAAGTTTATAGGAGAAAGCCAGCCGGTTATTTCAGTTGATACGAAAAAGAAAGAACTGATCGGTGAATTCAAAAACAACGGTCGGGAATATCGTCCAATGGGTGAGCCGGAAGAAGTAAATGTCTATGATTTCATTGACCGCGAGCAAGGCCTGGCAACACCTTATGGCGTTTATGATTTGAACAGGAATGAAGGCTTCGTTAGTGTAGGAATAAGCCATGACACGGCAAAATTTGCGGTTGAGACTATCGAAAAATGGTGGTTGTCAATGGGGCGGGAGAAATACGAGGATGCCCATTCGCTTTTCATAACCGCCGATGGAGGCGGAAGCAATGGCTCCCGCACCAGGCTATGGAAAAAGGAATTGCAGGTTTTTGCCGATAAATATGGGCTTAATGTCTACGTTTCCCATTTTCCGCCCGGGACGAGCAAGTGGAACAAGATAGAGCATCGGATGTTCTCCGCCATATCAATGAATTGGCGAGGCAAGCCGTTGGTTTCTCTGGAAGTAGTTGTCCATTTAATCGCTGGTACAACCACGAAAACCGGGCTGAAGATCAAAGCCGTCATAAACAACAATGAATATAAACTTGGAGAGAAAGTCAATGATAAGGATTTTGCGGAATTAAACATACGATATCACGAATTCCATCCTGAGTGGAACTATGTCATTATGCACCGGCAG
>CALABZ010000095.1 GCA_937888615.1 uncultured Lentisphaeria bacterium | reverse complement strand
AGCGCCATCTGGTGGTCGGCCCTTTCGCTTGAATCCACCCGCAATCATTATGCCATACTCAAGGAGATGGATTATGCGTCCGGCAAGCATCGTTTCATTCCGTACTGGAACAACGGCGAAGTGGTTCGGAACAAACTGCACAATGCCGATTATGCCAGTTTCTACCTCGCCCCCGGTGAAGTAATTGCAGTACTGATGAATTACAGCAAGGATTCCGATTTCATCGAACTGGAACTGAACCCGGAAAAACTGGGTCTGCCGGGAACCAGGTTCAGTGCCGAAAACCTCTTCAATCCGGAAACGGTTTCACTGGATAACGGCAAGCTTCGTCTTGAAGCAATTCCCCCGTACCAGTACCGTGCGGTAAGGATCAAACCCATTGAAAAATAAGACTGAAAGTATGATGACTCTTGATTTCCCGTTGTCTCCCCGAATAATGGCCGAACGGATGCAGGAAGCATGGCGCACCTCGTGGCGCCTGTTCTTCCTGCCGCGAACCTCGCTGTTTTATGATTATATCACCGGCTATGAAGCGGATACGGCATTTGCATTTGCCCCGACGCCGGATGAGATTCAACGCAGTTTGCCCAATCCCTGCGGGTGGGGCACCGGCATGGAGGACAGTGCGATCCATGCCGGAGTCATGATGGCGATGGTTTGCGACCGGTTCGATATTACCGGAGAACCGGAGCTTGCCGATTGTGCTCGGAAGATTTTTGTCGGCATGGTCAATCTGGGCGGCGTACACGGGGTGCCGGGATTCATCGCCCGGAGCATTTGTCCGAGTGACGGATGTTCGGTATACCCGGAGTCCTCGCGCGATCAATACACACACGTCGTACACGGGGTGTGGCGTTACTATCATTCTCCATTGTCGGGAGAGCGGGAACGGGAAGTCTGTCGAAGGCTGATTCGCGAAATCGGCGAGTATGCCCGCCGGTGTGCAACCCCGGAATGCGAATACCTGTTGCTGCGGTGCAACAATGAGAAGAGTTCCGGGATCAGTTGCAAACTGTTGAATGTGGCGGCCCACGAAGCCGCCCGACTGCCGATGTTTTACGCGGCGGCATGGGATCTGACCGGCGATGAACGCTGGCGCGATGAATGTCTGAAATATCTGGACAATGCCTTGTTGGAAAGTACGCGGATCGGGGAAAAGCTGGAGTTCTATCCCGCTTATTCCCTGATGCAGGTCCAATGTTCAATGGAAGTCCTGCGGCAAGTTTTTCACGATCATGCCGGGGTACAGGCGGCCTGTCGCAAAACCATGTGCCGGACCGCCGAGGTGGCGGAGTTCAACGCCCGCCACGCCTTGCACGGCGACGCCCTGCCGGATGGATCGTCATTATGCGGCGACTGGCGTTCATTTGCCGTAATCAGAGGAGGCAATCATGGTTATGCCGTACCGCAACCGCCGGAGGAATGGCGGGTTGCATTCTGGCGAATCCGCGAGAGCGGCGAAGCGGCGGTGGCACAGTTGATGGCTTCTCCCGTCCGCCGCATATCCGCATTGCAGTTGAATTTGCTGCAATATGCGCTTTGCCGGCATGACTTCAAACGGATTGCCAACAGCGGTTTTTTCTACCTCCAGCGCGCATATTGGCTGGCTGTCCGGTTCGGGTATATCACTCCCGTTCCGGACTTCCTGCCGAGGCGCGAAACCACGGCTTGCTCTTAATCAGGGCAAGCGCAGACAAATGGTGTTGTCGAGGACGAATCCGAGCAGCAGCAAAGCCAGGGCGATGCCGGAGAGCAACGGTGCGTATTCCTTGTAATCGATGAACTTCGGCTGTTCGATAACCGTTTTTTCCATCTGGTTGATTTCGTCCATGACTTCCGCCAATCCCTTGGCGTCGTAGGCACGGTAGAACTGCCCGCCGGTCGTGGCGGCAATGTTCTTCAGCAATGCTTCGTCATAGCTGCCCTCTACCGGCACGAGTTCGGTGCCGAACGGCGTCGACACCGGGGCGATCGCATGATTGCTGCCGATGCCGACTGTGTAAATCACGATTCCCATTTCCTTGGCGACGTCCGCCGCCTGGATGGGCGAGATGCGCGCATCGACATTGTTCGCACCGTCGGTGAAGAGCACGATGACCCTGCGCTTGGATTTACTGTCCTCCAACCGGCTGACGCCGGAAGCGATCGGCCCGGCGATACCGGTGGAATCGCCAATCATGCCGGGCTGGAGTTTTTCCAGATGCTGGATCAGCCACGCATGGTCCAGTGTCGGCGGGCTGATATTGTAGGGGAGGCGGGCAAATCCGATCAGGCCGATACGGTCGTTGGGGCGTTTCTCCACGAATTTAACCAGTTCGAGTTTGGCGATGTCGAGGCGGTTTTTCAGTTCGCCGCTTTTCATGGCGCGATTGAACTGTTCCGCGGTGGTGATATCCCGCGGCACGTCGATTGCCTGCATACTACCGGACAAGTCGATCGCCAGCATGATATCGATTCCCTGAGCCTTGATCACAACCTGTTCGATGCCCAGGCGCGGCCTGGCGGCCGCCGCAATCAACAGGATGCCGGCCGCGACCATGATCCACGCCGGCAGGTTCATGCCGCCGCCGCGATGTCCGCTGCCGGATTCCGACATCGGCTGGAGTGTGGATACGCGGATGGAGGGTTGTTTCTGTAGAAACATCCGGTACCACACCAGCAGGGCCAGTGGAATGAGCAACAGTAACAGCCAGGGATATTCGAAAATCATTTGCGACCTCCGGGTTCATCAACAGGTTTCGTCTCATTGACGAGTATTTCAGCTTTTTCGATGGCGGAATTGAGCATTCCTTCGTCCGGCGGCATTTTGGCGAATTTCACCAGATCGGCCGAGGTCATGAATTCAGACAGGAACGGACGCTGTTGAGCGGGCAGGGGGCCGCCGCCGTGACTGAGCTCGTCCATGAATTCCGCCGTGGTCTGCCGGGTGGTGTGGAGCCGGAAACGCTTTTCCAGATACACCCGGACGATATCGGTCAAGCGCAGAAGCCCGCTTTCCAGATTCAGTTTGCCGCCGCGTAAATCATGATGGAGGACCGCGATATCCTGCAACGCCAGCGTCCACGGCGGGATGATCGGTGCACGTTTGCGGCGTTTCAACATCACGATCACCAGCACGACGATCACGACTGCCAGGCCGATAATGGCATACAACAGCCAGCGTTCGCGGGCGGTCAACGGCGGAGGCGCTACCGCATCGGCGATTTTCAACTCCGGCGTGGTTACGGAAATTTCATTCACCTGACAGGACGGAATACTGTGGCTCATGGCCTCGTCTTTGCGGTGTTCCTGGTCGAAATCAACGATTATCTTGCCGCCGCCGAGAATTCCGGTGCGGTAGGTTTTGAACTGAAAACGGACCAGCCATTCGCACCAGCCCCAATGAATCCGACCAACTTTGATAACCGGTTCGCCGACCTGAAGCAGTCCCTGTACCGGCTGTGCCTCGGCGGTGATAACCTTGCGGCCCCACGGTACCCGGTAAACGGACGTGACCGTGACCTTGCCGCCCAGGCTGACCGTCGCGGGGTCAACGGTCGGTGCGGAAATACTTTCCACCGGGTTGGTGCGCACCTGCCGCCAAGTATACCAGGTGGCAACGGCGGTCGCCGCAATGATGCCGATGATTGACAGGACGGAAATCAGGATGATTTTTTTGAGGGAGCGGAACGTCATTTATGCCTCCGTTTCCGGCGTTTGCCGAAAAATTTCATCAGGGATTTCACATAATCGTCGCCGCAACGGATATCGACCATATCCACCTGGGCCCGGTCGCAGGTTTTTTTCGTGGCGTCATGGAACTTCTGTGCCTTTTCGTTGAAATACCGCTGGCCCGACCGGCTCAGGGTCATGATCCTGCCGCTTTCGGCGTCCTCCAGCACGACGTTCGCCAGCGGACGCCACTCGGTTTCCATGGGGTCGAGAATCCGGATGGCCACGAGGTCGTGGCGACGGTTCATGATTTTCATGGACTTTTCGATGTCGTCCTTGCTGATCAAGTCGCTGATCAGGAACACCACACTGCGCTTGTTCAGTATCTGCATGGATTCCCGGAGCGCGGCGTTGATGTCGGTGCCGTTACGGGTGGGTTTGAACGCCACCAGTTCACGAATCAGCCGCAGCACGTGCGAACGGCCGGAACGCGGGGGCAGGTAGAGTTCGGTTTCGTCGGAAAACATCAGCAGTCCCACCCGGTCGTTGTTGCGGATGGCGCTGAACGCCAGCAGCGAAGCGATTTCGATGGCGTTCTGGCGTTTGGACTTGTCGCCGCTGCCGAAAGCGCCGGAGGCCGATACGTCGACCAGCAGCATTACGGTCAGTTCGCGTTCTTCGACGAATTTCTTGATATAGGGAGCCCCCATGCGGGCGGTGACATTCCAGTCGATATCGCGCGCATCGTCTTCGGGGGTGTACTCCCGGACTTCGTCGAATTCAATTCCGCGGCCCTTGAACATGCTATGGTAGGCGCCGCCGATCAGTTCATCGACGATCCGGTTGGTGCGTATTTCGATTTTTCGCACCTGTTTTATCAATTCCGATGGCAGCATGGCGGGGTTCTCCTTTACGGCGTATGAAGCTCGTCCAGGATCATCTTTATGATCGTATCGGAGTTCATGTTTTCGGCTTCAGCTTCGTAGGAAACCATGATACGATGGCGAAGCACGTCCGGGGCAACTTCCTTGACGTCCTGCGGCACGACATAGCCGCGTCCTTCCATGAACGCATAGCCTTTCGCCGCCAGCGTCATGGCGATAGCCGCACGCGGGGAAGCCCCGTAGTCGATCAGGTTCGCCAACTGTCCGAGGTTGGCGCCGGACTGGCGTCTGGACAGTTCTTCGTGGCAGGCGGTACGGGTGGAAATAACGATATCGAGGATATATTCGATGATTTTTTCGTCCACATACACCTTGTCAAGCCATTGCCGGGCTTCGATGATATTGTCAAGTGAAGTGACGGCCAGTGATTCGAGTTTGATCTCGGGATGCGCCATGCGTTCGATGATCATGCGTTCTTCATCGCGCTTCGGATAATCAATCTTGAGCTTGAACATGAAACGGTCCACCTGGGCTTCGGGAAGCGGGTAGGTGCCTTCCTGTTCAATCGGATTCTGGGTGGCCATGACCAGGAATGGGTGAGGCATGGGCATGGTTTCGCCCGCGATGGTGGTTTGGCGTTCCTGCATGGCTTCGAGGAGGGCGCTCTGGACCTTGGCGGGGGCGCGGTTGATTTCGTCGGCCAGCACGACATTGGCGAAAACCGGGCCGTGCTTGGTGGTGAATTCATGGGTGTCGGCGTTGTAAATCCGGGTACCGATCACGTCGGCGGGGAGCAGGTCCGGGGTGAACTGAATGCGGGAGAATGAACCGGAGATGCTTTGAGCCAGCGTCTTGATCGCCAGGGTTTTGGCCAGACCGGGAACCCCTTCGACAAGGACATGCCCGTCTGCGATCAGAGACAGGATCAGGCGATCGACCAGATACTGCTGGCCCACGATGACCCGGCCGATTTCCGTCCGCAGGGGACCGATGAAAGCCGATACTTCACGAATTTTGTTCTGCAGTTCCTGAATGTCTTGTTGTTGCATAGTTACCTCTCTGGATTTTCACGTTATGTTGATTATAGACCAACACCGAATATAAAAGTTCTGTAAATTTTGCATTTGAACGCAAATTTTTTTTGCAAAAGCCCTCCAACTGATGTATACTTTAGCAAATATTGATTGAATTACAAACTCGAAAATAATGGAAAAGATCATTTTTAACAGCGAAATACGCTGTTTGCCATATAAGGAAAGCTTAAAGCGCGGCTTCATCGGCGGAGGTGGAGCGTTGCTCTTTTTTTTCCTGATGCTGCCGCTGGCGCTGGGAGCGTTGCTGCCTCGTTGTGTCTTGATCCCGGAATTTCCGGTAGCGGTGAGCTTATTTTCACAACTCGGGCTGGGGGCCGCGACGCTGGCGTTCCTGTATGGCGGCAAGCCGCTGCCGGAAGTGCTCGAGCTGGGCGAGTGGAAAATGATTTACCTGAAAATCGGCATTCCCGCCGGTATCCTGATGATCCTCCTGACAGCCGGAGTCCAGGCGAGCTACTGCGAAATCGCACGGGCATTCGGGTTTGACCTGGATGGCTTGAATCAAGTAGAACAGATGGTTCTTAATATGAATGCTCCGGGGATCGTCCTGTTGGCGGTGACCGCCATTCTGGTGGCACCGGTTGTGGAGGAGATTTTTTTCCGGCGTGTACTTTTCGGTTTCATGGCGCCCAGGATTTCGTGGATTCCGGCGCTGGTCGTCACCTCGCTGGCATTCGGGCTGATTCATGCCGACCTGAAAAATCTCCCGGGGCTGATCATGCTGGGCGTCGGATTCCAATTGATGTACGTATGGCAGAAATCCCTTTATCCGGCGATTATCATGCATATGACCAACAACATATTTGCGATAACAGCCCTTGTCTTTATGAAATATTATCTGGGGGGAAAAGCATGAAGTTGAAAAATGTTTTGATGATCGCCGCGATGCTGGCGGTGCTGGCTGTCGGCGTTGCCGCGCTTTATTTCAAGGGTGAAAACGACTGGAACCCGTTCGAACCGGAAACCCCCGCGGTGGCGGCTTTCGCCCCGCTCAACGATTACGTCCTGAAAATGAAAAAGAAGGACGGCAAATATCCGTCCGGCTGGAATGTAAATGATGTCGCACGCAAGGAAATCCCGTACATAATGATTTATTACTCGTTCCGGAACGACGGCTATCAGGCGGCTTTCTGGGACAGCGAATACACATGGATTTATGATTCCGCCTCGGGGCGGGTCTACCGGACGACGGACGATATTTCGCGAACCGCCTGGTATGACTGCGCCAACCAGCGCCTGATCGGTGAGACCGAGGCAAAAGAACGCAAGAAAAATAAAATAGAGTATTACCGGTTATGAACAATGAAAAATGGGCCGTCGAGCTCGAAAATGTCAACGTCCGGCTGGACGGCAATGTTATCCTGAAAAATCTCTCCTGGCACGTCCCGCAGGGCGAACACAACTTCATCCTCGGAGCCAACGGCGCCGGCAAAACCACCCTAGTCAAAACAATGATGGGATTCGTCTGGCCGCTTTTCGGCGCCAAAGTCCGGGTCATGGGCCATACCTACGGGCAGACCAACCTGATTGAACTGCGGCGCGATATCGCCTGGGTTTCCCCGTTCATGCAGCAATACACCGCCACCGGCGACTGGACCGCGCTCGATATCGTGCTGACCGGGATCGAAGGCACGCTCGGACTTTTTCGCAAGGTCTCTGAACAGGAGCGCGAAGAGGCTCTGACCGCGATGCGCGCTCTGTACTGTGAACATATCGCCAACCGCCGGATTCCGCTGCTCTCCTCCGGCGAACAGATCAAGGTACTGATCTGCCGGGCGCTGATGACACGCCCGAAGCTGATGATCCTTGACGAAGCCTGCGTTCATCTGGACATGAAAGGGCGGGAATACCTGCTCGACACCATTGCCCAGTTCGCCACAGCCCCGGATGCTCCGACGATCATTTTTATCACCCAGCGGATCGAGGACATCCTGCCGGTGTTCACCCGCGGGATTATCCTGAAACACGGCGAAATCATCGGCTGCGGTTCACGCGAAGAGTTGATTACCGAAGAAAACCTGAAAACCGCATTCGAAATGGACATTCGGCTCCAGCAGAGCCGTTCCGGACGGTTCTGGCCGGTTATTGATTGACGTGTTTGGCTTCCTGCCAGAGCGCTTCCATCTGGTCGATGGTGGCGTTGTCAAGCGAAATGCCCTGTTCGGTCAGTTTGCGTTCGAGGTAGCGGAAACGGTAGGAAAATTTACGGATCGTCCCCTGTAAGAGATCCTCCGACGTTCCCTGTTTGCGGAAACGGGCCAGGTTGACCACGGCGAACAGCAGGTCTCCGATCTCATCGTTAATATCGGCGTCGTCGCTCCGATGCATGGCTTCTTTGATTTCCTGGAGTTCTTCCTCGATTTTATCGACGATCTGTTCCTGGCTCTCCCAGTCGAAACCGTATTTTGCTGCTTTCTTCTGGAGTTTCTCCGCCTGAAGCAGACCGGATAAGTTGCGCGGGATGCCGTCGAGAACCGACTTCCGTTCCGGGTGGTGCTCCTGTTTTTTGACCGCTTCCCAGATTTCGATAACGTCGTCGGAATCTCCCGCGTCGGCGTCGGCGAAAACATGGGGATGGCGGCGGATCATCTTGGCGATGATTTCGCGCATGGCGTCGTGAAACGTGAAATCGCCGCGTTCTTCGGCGATGACGGCGAAAAACGCCAGGTTCATCATCACATCCCCGAGCTCCTCGCGCATGTGCGGATAATTCTGGTCATCCACGGCGTCGAGCAGTTCGGCGGTTTCCTCGGCAAGTGTGCTTTTCAGGGATTCGTAGGTCTGTTTGCGGTCCCACGGACAACCGTCGGGTGCGCGAAGGGTGCGCAGGATTTCCACCAATCCTTCGGCGGTGAGGGGATAATGATGTTCTCTGGTTTCCATAGTCATAGTCATAATCGTATATGCTCTTTCGTTTTTATTTTTCCAATACTTCCCGGATATTGACGGCGCCGACCTTCCATTTGCCGTCTTGCTTGACCATTTTACAACGGAGGTCACGAATTCCTTCCGCTTCTTCGCCATTGTTCAACACGCCCCGGATCGAAGCGGCAAAATCGGCGGTGGCGGTCTTGCCGTCCGGGGCGATTTCGAGGTACAGGTCTTTGATGGCGGGACTTAAACTCCTGAACATGGAACGAATACGCATGGAATTGTTGGTGATGCTTTCCGAGGTGAAGTCGCCGCTGTCCACATAGCCGCCGAGGCTGACATGACACGGCGAGGTGAAATAACCGGGCAACGCCTTGGAGTGAATCAGGTTGCTGGTGGTGCCGTCGCCGTCTCGTTTCGTGATATTCAGAACGATTTCGGAAAGAACGCGGCGCAGGTGGGCTTCATCGCTCTCCGTGTCCGCAAAAAAATACCACGCGCCGATGGCGGCGGCGATCATAATCAACAGCAAAATAACGATCCTGATTTTTCTTACCATAAAGGGGCTCCTATGATGCGGCGGCGCGAAACACGCCCGAATTTATGTTGGCGAATCGGTTGCGAACGGTTGTCGCCGACCACGTAGTAATATCCGGAATCGACCTGACGCGGTTCGAGTTTCCAATCGCACTGGTATTTGACGTAAGGTTCGTCAAGGGGTTTGCCGTTGATGTAGAGTTTGCCGTTCCTGAACTCAACGGTTTCGCCGGGCAGGCCGACGATCCGTTTCAGGTACATGATGCGGTCGTCGTAACGGATGACCACGATATCGCCTCGCCGGGGCTCTTTATGCCGGAATTTGAAACGGTTGACCAAATTGACGCCAAGGCTGTTGTAAGTAGGCTCCATGCTGCCGCCCCGGATCAGGGCGGGCGTGAAAAATATGCCGAAAAATACCAGACAGAAAATACACAAAACCGCCACCCGGGCCAGATAGGCCGTGGTAATCCGGGGCATGAAAAATTCCCGGAATGACTCCGGAATGAAGATGGCTTTCAGTCTATATAAAAATAAATCGAATTTATATCCGTTCATTATTTTCGCTCTGTCCTATGCTGGAATATATTCGCGGATTCGGCAAAATACAAATCAATTCCGCGACAGTCCCGCGAAATTTTCCTGAAACACGGATCAAAAAAAATATGGGATATACGCTTTATGGATTGACAATTGACCGGACCCGCAGTATCTTTGAACATCGACAACAAAGGAGACGGCTGTATGGAAAACAATAAAATCACGGTTATCGGGCTCAATTTCATGGGGGGTTTGTCGCGTTCCGTCATGATTTCCCGGGGAGTGTTGTTCACCCTGCTCGGGGTATTGTTGCTGGTATGTCCGCTGGCAATGCTCAAGACAATCGTTCAGGTAATCGGCGTTATTCTGGTCATTAACGGCATCGGCGGGTTGTTCACGCGCCAAAAGGCCACCAGCAACGCCATGCGCTGGGCTTATCCGATCCTGACGATTATCCTGGGCTTGTTCGCATTTTTCATGCCGGGCGAAACGCAATTGACCGTCCTGATGTTTATCGCGGCATGGTTCCTGCTCAGCGGCGGGATTCAACTGGCCATGTTGTTTTCGCCGGGCAACGGTTCATCCAAGGCGTTGATCGGCATGTCGGCGGTCATCAACCTTCTCATCGGCATTTTGTTCGTGACGCATCCGATTACCGGGCTGGCCGCTTTTTTATGGCTGTTTGGCATATTCCTGATCGCGGGCGGCATCTTTACGATCGTGCTCGGGTGCTGCATGCCGCAGATCACCCTTGATGTGTCCGATCTCGAAGCCGCGGCCGCGACCGCCGAAGCGGAGATTCAGAAAGAAGAAGAGGATTGAGCCTCTTCAAACGCCCGTAATGCATCCGGGAAGGGGGTCAACACTCTGCGCAAGACCCCCTGGCAGTAAGAAATGCACATCCCATAGTTGGTAACCGGCACTCCGGCCGCATGTGCCTGCTGAATCCGCGACAACACCGCGCGGCGGTTCAACATGCAGGCTCCGCAATGAATTACCAGCGAATAGCCGGTCAAGTCTTCCGGATAATTGCACCCTGCAAAGACGTCCACTTCGATATCGTCACGTCCGGTATAACGTCTCAGCCAACGCGGAATCTTGAGCCGACCGATATCGTCCTCGGTGGGATGATGGGTACAGGCTTCGGCGATCAAGACCTTGCCGCCGTGTTTTTTCAACCGCTCAATGGCGACGGTTCCGGCGGCCATTGCCGCCATGTCGCCTTTCAGCCGGGCGAAAATGATCGAGAATGTGGTACAGGTGATTTCGGGGGGCGTTTCGCGCACCATCAGGTCAACGACCTGTGAGTCGCACACGGCCAGCGCCGCAGGGGTCTTCAAGTTGTCGAGCGCTTCGCGGTAACGCGACTCCTTGACCATGATCGCGACGTTATCGTTGTCGAGGGCGTCGCGCAATGCGTGGACTTGCGGCAGGATCAGCCTGCCTTTCGGCGCCTGAAGGTCGATGGGAATCAGCAGAACCACGGTTTCGCCGGGTTTCACCAGATCGGCGACCAGCGGCGGTGGTTTCAGAAAATCTTCCGGGCAAAACTCAATCAGGGCCTGCTTGTAAATATTGCGAAAATGATCAAGTGAATCCGGCTCATTGCTTGAGGTGGTGAGCACCGTGCTGCCGGTTTCGGCCTTGACTTTTTCCAGAAATTCCGGGGTTGGTGCCTGGATATCACATTTATTAATGACGGTGATCAAGGGGATTTTACGCGATTTGGCTTCTTTGACGACCAGCGCTTCGGTATCGCCCCATTGTCCGGCCTCCGCAACCAGGGTGATAATGTCCGCCTGGCCGAAAACACCATGCGTTTTGCGAAGCCGGGCAGTTCCCAGCTCACTGATATCATCCAGCCCGGCGGTATCCAGGAAAACGACCGGCCCCAGCGGCAGGAGCTCCATCGGCTTGCTGACCACGTCGGTGGTGGTACCGGCGATGGGCGAAATGATCGCCGTCGGTTGCCCCGAAATAAAGTTCAGCAAACTTGATTTGCCGACATTGGTTCGTCCGAAAATTCCAATATGCAACCGTAACGATTTCGGGGCCTGTTCCATTGTTTCACCTCGTGTTAAAGAATAGTTAATTTTATATTAATATAGTCGGTTTTTCGAAAAATAAAAGCCTATATTTGCATTTATCGGCTTTAAAATATTCCCGTTTAATGATATAATATATATGAATGAAGAATTTGGAAAGTATCATAATTATTTTTATTTGGAGTGTACATGGCTTTATTGAGAGACGAAGAAGTAAAGGCTATCATTCGGCAGGCATCGGAAATAGAATTCAAGGAGTCGCGCCGTCAGGTTTCTTATTTTTTGATGCGCGGTTTGTGCGTGTTTGTCGGTGCGGCGTTCTGGGTGCTGTCGCTCCTGTTGATCCTGGGCAGTAACCCGGTCTGGATCGTGTTCGCGCTGTTGGGAGCCTGCTGGATGGAAGCGGCGGTGATCTTCCACCTCAGTTGGCGACGTTACGCGGAAGCCTCGGTCCTGAAAAAGCAGATGGAAAAGGAAAAGGCGGAGGCGCGGGACGAATGACGCAGATTCATGAGAAAATCAGGGGAAAAACTGCGTCCGATGTCACCGAACCGCCGTGGTATAGAGTGGTCATGCTCAATGATGATGTTACGACGATGGAATTTGTGGTGGTGGTGTTGATGCAGGTTTTCCACCGTTCTTTCGAGGACGCCCGGAAACTGATGCTGGATATTCACCACAAAGGCAGTGCGGTTTGCGGGGTTTACCCGCATAATGTGGCCGAAACCAAGGTCGAACAGGTAACGCTTATGGCATTGGCCAGCAATTTTCCGCTGAAATGTCAAATGGAGGAGGAATAACCATGTCGGACAACAATAATATTCCCCAGCCGTCGGAAGACTTAAGGTCCGTCCTGAATCAATCCGTGGAGTTCGCACGGGAGTTTCCTCATGACATGATTCTCCCCGAACACCTGTTGGCCGCTCTTTGCAATAATGAAAAAATCGGCCGGCTCCTCGACAATCTGGGCGTCGACCTCTATGAAATGCGCAACGCCCTGTGGAAATTCCTGGATGAACGCCTCGAAAAAGTCAATGTCCAGGTCATGCCGATGGAATCCACCGCACTCAAACGCATGTTGAGCCGGGCGCTCCAGCGCGCCGCCACCGACCAGAGACCGGTTGTCGGAGTCTTTGACGTCTTCCTGAGCTTTTTCGACGAAGACAAATCGTTCGCCAACTATCTGCTGCGAAAGGAAGAGGTTGACCGGAAGCGCGTCATGGAGGAACTCGACAGCGATGATTTTTATACCGACGAGGACGAGGAAGATGGCGACTCCCTGTTCCAACTTGATGACGACGAAACTGATGACGACGAAAAGAAAAAACTCGACAAGAACCCGTTCCGCCACACCCGCAAATATGCGACGAACCTGACCGAACTCGCACGTGCGGGGAAAATCGACCCCATCATCGGTCGTCAGCGCGAATTGGAACGCACCATGCAGGTTTTGTGCCGCCGCAAGAAAAATAATCCGGTGCTCGTCGGCGAAGCCGGAGTCGGCAAAACCGCCATCGTCGAAGGATTGGCCCTCGAAATCGCCAACGGCCGTGTTCCGGAACGTCTGCACGGCTATGACATCTGGGCTCTGGACATGGGCGCGCTGGTCGCCGGTACCAAATTTCGCGGCGAATTCGAAGAACGCCTGAAAAAAGTGATCGACGAATTAAGCAAAGCGGATAACTGCATTCTCTTCGTGGACGAACTTCATGTAGTGGTGGGCGCCGGTTCCGTCAGCAGCGGCTCGCTGGACGCCTCGAATATTCTGAAACCCGCCCTGGCCAGCGGCGCGATCAAATGCATTGGCGTGACTACATACGACGATTACAAAAATCATATTCTGAAAGACAAGGCGTTCAGCCGTCGTTTCCAGAAAATCGACGTGCCGGAACCCTCGCAGCAGGAGGCCGTCGAAATTCTGAAAGGGCTCAAGCCCTATTATGAAAAATTCTATGACGTAAAAATCGACGACGAGGCCGTGGAACAGGCGGTCATTCTCTCCTGCCGCCACCTCAACGACCGTTTTCTTCCGGACAAGGCGATCGACGTCATGGATGAAGCCGGTGCGCGCAACGCCCTGCTCGACAAACGGAAAAGCCCGGTCATTCGGGTTGAAGCCGTCGAGGATGTCGTCGCCTCCATGGCCAATGTGCCGCCGTCCCGGGTCACCGCCGACGACAATATCAAGCTCCGCGGTCTGGAAGATGAACTAAAATCAGTCATATACGGACAGGATGAGGCCGTTTCCGGCGTCACCACCGCCGTCAAAATCGCCCGTGCCGGAATCGGCAGTCACCTTAAACCGATCGGTTCATTTTTATTCTGCGGCCCCACCGGCTGCGGCAAAACCGAGTTGGCCCGCCAACTGGCGGAGAAGCTCGGCATTCAGTTCATCCGTTTCGATATGAGCGAATATTCGGAGAAACACACAGTGTCCAAGCTGATCGGCAGTCCTCCCGGCTATGTCGGGTTTGAACAGTCCGGACTGCTTACCGAAGCGCTGCTGCGAACGCCCCACTGCGTACTCCTGCTTGATGAAATCGAAAAGGCGCATTCCGACATTTACAACATTCTGCTTCAGATTTTCGACTACGGTACCCTTACCGACAACAATGGACGCAAGGCCGATTTCCGCAACGCTATCGTAATCATGACCAGCAATGTCGGCGCACGGCAGCTTGACGCTTCCGTCATCGGATTCCGGGACGAAGTCCGCCCAGAAAATTCCACCCGCAAGGAAGTGGAAAAGTATTTCAGTCCGGAATTTCGCAACCGGCTCGACGGTATCATTTTCTTCAACCGGCTCTCGCGGGAGTTGATGCGGCTGATCGTCAAGAAATTCATCGTTCGCCTGCAGAACAGCCTGACGGAACGAAACGTTGAAATTACCCTGACCGATCAGGCGATTGACTGGTTTGCGGAAAAAGGATTCGACCCGAAAATGGGAGCTCGCCCGCTGGAACGGGTGATCCGTTCGTCGCTTCAGGAAAAATTGGCGGATGAAATTCTTTTCGGCAAGCTCGCCGCCGGCGGCAGGGTCCGGGTAGACGTCCGCAACGATGAAATTGTTTTCCGGTTGCCCCCTTCCCGGAAGGTCAAAATAACACGAAATAAAGTCCTGTCAAAACCATCGTGCTGAAAATCACGGTCGTGATGATGCGCCCGCGAAAAATCCGCGGTTGAGGATCGCGAAACGTATAGCCTGAAATACGGGTGAAACTTTCGGTGCGGGCGTAACCAATCAAGGCATTGGCGTTTCTGCGGCGGCGTGTTTTCTGCGGGGAACCCATCAGACCCCGCCCATGGTCATAATGATGGTGGCGCCAATGAGAACCGCGGCCAGAATAATTCCGAAAAAGATCGGCAGCATCAGCCCAAACCCGAGCCGCAGCAACTGCAGGAAACTCAAAGAAGCGATTTCGGGGACGATCGAATTGCCGCCGCCCCTGTTTTCGCCGTCGCGGGCCAGTAATTTACGGACAGCGGCGGCATGACGGACAATGACCAGGCGCACTTGTTCAAGTCTACGGGTATGACTGGTGAATTCATCAGGAGCCTGATTCACATCCTCCAGGCAATCGGGAAGCTCATTCAACTCCTGAAAAAACTGGTCGAACACCAACTGGAGTTTTTCGGCTTCCTTTACCATCTGCCGCGCTTCGGTGAGTTCCGCTTCCAATACAGCGGAAAACTCCGAGAGGCGAAGAAGTTGTTCTTTGCGCATCCGCGAATATTCATCGAATGATTTCTTGTCGATCAGGATGACATTTTTGCGGGGTTCCACCACTTCGGATGGCGTGGACTCCGGTTCAGAAATGGATTCGGGCTCGTTTCCCAAAGCTTCCTCCTGGCGTGATTTGAGACGTTCGCCTGAATAAATCAATTTATCGCTGATATAATCGTTGCGTTTTTTCATAATTGTTTAATATATCACGATCCCGACGGCTTGTCAATTCCGGCGGTCATTTCTTTTTTTGTAAAAAGGGCGCGTCCGTTTTTTCTTCAAAACCTGAATCTGCGGGCGGCGTTCCGCCAGTCCCCGGTTGACCGTGATCGGTTCGCCAGACGGGGTCTTGCCGGTATAATACATGGCCGCCCCCATCGTCATCGGCAGCGGGATGTAATCCTGTACCTGCTGCGGACTCCAGTTGCGGCGGTTCAGAAAATCGTCCACGGTCTTCATTTCCTGCTCGGTACAGCCGGGAAAGTTGGAGATGAACAACGGAATCAGATATTGTTCCTTGCCGGCCTTGCGGCTTTCTTCCTCAAAGAATTCCATGAATTTATAGAAGTCCTCCGCCGGATTTTTACGCATCAGCTCAAGCACTCGCGGATGCAGGTGTTCCGGGGCGACTTTCATGTGGCCTGAAACATGGTAGCGAATCAGTTCGCGCATCAATTCCGGCTGTTTCACCGCCAGGTCCAGACGAATACCTGAATTGATGTAGAGGTGCTTGACCCCCTGTACCGAACGCACTTTGCGGAGAAGTTTCATCAGGCTCTCACCATCGGCCACATAGTTGGGGCAGGGACGCGGTACCATGCAGGACGAACGGCGGCACTTGGCGCAAAGGTTAAGGTCTTTGGCGTAGCTGCCGTAAATATTGCCGGAGGGACCGCCGATATCTGTAATCGTTCCCTTGAAATCCGGGCTGGACAATAATTTCTGTACGTCTTTCAGCACCGATTCGTGACTGCGTGAAGTGATCGCCCGTCCCTGATGGGACACCAGCCCGCAGAAAGAACAGCCTCCGGGACAGCCGCGGACCGCCGGAATCGAAGCGCTGATCGTGTCAAACGCCGGAATCCGGCCTTTGTACACCGGGTGTGGACGACGGCTGAACGGAAGTTCATGGACCTGGTCCAGTTCCTCGGTCGTCAACGGGGCAGGGGGCGGTTCGATCACCAATACGCGATCACCGTAACGCTGGTAAAGGCCGTGTCCGCCATACGGATTCATTTCACGTTCGACGAGGATGGTTTCCGCCATCAGGGCGTCGCGGTCATTTTGCATGGCGTCCCAGTCCGGCAACTCCACGTAATCGGAGAAGTCCCAACTTTCCGCCTCTTTCTTGCCAAGAAAAACCACCGAACCGCGGATTTTGCGGAAGGGTTTGTTTTCACGCAGGCACGCGGCGACTTCGACGATGGTTTTCTCGCCCTGACCGTACATGCCGAGTTCCGCCTTGCTGTCGACCAACACTCCGGGACGGATTTTGTCCTGCCAATAATCGTAATGGGCCACCCGGCGCAGACTTGATTCCATCCCGCCGTTCAGGATCGGCAGTCCCGGAAAAGCCCGGCGGGCAAGCTGGGAATAGACGACCAGGGCATGGGGAGGACGCTTGCCGGGTTCGCCATTTTCGGAATAAGCGTCGTCGCGGCGCAGACGCCGCCCAGCGGTATAAAGGTTAACCATCGAATCCATATTGCCGGAGGAAATCGCACAAGCCACGGCGGGCCGTCCCATCGCCAGCAGGGAATTGACGTCGCGCCAATCCGGCTGGGCGATGATGCCGCAGCGGAATCCCTCATTGAGCAGCATTCGTCCGATCAGTGAAATACCGTAGGAGGGGTGGTCGACGTAACAATCGCCGGTAATCAACAGGATATCGAGTTGATCCCAGCCGAGTTTATTCATTTCCTGCCGGGTCATCGGCATGAATTCGGGGGTGTATGTGGTCATTTGGTTCAGTCACGCGGCGGTAACATACCGCTTCCCTTAATCTTTCCGACATTGGTAAAAGGGGCCGGACCGAGAAAACGGAATGGAAGTTTCAGCTTGCTGCTGATGCGTGAAGAATAATTATATTCAAGGGTCATGTCGGAGGTTTCCCCTTTTCCAATACGGGGGGCGTCAATCCGGAACAGCAGGGAATACCAGGTATTGGGGGAAGTCTTTTCGATTTTCCAGTCGTTCGCGTTGAAATCATCGGTTCCGGTGCGCAAGGCCACGCATGGATAGGTATTCAGGCTGTCGGACAGTGAAAAATCATAAATGCTCAAGTTCCGGCCGGGATCAAGCTTGCAGACCACCACTGCGTAAGCGGGTTTGGTATATTGAGTGGGAAACGCGAATTTGTCCTCATTCAGAATC
>CALABZ010000094.1 GCA_937888615.1 uncultured Lentisphaeria bacterium | reverse complement strand
GCCTGAACTCAATCCATGATCCGCTTCAAGCCGAGGAAAAACTTTTCGCCTTTCACGAGCGCATCAGCGATACCTCTTCCTGGTTCAATGACCAGACCTATCTGGACACCATGAACGAGGAAGCGGTACAGAAATTTCTGGAAGTCACCCACGACGCCTATGCCCGTGAAGTCGGTTCCGAATTTTCGCACACCGTCCCCGGCATCTTCAGCGACGAGCCAAACTATTTCCACCCCGCCGGTTCCGGTAAATTTCTGCCGTGGACGGGGTCGATTCCGGCACGATTCCGCGAAACCTACGGTTATGACCTCCTCGATCACCTGCCGGAACTCTTTTTCATCGTTGACGACCACAAATTCGCCCGGGCCCGGCGTGATTACTACAATCTCCTGACCACGCTGTTTGTCGGCGCATTCTCCAAACAGATCGGTGAATGGTGCGACAGGCACAACACCATGATGACCGGTCACGTCCTGATGGAAGACACCGTGGTCGGACAGACCCAGGTCGTCGGCACCGCCATGCGTTTCTATGAATATATGCAGGCTCCCGGCATCGACCTGCTTACCGAACACTGGAATATTTTCGACACGGCCAAACAGTGCACCTCCGTCGCCCGCCAATTCGGACGGCGCTGGCGGCTCAGCGAAACCTATGGCTGTACCGGCTGGGATTTCCCGTTCTTCGGGCACAAAGCGCTCGGCGACTGGCAATACGCGCTCGGCATTAACCTGCGTTGCCAGCATCTTGCCTGGTACTCAATGGAAGCCGAAGCCAAACGCGACTACCCCTCCAGCATTTCGTACCAGTCTCCGTGGTACAAGGAATATCCGGTGGTGGAAGACTATTTCGCCCGCCTCGGCGCGGCACTCTCCGACGGCAAGGAAATCTGCGATCTGCTGGTGGTTCACCCCATCGAATCCACCTGGGGCGTTTTCGCCCCCGAAAGTCTGAAGGAAGATGACCTCACCGCCGAAAATGAACATTTGGTCAGGACCAGCAACGCGCTTTTCCGCGAAAACATCGATTTCGACTACGGCGATGAAGAGCTGATGTCGCGCTATGCCGCCGTCGAAGGAAAAAGCCTGAAGGTCAACCTCTCCTCCTACAAGGCAGTGCTGATCCCGGAAATGCTGACCATCCGCCGCAGCACCCTCGAACTGCTTGACAGTTTGCGCAAATCCGGCGGCTGCGTGGCATTCCTCGGGGAGCCCCCGGCCTTTATGGACGGAATCGCCTCCGGCGTACCCGCCGAAATTTACGCGAACTTCACCCGGACCACGTTCGACACGCTGGCCGGACTGCTGAACCCACTGGCGCGGCGGGTATCCGTCACCACCCCGGACGGGCGTGAAATAGAACCGGTGCTCCACCTGTTCCGCCAGTCCGATGAACTCGGTACGCTGTTCATCTGCAACACTTCGATGCCGTTAAGCGATGAGCCGATGAAAGTCCCGCTGGTTCGCGACCGCCACCTGGCATATCCGCAAGCCCAAATCGCCTGGCAGTTCGATCCCGAAGCCCGGATTTTCGAGCTGGAACTGGAAACCGGCGCAATCCGTCCGGTCGCCTCCGCCTGTGCGGACGGCATCCATCATTTTGATACTTCGTTCGCCGAGCTCGGCTCCCGGCTGTTCTTCGCCTCCCGCGAAGACATCGCCAACGCCCCGACGCTCGGTAAAACAGCGACTTCCGGGCTGACCGCTTCCGCGCTCGACGCCACATGGCAAATCGCCCTGGACGACTACAACGTGCTGGTGCTCGACCATTGCCGCTGGAGCACTGACGGCGGAGAACTGGCCGCGCCCGACTACATCATCAAAATCGATGATCAGGTCCGCGAAAAACTTGGCGTTCGTCCCCGCGGCGGCGCGATGGTTCAACCGTGGCTCCGCGGCGAAGAGATTCCGGAAAAATTCCTGGACCTGACACTGGAATACACCTTCGACTGCGAAGAACTGCCGAAAACGCCGTGCTTCCTCGGCCTCGAACGTCCCGACCTCTACCAAATCACCCTGAACGGGCATGAGGTACGAAACGAGGACGCCGGTTATTGGTGCGACCGCTCGCTGCGCAAACTGTCCCTCCCCTGCGAACAGTTCAAGAAAGGAGCCAACCGCCTGACCCTGAGCGGCAAATACCATGAATTCCTGCCGGGGCTGGAAACCATCTTCCTGCTGGGCGATTTCGGCGTATCGGGCAATACCCTGACCAAAACGCCCGCCACGCTGGCGATCGGCGACTGGTGTCCGCAAGGCCTGCCGAACTACGCGGGCAACGTCACTTACAGCAAAACCTTCGAATACCGGAAGAACGGCGGTCCGTTGACCCTCCGTATCCCGGAATGGCGCGGCGTCACGCTCGGAGTCCGGGTAAACGATTCACCGCGTCAGGTGATCGCGTGGCCGCCCTACGAGCTTGATCTTTCGGGCCTGGTCCGGGATGGTGCGAATAAGCTGGAAATCACGGTTTTCGGGCATCGCCGCAACTCCCACGGACCGTTCTACCTGGATGAAAAGTGGCCCACCTGGACCGGCCCCTTCCAGTTCAAAATCTATGAACATCCGGAACGCCAGCTCGTCCCCTGCGGCCTGCTGGAAGCACCCGAGCTGTTGAGCTGAAAAAAACTGGTATCTGACGGTATTTTAAACCTCTTTTGCGGGACGGTTTAAAATACCGCTTATTTTTTTGCTCTGAGGATCAGCAGCCAACCCTTGCCATCTTCAATCGGAATCTTGTCTCCAACCCTGAAGATGCGTTCGGGCTGAAAGCCCTCAATCGCCGGGGCGTAAATCCGAGTCTTAGCCGGATCAAGTCCAAGTGCGCCATAATTGATCGATAATTTGAAGGAGTTTCCTGCCGAATCCGAAGCCAATTCGACCTGTCTGGTGGCATCGGCCCCAAATGTGGCCACGGCAAACTCGTTCATATTGTGGAATGAATTGCCGGTATCTTTCCACAAGCTCAAGCCAACGGCCTGATTGCGGGTGAAGTTGAAACCGATCTTGTCACCGGGCTTCGGCGCAATTATCCCCAGCGTCGCCCAAGGCACGAAGAGTTCGCCTCGCCAGCCGTATGGGGTCCGCTTGGCCTTGTAATCCCATTCACCATTCCATAGGGGGTTGATGTCGCCGGGAGCGTTCTTCTCGTCACGGAAAACGCCGGCGCTGTTGCCTGTGAAGTGAAAATAATGATCGGAATCAGTCGATGGACGAATAAAAAGCTCCACACTGTCGTCTTCATATATGGCCCCGTCCCGTTGTTTCTCCCTGGCTGCCGGGTTTTGACCATAAGCGTCAAAGGCAAAAAACATGCCTTTGTCGGTGGCTCCGGCGTAGAGTGTGGTCTGATTATTCGCAGCCACGTCTGAGCCGGCGTTATTGTAATGTTTCATCCGGGTCAGCTTTGCCCCGGACTCCAACAGCTTGCCGGCATCTTTGATGAACGGGATTGAGACAGTCGCGTTGGTCTCTTCACTATTGATAATATCCCAATGAGCCACGGCCACGATCGCTTCGTTGTCTTTGCGGTAGACCGTGGCGTAGACTTTGTCGTTGTCGGTGCGAACCGGACAGGCATCGTCCCAGTAACCGATCATGGTTGATTCATTCAGTTTGGCCGCATCGTAGAAATCCCAGAGATATTTGCGATTTTTCAGGAGACGTCCGCCCATGCCGAAGACCATACCGCGATATTGGTTGCCGCCGTTGCGCATGCCGAGCATATCATTGCTGATCCCGAACGGGACGCCGGAGAGCTCGACCAGGTAGAAATCCGGCGGTGTGTTCCAATTGTAGTTTTCCCCCAGCCAAAGGCTCCGCAGATAGGGAAGATGTTCCATGATCATGTTCATGACCGATATCCGCATGGTCGGATAGATGTCGGAACAGTGAGTTTCAATCCGGTAATCGGGGCCAAGGGTGGAATACATGGTTCGTGCCACTCGCTTCATCGTATCGCGATCGTATCCGATTCCGTCCAAATAGAGTCCGTTAATATCCAGATACTTAAGCAGGTAGCTCAATCCGGCCAGATAGTGATTTACCAGCCGGGAATTACTCTTGGTGCCGATTGCGGCATCGAAATCCTCGCCAAGATACGTAGTCCGCCAGGCGGGGGCATAACCGTCAATCAAGTGCTCCTGCAACCAGGGGAAACCGCCGTCCCTGCCGCCGGAAACATCGGTAGCGTCTTGAGCATAAACCACCCCGCCCCGGGTGGAGAATACCTCATCTCCCAGCGATCGGAAGGCCCAAAGTTCACGGGCGTGATTGGAAAGTTCGCGGATCGTATAGTAGATATTGAACTCGATTTTTTCTTTCCGGGGCTGTAGTTCCAGTCCGTTTGCGTCAAGCGTGAAAGGAGAATTGATAATACCGCCGCTCCGGGTCTGATTAATAGTGACCGGGGGTTGCTGTTCGGCCATCGTTTGCTGTCCGGTTCCAATGGCGGCCGGCGGTGACACCGCAGTACTATCGGGCGCAAAGATTTGACTGACAGCCGTTTGGGGACCGTTGAAAAAATCAACCTTACCGCCGGTATATTCCTGTTGTTCAAGCTGAACCTTATCGATAGTGAACTTGCCGCCGTAGATAATTAGCTTCGGCATCACCGGCTGTAAATTGTCGGTCGCCCCTTTCAAATCGGCGTCAGCGACAAGTTTGCCGTTTACATAGAACCGGAAATGACTTCCCCAGCTGACCGAAACCTCCACTTTGTCTCCAACCCCGGCGTCGAATTTGTGATTGACAATATAACCCGGATATTCATTTTTTCCGGTATCCGTTTTGACCAGCAGTGCCCGAATACCTTTGTCGTTGCTATTATAGTAAACTACGATTGAACCGACTTTCGGCCCGAGCTCGATTTCGGCCAGGTTGGCGTTATCGGCCGGAGTGTCTGGTTTTGTGTCGGCCACATTGAAATTCAGTCGGGCACTGACATGCAGCGAGCCGCCTTTCATATTAAATTTGTCGGTCAGGCTGTATTCTTTCCTGCCCTTTTCAAATCCGCTGCCGATAGACGCCGCAGAAGCGGCGGAAGGCGGCGGTATATTCCGGGCGATTGTTTTGTCCGGCGCCGTTTTGGAGGAAATGACGTTGCCGCCGCCGGTAAAATCGTCGTTAATGGCGGGCTCGGCATCAGGTTGGAAGTCCACTTTGCCGCCGGCGTATTCCCGAGTGTCGAGCTGAACTTTGCGGATGGTGAATTTGTTTCCGTAAACGATCAGTTCCGGGTTTATCGGGGACATTGCACTGGTTGCGCCTTTCAGATCGATATCAGCGGTCAACTGTCCATTGGTGTAGAGTTTGAAACGCTTACCCCAACTGAGTGAAACGTCCAGTTGATCCCCGGCTTTGGCATCAAGTCTACGACCCACGATATAGCCGGGGTATTCATTTTTTCCGGTATCTTTTTTGACCAGCAGCGCCCGGATACCGCGGTCGTCGGTGCTGTAGAACAGGATGATCGAACCCACCTGACCGCCAAGCCTGATCTCGGCCAGATTGGCGTTATCGGCCGGAATGCCGGGGTTTGTATCGGCCACATTGAAGTTCAGGATCGTGCTGAGATGCAATGTCCCGCTTTTCAAATTGAATTTGTCGGTCAGCTTATAGGAAACCGTGCCGGGATCAAGCAGCCGATAACGCATGCTTTCGACATTATGCCGGAGTTTTTCGGAGAAAAACGGGTAGTTGATGTACGGCATCCCCATGTAACCGTGGTGCATGTGAACGATCTTGTTGCCGTCATCGCCGACCTCCCAGTACTGCACCCGCCGCCAATCCCAGTTTTTTCTGGGAATCGTTTTAAAAGGTGTGACCAACAGCCGGAAATTGAGCTTGAGCGGTTCACCGGGCGTGACGACAGTCGGGCCGCAATAGGCGTTGACCATCACGGTGGAATCCTGTTCAAAAATGTCGCAGCCGCCATGTCCCAGATTGTACCAGGCGTTGGGGATGAGCGGTTCACCGGCAATAGACCAGACATCTTCGGCATTTTCCTGAAGTTTGAGTTGCAAGCCGGCTTTGACATCCCCCAGCCAAACCGCATTGGTGGTATTCACCTTGCCCCATTTCCAATTAAGTTTTTCCGGTCGATAGCCGCCGCGCTTGCGCATTCCCATCAAATATCTGGCAATCGCCTTGCGCATTGGTATTTTGAGTTCCAGATTGTCGAAAGTTGCTCTCCGGGCAGCGTTCAGGGTTATTTCAAATAACAGACATCCGTCATTTTCGATCGTACTATCAATCACGGCGTCAACCGAACCCAGCCTGGCCCCGGTCGTGGCAAATTTGAGTAAGGTTTGTTGTTGTTTTTTGAGTTCGGTCGTACCGCCGGAAAGCGTTTGAGTCCGGTTGCCGGAAGTTGCCGTCAACTGAATTGGTGCGGCCAGAATCTCCTGATTATTGCTTTTGATACTGCCCGGTAAACCATTTTCCAAATATGTGACGGTTCGTCCCCCCAACATCACGGTACGTCCATCAAGCTTCAACGCCTCCAGGCCGGGCAGGATATCGTCATTGATCCCGCTGCTGCTGTTAAGCCAGCGGAGCCGGCTCAAACTGTTGATTTCGCTGTCCCCGCGGTCAGGCACGGCTTCGCCCGCAACTTTCAACGTCAGTGCAATCGGCACCGTTCCCCGGGCCGAAACCAGTTCTACCGTTCCGGTATAGGTTCCTTCGGCATCCCGCGGGATGTCGATGCCGAACCACAGCGGCTGCACCACGTTTGCCGGCACTGTTATTTCGCGGGTGAAATAGCGTCCCCGGAAGTCAACCCCGGCCGTATTGAAACAGGTCAGAGCGGAAGCCTTAATCACCTTGCCGTCAACATTCCTGAGGTCATTGAAGCGGACCGTTAAGTTGGTAACTTCTCTGGCGGGGTTCCATACTCCGACCTGGAACGGGAAATACTCGTAAGGCCGGGCTTCACAGGTAAATTGGGAGTTCGGCCCCTGTTGCGTCCACCAGACCGGCAACTGCCGCCGCATCCGGATGTCCCGTTCGCGCGGCTCGCAAAATGTATAAAATGGAACGTCGGACGGTTGCTTTTTGAGCATCTGCGCAACTTCCGCGTTGGTAGCGCAGACCTCCATCGGATAAAAACTGTCAAACTGACTGCGTGATTCGATTGCCTCCAGTTCGGCACCGGCGAACAACCGCCGCGCCTGTTCAGCGGTCAACTGCCTGTTGATCGAATTTTTTCGCAACCACTGTTCCGACGCCGTATCCTGAGGTGGGGCATAGGTTTCCGAAGCATTTTTATTCCCTTCAAACGTCCCTTTGCGCTTATACGGCAAGTAGTAGATGAAATATTCTCCGGGTCCCGCTTCCGGCTGAAAAATAAAATCTCCATAGTCCTGCGTTACGGCGAGCGAATAAAAGTTTTTTACCCGTTTACCTGCGCCGTCATAAGCGAAAACCCCCTTTGTCTGCGGCTCGGCATCCCGCCGCCGCCACGGAATCCGTACAAAAACCGCATCGGTTGAATTGGTCACCTTGACTCTGGCTCTATGGTCTCCATTGTTGGTCATGTGCGGCCAGTCCGCCACCCGATATTCAGCAACCTCCAAAGCCCTGGCGGAGGTTGCTCCGGCGAACAGTAACAGCGCCGTTGTTAAAATTGATAATTTATTCTTCATTCTGTATTCCATTGAGTGTAAACCCGCAATATTCAAAAGCCGCATCAAACATATGATCTCATGAATATTTCCGGGCAGAGTGCCAGTGTCATGATATAGCGACGGGATGATCTTTTCCGCCGGGATTCCCCGGACCGGCACGAACGAGTACCGGCAAGTGGTCCGGATAAACCGCCTGATTGTTAACTCAATACCAGGCGTTCCATGGTGAATTCGGAGTGTCGCGCCTGGCTACAACATCAAGATAGACTCCGTCAGTCGGAATTTCCCGGACATTTTTAACGTGTCCATCAAAAAAACTCATGTTTAAAGAGCTGTCATGCCGGTAGTCAACCGTCGTGCTGGTGTTTCTGGAGTTGTAAAGACGAGACTGATACCCGTCGGTTACGCCATAAAAATCTCTCTTGCCGTCAGCCTGAAAGAAAGTTTTGGAAGGATTATTAATCAAGGTAACATTAACGGAGGGCTGCAGGTCCCAGGCATAGACGGTACCATTGGTCGTAAAATCCGGGTCCAGAACAGTGTTGCCGGTAAGCTCCGCTGTTATGACCTGGGATGGGCAACGATGCAGGGCAGCCTGCTTGTATTCAGTGCGATATTTCATATATCCTGTATCAGCGGAATCTTCATTACCGGTGTATGACGCCAGGAAATCGTACCAGTATTTGTCGGAAATGCCAGTTCTGATTGGAACCAGCGCTCCGGTGTCGTTATGATACATCTGGGCGGCCAAGGCCCACTGTTTCAGGTTGCTGGTGCAGCTGGACTGTCTGGCTTTGTTACGGGCACTGTTGAGCGCGGGCAACAGCATTGAGGCAAGAATTGCGATGATCGCGATCACGACAAGCAATTCAATGAGGGTGAAATTCTTTGACGCCTTAATCATTATTATCTCCTTGGGTTAGGATGTGTTTAATTAACTGTATGTCAGGCAACCACTGTTGCCTAATATGATTATAGTATTTTTCGATGCAGATAGCAAGACATGAAAATTGCCAAAAACTAATATTTATTGCTTTTATATTGTTTTCGATAAAATCCCGTCCGGATTTTTCCAGGAGCGGCCCATCATGGCGAAATGAAAAGCCGCCTGCTCACAGTAAAACGCTCTCCTATATATAGTTGTTTTTTCTGGTGTTTCGCCAGTTGTAAAAAGCGGAAGACGAGGAAAAACCAAGTGCCTGAGCAATTTGTTTATAGGATAAATGTTGCTCACGCAGTTCCTTCATTCTGGTTTCGCGACACTGATTGACATAAGCATGAAAAGTCATCCCGGAATACAGCTTGAAAAGACGAATAAAATGGAATCGGCTGTAGCCGGCGACTTTCGCAACATTGTCGAGTGAAACCCCCTTATACAGTTGATGCCTGATGTGCAGTTTAGCCGTCTCGATCGTTTTCTGCTGAAAATCTTTGGTCGAAGCCGGTGGGGTATCGATCTGTTCCAGCAGCTGGATCATAATATAGTTAAGACTGAGCGCAAATTTTGCCTTGAGCACCTGTGACGCGGACGATCCGGCACGTCGCAGGTTATCCCAGTTTTTGAGCAGACTCAAATCATTCGGGAAATCCAGCAATGCAATATTGTATGAGGTGGTCTGAAGTTCTTTGCCATCCGGCTCGTATTGGACGAACGTTGCCAAGAGCTGGGTATTGTCAAAGATTGACAGCCAGAGATGGTGGATATCGCCGGTTTTTCCTTCGGAAGTGTAGTAGTTTTCGTGCTGTTCCTGACTGCCGATCAGAAACACTTGACCGGGAAGGCAGCGATAGAGTTTACCGGCCAGCATGTACCGATAGTGGCCGCGCAGTGGGATCAGTATTTCATTGAAGTAGTGGAAATTGTTGGATTTACCACTTACATCCACCAGCGCGGCGTCTTCAGGGGACAACAGATAACCGCTTTCCGGCCAGATTGTCGAGACCAATTCGCACTGATTGATATTGATCAGCAATTTTTTGATTGTCTCATCCAGTTCCATCGCAATTTTAACTCCTATGTTTTGTCTGTCGTGCGTCCTGTTGAAAATACCAGCAAAAACAGGTTATTTGAATCCGGGTAAAAATTCTTTTTCCGCCTCAAAAATCCGTTCAAACATTTCTTTGATTTCGCTCAGACTGCAGACCGCCGCAGTAAGTGGATCAAGCATCAATGCCTTCATGGCCAGGTCCTTTGATTTATGGATACAGGCATCGGCAGCTAAATCAAACATATATAAATTGGCAGAACAAAGCGCAGCCAGATGCGGCGGCAAACTGCCAAAATAATTGGGGACAATCCCTTCGGCATCAACAGTACAGGCAACTTCCACCACATTATTTTGCTGTAAGTTCGTGATTAGACCGGTATTCATAACCGTTCCGTAAATTTTGAATGGATTGTTTGTTTCCATCGCCTGAATTATGTAACTGGCGTATTCCCAGCTTCGATCAAGTTCAATTTCGTCTTCCCCGCTGATCAACTTCCTGCGACGTTCGTCATTTTCAATGCGCCATTTCGGCCATTCGCCGGCATAAAAGCCGCTTTGCCCCAGGAAACCATCACCGCAATGTTTGTCGATCAAATCCTGCCGCTTGCGGTAATATGGCAAGTATTCGCTGAAGTGGCCGCTTGATTCCGTAACAAAATGATCGAAGTACAGCATGGCATCCAAACGAACTGGATCTTTAGCTAATGTCTCCGGATCTTCACTTGCTTTCTTCTTCAGCAGAGGATACAGGTCCTTGCCTTCGTGGGTCAATTCAGTGAACCACGCAAGATGGTTGATGCCGCCGCAGCGCCATTTCATCTCCTGATAGGGAACGCCCGCGTATTCCGCGATGTTATGCGAAGACCCCTGAACACTGTGACAAAGACCCACAACCTTGGCCGAAGATGCGCGATTCGCGGCTAAGCACATGATGCTCATTGGATTCGTATAATTCAATACCCATGCATCCGGGCAGATTCTTTCAACATCCTTCAAAACTTCCAGAAATACTGGAACTGTACGTAAAGCTTTGAATAATCCGCCCGGCCCGATGGTATCGCCAATACATTGATCCACGCCATACTCCAATGGGATGTCGTTATCAAAGCGAACGCATTCAGTACCGCTTACTTCGATGCAGTTGATAATATAGTCGGCACCGGCCAGGGCTTCGGCGCGGTCAGCGGTCGCGGTAATCTTCCAGCCGGTCATTCCGGCTTTTTCAAGAATTTTCTCTCCCAGTTGACGGGAGAGTTCCAAACGTTCCAGGTCAATATCGACCAGTGCCATTTCCCCTTTGGTCGCCCCCGGGATGCTTATCACATCGCAGAAAAGGCTCTTGAAAAAAGCACTTCCAGAACCGAGAAAAACGACCTTTATATGCCTGCTTACGTTGTCCATAATGCCGAGGTTCTCGGCTTTTCTCATGTGGGATTCATGCCCTTTAATTATTGGCTGAGTCATTTTTTGTTCCTTTTTTTGTTTATAAATTTTGATTCAGTTCTTGAAATTTTCATATAATTCTTTAATTACTGGATACATTTTTTTGTAATTATCAAATTTCTTTTCATATATTTCTGCTTTCTCCGGGTTCGGAATGATTCTCTGCTCATTACTGTCATACTGAATTTTGTTGATGTTAACCCCGGCGTCAGCCGAAAAAGCCAGCATTGCCGCTCCGAAACATCCAGCTTCGTCAATATCTTTTTTTATGATTGACATGTTCAATACATCCGCTTTCAACTGCAGCCATTTTGAATTTCCGGCTCCGCCGCCAGTGACTATGAGTTTATTTATTTTCATTCCGGATTCAGACAGCAAATCCAGATTCAGTTTCATTTCCAGGAGCACCCCTTCGAGCAATGCTTTGAGTATTTCATGGCGCGATGTATTCAAACGCAATCCCATTATCGTACCTTTCGTGACGGTATCGAAATACGGTGTGCCGGACGGGGTAAAATAAGGCAGGACCAATAAATCGGTCGGGTTATCGGGAATTTGTTCGATCAACAAATCGTAGTCATTTTCCAAATGTCCGAATTCGCCCTTAAACCATTGCAAAATATTACCGCCGGTCAAACAATAGGCGACTGTCGTGTATTTACCCGGCAAACTGTAATCATAACAACACAAATTATTTTGGCGCAGACTCTCGCTGAGAACTTTTGTCTCCAGCACCGGGCATATACACTCGACCGTGCCTGTGGCATACATCGCAGTTCCGGTTTCCAGCGCTCCGGCTCCCAGGGCGCAAATGGTTTGGTCATGACCGCCGGCAACGGCTTTCACCCCGTAAGGCAATCCCAGGCTTTCCGCGATCTCATCGGGGATAATTCCCGCAGTGCTTCCGCTTGGAAGCGGACGGGCAAGCTTGCTCTTCTCCAAACCGATTGT
>CALABZ010000093.1 GCA_937888615.1 uncultured Lentisphaeria bacterium | reverse complement strand
CGTACTTGATTTTTTCCAGTTTCCACACCGGCGAAACGCCGTTTTTGTCCTTCAACGTCAGGCGGGTTTCGAGCGCGTCGTCCGGGATCGCCAGTTCCGTGGAGAATTGGCCGTCACGCAACTCAATGTTTCGAGTCGCGGTCGTCGCCTGTCCGAGTTCGTTCACGTATTTGATTTCCAGAATCATGTCGCCGTTGGTTTCCGAACGGCCCCATATCCGGTTGACGCTGCCCGGAATGAATTTCCGGTCCACGACCGTGATCATGCCGCCTTCCATCTTCTGCCGGGCCAAAGCGGAGATTTCATCCTCACTCAAAGCCCGCGGGTGAATTTCAACCCGTCCGAGCGTAGTGGTGAACTTGCTCTTGGGATTCCAGTCCGGGATATCGCCGATTTTCCAATCCATCGGCAGTTGATCGCCCATTGCAAAGTTCAGACGCCTCCGCCCGGCGGGCGCGCCGTTGACATACAGCGTCAAGTCCGTCCCTTTCCAAGTAAACGCCAGATGCATCCATTCACCGCTTGCGAACGGAATCTGCGTAACAATTTCATCGGCTTTTTTCTCATTTGCGTTCAAACTCCACAGCAGGCGCGTTTTGCCGTCCGGGAAACGGTAAAAGCAGATGTTCGGCGTATTCTTCCCCTGAATCCCGGCCGTCAGGAAAAAATGCCAGGCCGGGTCCTGATTACTCCAGCCGTCCGGGCGCAACCACATGGCACAAGTCCCGGCCTGCCGGAAAGACTCCGACAGGCGAACGCTTTCGTAGATGCGCGATTGGGGCGGACATTTTGCTCCGGGCAGGACACTGCCGCGCAGAATAATCGGTTCATTCGCGGCGGACAGCCCGAGAAACCATCCAAATAATATTAGAATCGGCAGAAATTTCATCTTTTACAACTTACAGAAAAGGATTGATGTGAGTGAACGGAGAGACCTGAAAACGGGTCATCGCGTCTTTTTCCGAGCTGGCATGTCCATCCGCCCAGACGATATTGGCGATATTGCCGTTGTGGCGGGTGTGAATCAAATAATTCGAACTGCCGGAACAGGCGTCGGAAATCCGGAAATACCCGCGATCGACGGCGATGGTGTATTTGGAGTCGGCCAGCATGATGATGGAACTCGAATTTTTGACCATGGTAGCCTTGATGCCGTACGGAGGATCGTTGTAACTGACTGAATTGTTCCTGAAATAATTTGAACCCAGTCCCAGATAATTGTATCCGTAACTGATCCAGGCATACGTCCAGTTGGTGTCCGGCGTGGTCACAAAATTGTCCCGATAGGCGTAATTCGCGGGCATGTCCGGGCACAGGTAAATTTTTGAGTCCGAAATATATTTGTCCCTTTTCAGGCGCCAACTCCAACTGTCGCTGGTGTCCGGCCCCCAGAAAATATAGAAATCATCATAATCCACCTGATATCCCATCAATGCCGCCGAAATCTGTTTGTTCTGGTTCAGGCATGCCACTGTCCGGGCTTTGCCGCGCGCCGCATTCAGGGCAGGCAGCAGCATCGCCGCCAGAATTGCTATGATCGCTATAACGACCAACAGTTCAATAAGCGTGAAAAATATCCGGCCTTGCTTCATTATGCACCTCCTGTAGTTATGGTTGCAACTGTTTTTCTCATTTTCAGCTCCGGTTTCAGATATTGATTAACCGGCACATAGTCCGGATTTTCGATTTGTTCAATCAGGCTCTTCACCGCGCACCGCCCTAAATCAAGACGCTGCTGTTCAATCGTCGTCAATTGGAATTCGGGGCGTTCCCCCAGGGCTCCGCCGTTGAAACCGATGACCGAAACATCTTCCGGCACACGCCTGCCGTTCCGGCGCAGTCCGTAAATAATATCCAGTGCCTGGTCATCCGAATAAGCCGCCATGGCGGTATATTGATTGTCGGCCAACAGTTTTTTCAGCGCA
This sequence comes from uncultured Lentisphaeria bacterium, assembly GCA_937888615.1. Taxonomy (GTDB): domain Bacteria; phylum Verrucomicrobiota; class Lentisphaeria; order Victivallales; family Victivallaceae; genus UBA5239. The sequence continues at coordinate 7,615 of CALABZ010000093.1, read as the reverse complement.
TCTTCGGCGGATAGACTCTTCCCCAGTTCAACGCCGAAGTGTTCGGCCGCGGCTGCATTCCCCCGGAAACGTTCTTCCAGTTCAACACTTCCAAGAATTTTCCGGTGTCCGTGTTTGAACAGGGTTTCCACTGCGAGATAACCGCCGTAGAAGTTATCCGTGATGATCTCCACGTAGCCTTCCGAGGCTTTATTCGAACAGAACACAACCGGCTTGCCGCGATTTTTGAAACGGGGCAGATATCTATCGATCAAATGGTATTTCTCCGATATGATCAGCCCGTCGATATCTTTCTCCAACAGCAGGTTGATCTGATGCTCCAGGTGTTCGTCTCCCGGATTCACCCAACCGACCAGCAGACCGTAATTACGACTGGCCGTTTCTTCCCCGGCGCCCTGCAGGATTTCATTAAAGAATGTCCTGGTAATGCCCGGAAGCAGATATCCGATCAGCCGGGTGTGGCGCGATTGGAGTGCCCGCCCGATATTGCTCTGGACATAGTCGTATTTCCGGGCCAGTTCCTTCACCCGCGTCACGGTTCCGGGAGCGATCCCCGGAACTCCGCGCAGAGCCAGGCTTACCGTCGCCGGTGATACATTCAGTTCCGCAGCCAGTTTTTTCAACGTCACAGTCATTTTCGATCAACCATTTTTCTACCATTTAAAACGTTTTACAATATAATTATACAAGCGGTTTCAACCTTTGTCAAGAGAGGGAATATCAAATAATTGCAAAAATTCCACGCCGCAAATAATCCGAACGGTTGCCCGGAAAAAACCTCTTATCCTTAAATGATTATCAGAACCCAGTCAATATTGAGGAGAAAAACAGGGTATTTCATCCGGATGGCATACAGCAAATCCTCCTTTCGAGGAAAGGATGGTGGAATTATCAGCTTCGATCCGGCACTACACTCAACTCGCGACAACAATTTGAAAAAACCTTGACAGGCCGCAACTATTCTTCGAGCGGATTTGCAATCCCGCTGTGAGAGGTTATAGTAGTCAGTATCGAAATCGATTTGGTCATCAATTAATACGAGCCACACGGGAGGAACATGATGAGAGGAATTTCTTACGGCATTACCCTGGCGCTCTCCGCCATACTGGGAGCAATCGCACTGTTCACGCCGGCCCGGCTTGAGGCCTGTACCGGCATCACCCTCACCGCCGAAAACGGTGACATCGTCTACGGCAGGACGCTCGAATGGGGTACGTTCGATCTCAAATCACGAATTTTCTTCTATCCACGCAACTTTCATTATCAGGCCGACATGCCGAAAGAAATGACCGGCATGAAATGGACCGGTCGCTACGGTGTCGCCGGGCTCGACGCGCTGGATAAAGGATGCCTTGTCGACGGCATGAACGAAACGGGGCTGACCGCCGGACTGTTTTATCACCCCGGTTTCGCCGAATACGTCGACTGGACGCCGAAAGACGCCGACCGTGCGCTGGCCCCGACCGATGTCCTGAATTACATTCTCTCGACCTGCTCCACGGTGGCAGAGGTCCGCAAAGCCCTGACCGACGCTGTCGTCGTCAATGTCAAGGAAGAGGCATTGGGGTTCCCCGCGCCGATTCATATCATCGTCACCGAACCGGGCGGCAACCAGCTTATCGTCGAGTGGACCGACGGCAAAACCCGGTTCTATACCTCCAAAGTCGGCGTCATCACCAATGCCCCGAATTATGACTGGCATTTGACCAATCTGCGGAATTACCTCGACCTGACTTCCAAGCCCCATCAGGATATCGATCTGGGCAAGATCAAACTATCGCCCCTCGGCGGAGGAAGCGGTATGCTCGGTTTGCCCGGAGACTTCACGCCGCCTTCGCGTTTCATCCGCGCAGTGGCGTTCAGCGCGACCGCCCGCCCGCTGCCGGACGGCAAAGAGGGCATTTACGAGGCATTCCGCATCCTCGACAATTTTAACGTGCCGCTCGGTGCGGCTGAAGGCGGCGGGAAATCCGCGTCGAAAGGAATGCGCAGTGCGACGATCTGGACCATCGCCCATGACCAGGCGAACAAGAAATTCTTTTACCACACCCAGAACGACCGTCAGCTCCAGGGGGTGGATTTGCAAAAAATCGATTTCACCGCGTTCGACAAACCGTTCGCCCTGCCCCTCGACAACGGCAAACAGTCGGTAAAAGACCGGACACCGAAGCTTCCCTGATAATTTTAACCTTTCTGCATCATTGCTGAATTCCTGCTTTTCGGCGGTTGTCCTGTTGACACCGGGAAAAAATCGGTTTATATTTTATATTTGAACCGGTAACAGACAGAACCGGGCAAACGGTTTCAAACCACGGAGATATCAGGATGACTGCAAATCGGAATTTTAAGATCAATCTGCTCCCCGGGGACGGCATCGGCGTCGATGTGGTCCGCGAAGGCGTTCGGGTCATGGAAGCGCTGGCGCGGAAAACAGGCGGAATTTCATTCTCGTTCAACACCCTCCCCTGGAGTTGCGAATACTACCTGAATCATGGCCGCATGATGCCAGCCGACGGCTTGAAGATCCTCGCCGACTGCGATTCCATCCTGCTGGGCGCGGTGGGGTTTCCCGGCGTCCCGGACCATATTTCACTGCGGGAACTGCTGCTGCCGATCCGCGTGGAATTCGACCAATACGTGAATATGCGCCCGATCAAACTGCTGCCGGGCCTTGAATCGCCGATCAAATCCGACAAAATTGATTTTGTGGTCGTACGGGAGAATTCCGAGGGGGAATATTGCGGCCGCGGTTCCTTCAACAAGCAGGAGACGCCGGAGGAATACACCATCCAGGAGAGCATATTCACCCGCAAGGGGACCGAACGGATCATCCGTTATGCGTTCGAATACGCCGAACGGAACGGCTTGAACCAGGTCATGAGCGCCACCAAATCAAACGCGCTCAATTATTCGATGGTGTTCTGGGATAAGATCTTCGCCGAAATCCAGAAACAATTTCCGAAAATTCAATCCCGCCAGATGCACATCGACGCACTGGCCGGATTTTTCATCATGCACCCGGAACGGCTCCAGGTGGTGGTGGCCAGCAATCTCTTCGGCGACATCCTGACCGACCTCGGCTCCGCCATGCTCGGCAGTATCGGCATTTCACCGTCCGGCAATATCAACCCGGAAAGGCGCTTCCCCAGCATGTTCGAGCCGATCCACGGCTCCGCCCCGGACATTGCCGGCAAAGGCATCGCCAACCCGATCGGAACGTTCTGGGCCATCGCCATGATGCTGGAACAGCTCGGCTTGTCCGACGAAAACGCGTTGTTAATGTCCGCCATGTGCGACGTATTGGCCGAGGGCAAAATCCGCACGCCCGATATCGGCGGTTCTTCGACCACCACCGAAGTCAGCGACGCCGTCATTGCAATGATCGAAAAACGCTGACAACATGCACCAACGTTTGTATAGCCCGGTACTGTCCATCCGGGCTATACTTGCGCCAAAACAGTGTCAGGCTGTCGGGCTCCGAATAATGGCTGAATCTGCATTCCCTTGCCCCCGAATACGGTTGGACGCCGCCCCTGAATCGAGGCGAAGTAATGATAGAGCACATGCGAACTCCAGGCATGGCAGTCCGAACGCGGGTTGTTGAATTCCTCGGGCAGGGTCTTCAGCCCCTGCTTTTCCAGCTTGAACCATTCCGCAAAACGCGCGTAAAACAGGTCCGCCAAGCGATGCTTGTAACAGGCTTCCAGATAATAAAACGAAAAATAAATCCCGGTTTTCGGCAGGTTTCTCTCGCGCCGCAATCCATCGATCAACTGTGGGTAATTACCGCTTAATAGTGCCAACACCTGCGGGTGCTCGGAATAATGCTGCTTCTCCAGATCGTCCGCAATCAGGCCGCGAACCGGATTGTAATAATGTTTCCAGATGGATTGTTCCAGTTCAATCGCGAATTCCTTGTTTGAAATCGCCAGCCTCCGGGACCCGAAATGTTCCTCAAGCTCGCTCATCCGCTGCAAAGCCAGCACGCCCAGATAATTCAGCGGCGAACTGGTGCCGCTTTCCGCACTGCCGGGCGGCTCGCCGTGCGTCCATTCCGGCACCCAGTCGATAAAACGCCATTCGGGCAGATACAACAACCCCTCCCGAAAATTCCGGTTCAAATAATCAACGATACCACGAGCTGTGGGCAGAAGTTCGCACACGAATTCGGGATCATCCTGCCATAACGCATAATCGTGAAGCGCCATGATATAAATCATGCAGAAAGTCGGGATCAACTGATCCACTCGCGCCGGGTAACGCGAGAAAATCGAACCGTCCGGCTGCTGCGAACGCGCAAGCTGCCGAAGTGCTTTTTTGACCAGCCGGGTATCGGAGGTAATCACATAGGTGCTGAGGGCTTCAAGCCGGGCGTCGCCGACATACATGAGCTGTTCGTAATACGGGCAGTCCATATAGGTTTCATGCGAACACGCCTCCAACGTCCGGTACGCCATGCCCAATAATGAATTCAGTTGCGGATTCCGTGAAAAAAGGCCGTTGCCGCGATGATACGGATAGCCGGTACGGTGAAACGTCACGTTTTCCAGCACCGGGCCGTCGCATTCGATTTCCAGGTAACGCCCGGCCTGCCACCAGTAATCCACCCAACGACAGCGCCCGCCGTTCAGCTTGAAGGTATTGCCGGTACTGATCAGGTATTTTCCGTCGCGTTTTCCCTTTGCCCCTTTCAGGTTATGGATGTTGATTTCAGGCTCTTCGTAAGTGGTTTCGCCCCAGCGGATCGCAACCGTACCCGAACCGGAAAAAACATATTCCGCCCAAACGCAGACATAATCATCGAAGACAATCCGGTTGCCGTCGTGCCGGTAATGTGTTTCCGGTTCGTAACGCATTGGCGGCAGTTCGGGCGCATGGAGTTCGCGGTCATCGTCGAAATACGCCACTTCGCGCCATTCGCCGCCGTGTCCCTCCAGAATATTCCAATTCGCCGGTTCCGCATCGAAGCGCGGAAAAACGCCCCAGTCCGGATACGGTTTGCGGTAATGGAACCCGAATTCGAGCTGCCATTGCCACGAGCTCAGAATCCCGTCCGGTTCATCGATCCACAAACCGTGTGCGATCGACATTTGCGCGTGTGCCGTCAAATCCCTGCCGAAACAAAGCACCCGTGCCGTCAGGCAATATTCACCGGGTTCCAGCCTTAGTTCGCAATTCTGGTAATACCAATATTGCGCATCGCCGCGCTCTGGTCCATCGCCGACCCGTTCGCCGTTCAGGAAAAGCTGACAACGCTCGTCGGCACTGTAACGGAACTTCATTTCCCGCGCTTCATTCAGGACAAAGTTATTTCGGAACACCGCCACATAAGGCGGCTTCACCGGCATATCCGGCCGCATCCACAAAGCCATATTATGAAAATCCTAGTTCTGCTCGTTGAGTTGATACGGCATCATATGCGTATTGATATGAACAGTCATTTCACTGACATTGTGCCAACTGACATGACCGTCCGCATAGGAGATATTCCCTCCGGACGGCAAGACTGCATTGCCGCCGGTATGATTGGAAATCACATCCGAGACGCTGCCGTTGCTGCAGGTATCCATCAGGATTCGCCAGTGAGGTTTGGCTTCTTTGAAGGTTCGTGCGGAGTTATGGCGGTAACTCGGCATACGCCAGTACGCATGGTATGTTGTATAAGGCCTGCTGGTACCATTGCTTGTATCTTGTTTGGTTTTCGACATTTTCGGATATCCGGAGGGGCAATGGGTCAATTCCCAGTTGCTGATATAGGCTGGATACATGGTCAGTTCGATCGTCATGGTTGTGCTGTTGACGAACAATTCTCCACCGGAGTAAGGAGTTGCGGCACAACGCCACCAGAAGTCCGGATAGGTGGTACTGCGAGGCGGAGGCGGCATCTCGGCGTTGTTATCTTCACCGTAAAGGGTAACTGCCATGGTCAATTCTTTAAGGTTGGCCGTACACTTGATGATGCGGGCTTTTTCGCGAGCCGAATTCAACGCCGGCAACAGCATCGCGGCCAGGATCGCGATAATCGCGATCACAACGAGGAGTTCAATGAGAGTGAAAATCTGTTTTCTTTTATTCATGGTCAAGATTCCTTTTTTGTAAGTTACGATCCATAATTTCGAAGTAATAATCCGCCGCCTCGCGAGTTGCGGCAAGATTTTTACCGCCAATCCATAATACTGATCTTTCCGGAATAACTTTGATAAAACCATTTTCAGCCGATTTCTCATCAATTCCCAATTTCATCCCCAATTCGGGAAATTGGCAGGGAGGGCCTATGACAATCTGTTTACCGGTTCCCAGGGAATCTCGAACCGGCAACCGCCAGCAATCGTTATATTTCGGATTGAGTAGACGCGGTTCACGGGTAAAAATACCTCCGTTCAATTCACGACACCCCTGAATGTATGGATAATAGCGGTCCAGATAATCGTAGATGACCCGGAATGACGGCCCTGGAACAACGACATTGATATTTCCGTTCCGTACATCATCCAGAGTGAAGAAATCAACAATGTCTCTTTCCGCCGAGAGCAATACGGGCTGAACTGGCGCTTTCCACCCCGAATCACGGAGTATCATAATTTCCTTGGGTTGCAGCCGGATTGAAAATTCAGTAACGTTGTCATGAATCGTCGGTTCGATCTTCTGTCCGGTCACAGCCTTCGGCACGAAACCATCCAGATAGGAATTTATCAGCTTTATTTGAGTTGCAACGATCTCATTCGTAGGGTTCGTAATCGTAAAAATCGTGTTTTTACCGGTACCAAAACGCCCGCACCAGAGCTCAGCGTCCCCATCCCATTTAATCGCTGGAACGACTTGCCAACCGGCCCGCTTCAAGTCCGTGATCACCCCTAAGTAGGGTCGAAAAAAATGGCCATCCCGATATGCCACCGCCCAATTCATTGGCGAGACGCCGTAACGGAGACAGTTGAACAGGAGATACTGAGCCAATCCCTGGAGAATATGTTCTTTTATTTCCGGGCGCCGGGCCAGATTCCAATTGATCGCGTTGTTGCGCTCTTCCGTGCCGAGAGCGCCCCAGAAAGTCATGGGTTTTCTGCCGCTCATCAGGCGCAAAGACTTGAAATTATCAATCTGCATTTCCGGGTTTCCTTCAAACATAACGCCGTCGGCATAGAAAACAGGCAGGGCCGGTTGCGCTTCCATTGCATGGTTCATATAGACAGCCATTGTTTTGCCGTTCCTTTTCAGGCTGTGAATATATTGTGCAAAAGGGATCGGCAGTATGGAATCGGCCGTATAGATTTTCCCGTCGTCATCAAAACTGCGCCCGACTGCATATTTCAACTGCGCGTCATTGTATTCATTGTTGGCGTGGTTGGTCATATCGAGGGCAAATCCGCTGACCTGGTAATTTCTCACCACTTCCCTCAATTCATTTTCCAGATAAGAGGACAACCCCGATCCGTAGGCAAATGTCAGATAAGTTTTGTTTTTGTTGTCCGGCAAAGAGTAGAGAAACGAATTCTGGTCCAGATTGCCATGGCGGTCTTTATGACGGGAATCCGGAAAACGCTCCACAATCTCTTTTCCGGTATCCTTGACCAGAATGTAAAACAACATCGCGGCCTGACGGTCCCCGGAAGCAAAC
>CALABZ010000092.1 GCA_937888615.1 uncultured Lentisphaeria bacterium | reverse complement strand
CAATGATTTGATCATGAATTCGACCTTTTCCGGGAGCCAGCCGGGGACGAGCCACTCCAGCGCCCACGGGGGCAGGAGGTTCATTTCGGCTTCCGGGACCAACAAGTACATGCCGTCGGTTTTTTCGCCGGGATCGAAGAAATATTTCAACTGGAACGGATGTCCGCCGAAAACCAGTTCATCGGGATAGTCGGCAAAATTGATGGGGTGGTATTGCGGCAGCATGGCGTCTTCGACGTTCATGGCGGCCCGGACACGGTTTTCGCGTTGCCATTGGTCGAAGTCGCGGGTGGAACAGATTTCCGGGGGGACCAGCGCCTCGAAGTGTTCGACGACGGCCTCCATGTCGAGCAGGGAACCGGGGCGGCGGATTTTGATTTCCATGTGCCGGATGTCTTCGAGCATAAGGCGGTGGATTTTCAGCCATTTGCCTTTGCTGTCGAGATTGCCCGGGGCGAGGCCGTCGCGAACGAAGATATGTCGGGATTCGACCGGATCAATCGGGCCGTAATGCACCCGGCGCCCGCTGTGGATCAGCAGCCCGCCGGACGTGACCTGTTCGCGGGCGTAGACGAAACCGGACTTGGGGTTCCATTGGACATTGTCATGGATTTTTTTGCAAAGGTGCGGCGCGACTTCTTCGACCCATTCCGGTTTGATGATGGCGGCCTGGCGGGCGTAAACCTTGCTGGTTTCGACCAGCGAGCAGGTCATGACCCAGGGCGCGGTGGGCTTGCGTTTGAACAGCCCCGAACCGGGGAAAATAAAGAATTTGCGTCCGCGCGTACCCCGGTAACAGAGCAATTCCTGATCCCACATGCCGATGTTGGCGGGAATGCCGCTCAACAGGGCTTTGTGAATTAAATCGGCGTTGTAGTTGTCGAATACCTGCAACGGAACCAGGTCGTCCTGGGCAAAATTCAGGTCGGCGGCGGATTCCCACAGGTCCATGTAAAGGTTTTTCCATTCCCGGACACGGTTGTAATTCAGAAAATTGCGCCCGCACCAGCGGCGCAGGGCGCTGTTCGAAGTACCCTCTTGACGGAGCCGGTTCCAGAGTTTCAGGATGCCGAGAAAATCGGAATCGGGATCGTGCCACTGGCGGTGCGCCTGGTCGGCGGCCTGCTGTTTGTCGAGCGGCCTTTCGCGCGGGTCCTGAAGACTTAAATAGGCGGCGATGACCATGACCTCGGGGGCGACTTTGTATGAATCGGCCTGACAGATCGTCCGGGCAAGGTGCGGGTCGATCTGGAACCGGGTCAACCGGCGGCCGGTGTCGGTCAGCGCCCCCCGGGCGTCGATTGCGCCGATATCCAGCAGGGAACGGTAGCCCTCGCGAACGAGGGCCGGGTTCGGCGGGTTGATCAGCGGAAAACGTTCGATGCGGGGCAAGCCGAGCAGGGCCATTTGCAGGATGACCCCGGCCAGCGAGGTGCGGCAGATTTCGGGATCGGTGTATTCGGGACTGCCTGTCAACAGATCTTCATCATACAGGTATACGCACACGCCGTCGCGCAGACGTCCGCAGCGTCCCCGGCGCTGGCGGGCTCCGGCCTGTGAAACCTGTTCGACCTGGAGTTCCTGAATCCGGGTACGGGGATTGTAGCGGCTCAGTCGGACCAGTCCGCTGTCGATCACGTATTGGATGCGGGGAATGGTGATGGAGGTTTCGGCGACGTTGGTGGCGAGGATGATGCGGCGGTTGCGTCCCGGATTGAATACCTTTTGCTGGTCGCTCAGGCTCAGGCGGCCGAACAGCGGCAGGATGTCGGTGTAGGGGAGCTGTTTGCCGGTCAGGGTGTCGGCGGCGTCGCGGATTTCGCGTTCGCCGGGCAGGAAAACGAGGATGTCGCCGTGGCGGTCGAGGTCGGAAACCCAGCGGACCGCGCGCCAGATGTGGGCGGAGAGTTCCTCATCCTCGCGGGGCGGCATGAATTGATCGTCGATCGGGTACATGCGTCCCTCCACGGACACGATCGGGGCATGGTCGAAAAATTCGGAGAAATGTTCCGCGTCGAGGGTGGCGGAACTGATGACGACCCGGAGGTCGGGGCGTTTTTTCAGCAGGTTTTTCAGATAACCGAGAATGAAATCGATATTCAGGCTTCGTTCATGGGCCTCGTCGATGATCAGCGTGTCGTATTGGCGGAGGAGGCGGTCGTGACGGGTTTCCGCCAACAGGATGCCGTCGGTCATGAATTTGACGGCGGTCTGTTTCGCGGTTTTGTCGTCAAAACGGACCTTGCATCCGACTTCGGAGCCGAATGATACGCCGAGTTCGGCGGCGACCCGGCGGGCCATGGCGTTGGCGGCCAGACGGCGCGGCTGGGTGCAACCGATCCTGCCCTTGAGGCCGCGACCCATTTCGAGCATGATTTTGGGTAATTGAGTGGTTTTGCCGGAACCGGTGGTGCCGCAGACGATCACGACCTGGTGTTGGCGCACCAGATCCGCGATGTCGCCGACATGTTTGGAGATCGGCAGTTCGGCCGGGTATTCAATATTGAACGGACCGGCCGGACGATCCGACTCTGTCGGAGGATTTTCCATAAAACTTTGGTTATTTGCTGAATGCTTCTGGTTACTTGCGGATGATGGCAAGCAATTCGTCGCGTTTCTGTTCCATGAGTTCTTTGGTATTGGCTTCGACGATCAGCCGGAGCAGGGGTTCGGTGTTCGAAGAACGCACATTGAACCACCAGTCGGGGTATTCGGTCGAAATGCCGTCGAGCTCGTATTGGTTGCCATCTTGGTATTTGGCCCGGATTTCATCGAGGATCGCCGCCGCGTCGCTGACCTTGGAGTTGATTTCGCCGCTGGCAAAATATTTCCTCAGCGGAGCAACCAGCTCATGCGCTTTTTTGCCGGACTTGCAGAGCAAATTGGCGAATTTGATGAACGAGAGGCCCTGGCACTCGGCGGTGTTGTTCTCCTTGAAATAATAATGACCGGAGAGTTCACCGGCGAAAACGGCGTCGTTCTCGCGCATTTGCGCCTTGATGAAAGCGTGACCGACGCGCGACATGATCGCTTTGCCGCCGTGTTCCTCGATACATTCGCGGACGGCGCGGCTGCTGCGCAAGTCATACAGGATCGTAGCCGGGCCGTCGGACAGGATATCCTGGGCGATCAGCGCGGTGAAGAGGTCCATCGGGATGATTTCGCCGAGGTCGTCGACGAATCCGCAACGGTCGGCGTCGCCGTCGAATCCGGCCCCGAAGTCCGCGCCGTACTCGACCACCTTGGCGCGGAGGACATTCAGCGTCTCGGTTTTTAGCGGGTTGGCCTCGTGGTTCGGGAACGTGCCGTCGAGTTCCTTGTACAGCGGGATGATCTCGAACATGTCTTCGATGCCCTTGATTTCATAAGAGCCCATGGCGTTGGCGTAGTCCACCACGACTTTCAGTTTGCGGTTCATCCGGGCGAAAGAGCGCAGGAATGCGGTATATTCGGGTTCGATGTCATAGGTGGAAATGGAGCCATTGTTCTCGACGCAGGTCCAGGATTTTTCGGTGGAGATGCGTTCGATATCGGCGATGCCGCTGTTGCCGCCGATGGGAATGGCGTGTTCGCGGCAGAGCTTCAGCCCGCACCATTCGGCGGTGTTGTGCGAGGCGGTGATCATGATGCTGCCGTCGGCCTGGAGCTTGCCGTTGGCGAAATAAGACATGGGAGTGGAGCAGAGGCCGATGTTGATGACGTCCGCGCCCATCTCGGTGATGCCTTTGGCCAGTGCCTCGAAAATCGGCTGTGAATGCGGGCGCATGTCCATGCCGATAACGACTTTTTTCGCCTCGGTGAATTCGATATAAGCCCGGCCGATGTTTTCGGCGATCTGTTCGTTGAGCTGGTCGGGATAGATTCCTCTTATGTCATATGCTTTGAAGATTCCTGCCATGCTGTTTACTCCTTTGGTGGATTGTTATTTTAATCGATTTTATAAGTGTCTACTTTGACGGAATGCCGCCACAGGACGGTTCCGGGGGAATTGGCCGGGGCCAGACTCATCCGCCAGTCGAATACGTCCGGCGTGAGTTCGACGAAACTGACCGTTACGATGTAATCGGGGTTGGCGGAAACCTGAGTAAAATTGACGGCGCGGCGGCTTTCCAAAAGGATTTTTTCCGCATAACGCCGCAGTTTCGCGCCCTGCTTGACCTGAAGCTGGACTTTGGCGCCGTCGAGGCGTTTCGTGCCGAAAGCGGTGAATGAATCCGCCAGCTCATCGACGGCCCGGCTGGTCGAATGGGTATTTGGGTCGAACGTGGTTATGATTTGCTCCGACGGAAGTCCTTTTTCTTTTAGAGAGTCGCATCCGACGGTCAATCCGGCCAACAGTAAAATAATCAGGTATCTCATGGTTCAGTGCTCCTGTTTTATAAGTGGGTATCGACGTTTACGCATTGCCGCCAGAGGACTTCATCCGGCGCGGCGGCCGGGGTCAGACGCATTTCCCAGCGGGAAAGTCCCGGCAAGACCTCGGTCCTGACGGAATGCACGATATAATCCGCGTTTGCGGGAACGATATGGAAACGGACGATATTGGCGGAAGCGCGGAGAACTCTTTCCGTATCCCGGCGGAGAACCGCATCCGCGATGGCGTCGAGCTGTACTTTTTTACCGCCGAGTCGGGCTAATCCGAACGCGATCAGATTGTTGGATTGTTCCGTTATCGCGGTGGCGGCGGAACGCGGAGTGGGATCATAAGAGGGCACGACTTCGTGAGCGGGCGGCTTGCCTTTCGGGAAAGAACGGCACCCGGCCGCGAACAGCAGCGGCGTCAGCGGTAACAGCAGAATGAAATATCTCGTCTTTATGAATTTCATAGAATCGAATTATCCTGTATGAATCAGTTGCAAATAATACATCGTCAAAGGCTTTTTTTCAAGGAGCAAAGGGAGAAAAAGCCCGGCGAAGTTCAGTCGCCGGGGCGGAGCGGCATCGGATTGAACGGCGAAAATCTAAAAAATTGTGGAAAAAAATGCAAAAATGGACTAGTAATTCATAAAAAGGACGGTATAGTAACCGACCTGAAATAAGTGATGGCGTGGTGGCCGAGTGGTCAGGCTGAGGTCTGCAAAACCTCCTACACCGGTTCAATTCCGGTCCGCGCCTCCATTTTTTTTGTACTTTTTCCGGCCGGCGGAACCCCGCCCTGCGTGCCGCAGGAGATGGATGGCCTGTCCGGGGCTTGTGGATAGGGTGCCTGGATGGCGCGGAAAAGGGACTTCGCTGAACTCTCCTCTGTGCCGACTCGGCAAAAAAAAACAAAAAAATACATTTTGCGACTGGAAATTCCAGTTCAAAATGAGTATTGTTAAGTATCTTATTTTTGATCGAAAATCCGGACAAAGTTCCGCGAACCCAAAGCGAGGTTAAAAAATGTTGATTCGAAACATGAATTCGATATTCAAAAGGCACGGGCGTTGGATATTCGGAGTAATTACCATCCTTATCGCCATCTCCTTTCTCGGTTTCTTCACTCCAGGCTTTTCCAGTATATTCGGCGGCCCCAAGCACCGGGGAAGCGTCGGCGAGATTTTCGGCGAGCCACTCAGTAACGAAGCATTCACGGCCCAGGTCAATCGCCTTTACATCATGTCTCTCCTCCAGTTCGCCGCCTACGGAGACCAGAAGCCGCCCGTCCGGACACTCCGCGAACGCGCCTATCAGGGGGCTTTCTCCTGGGCCGTCATGTCCAAAGCCGCCCAGCTTCGCGGGATAAAAATCAGCGACGAAGAAGTCGCCGCCTATATCGTCGAGGACCCCGCGTTTCAGGAAAACGGTCATTTCAGCATGGATAAAATGAATAAATTTGTCGATGAATGGCTGAAGCCCGACTACCTGACGGCAGGGGATCTTGACGAAAGCATCCGTGCTTATCTCTCCCAGGCCGCCCTCGAACGCAGCATGACCGAAAACGTTCTGATCACCCCCGCCGAAATCGCGCTCTTCAACCGTCAGCTTAACGAGAAGAACGAAATTGCCGTGGCTGATTTTAAGGCGCAGGACTATCTGAAAGAGGTTAAGCTCACCGAAAAAGATCTCGAAGCGTATTATAAAACCAATGCTTCAAAATACCGGATTCCGGTTAGTTTCAATGCTCTTATCGCCGTATTCAGACCCGAACAGGTGAAGGCGACCGACGCGCAGTTAAAGAAATATTTCGAAGGAAATAAACAGCTTTACAGTGCTGACGGCAAAGCCGTGGCGTTCGACAAGGTAAAAAGCAAAGTGGCGGCGGATTACAGCGCCCATTACGGCAAGGTTGCGGCTCAGAAAAAGGCCGGCGAATTTGCCGTCAAACTTTACGAACAGATGGAAGATAAACAGCCGGACGCACAGCGGGTTCTGTTCGAAAAACAGGTGATTCGCGACAAGGCGGAACTGGTCGAAAGCGGCTGGTTTTTCGCCGATACGGACAACATTCGCGGGATTCAGGAACCGGTCCTGATCGGCGAATTCAGCAAGCTTTATAAGATCCCCGTGACCAACCCGGTACTCGGAAAAGATGCCGTCTATGTCGGGCTGTTACTGGAAAGCAAGGAGTCCCGTCCTGCAACTTTTGCCGAAGTCAAGGATAAAGTCCGCAGTGAATTAGCCATGGGCAAGGCCGTCGAAATCGCCCGTCAGAAAGCCCGCAACCTGGTTAAAGCCCTGGCCGAATCCAAAGGCAAGACCGCCGAACTGGTGAAAAAGGACAAGATGTTCAAAGTCCTGCCGGTATACAGCATGATGATGCCGCCGCAGGGTGAGGAAGCTTTCAATGCCGTGCGTGTCGCGGAATCCCTGCCGGTTGGCGGCTTCTCGCCGGCGGAAAATACCAACGACGGCGCCATGGTGGTCGTGGTCCTCAAGCGCACCGAGGCTTCCAAGGAAGAATTGGCGAATTCACTGAGCAATGCGGAACTTTTCTATAAGATGAACAAAAGACGTGTTGCCACCGCGGCCTTTCAGGCCTGGCTTCAGGCGAACACCAAACAGTATAAATACGAGTAAACGAAGAAGGACAATTGAAATTGGAAAAGAATCTACTAAGGGGACACCGCGACTTTGCACTCGGCAAACACATGACCGTGGAGTATTATGATTGCGATTCCTTAATCTTGGCTGATTCAAAGAAAATGGAATCAATTTTTCTCGAGGCGGCACACGCCAGCGGCGCCACGGTGCTGGGGGCTAACTTCCATGCGTTCGAACCTCAGGGGATCAGCGGTTTCGTGATTATCGCCGAGTCCCATTTTTCCGTGCATGCATGGCCGGAACATGATTATGCCGCTGTCGATATTTTCACCTGCGGCGAATCCATCAGTTTCGACATTGCTGTCGAAACCCTCCGCAAAGGGATGAAGTCCGAGAATACCATTATTTCCAGCGTCATGAACCGCGGTATCGTCTCCAACAATGGAATTGAGCGGATGGTGCCGGTATACGAGGGTAAAACCGAAAGTTATGCGTTGAGCTGGCAGTCGCGTTTCGCCGCCAGCCACGCCTGGGGGCTTCTCGCCTCGGTCGATGTGTATAACTGCGACCCCGACATTATCCGTAACGCGGATGCGATCCGCTGTTATGTCAAGAAATTGTGCGACAAGATCGATATCGTCCGCTGCGGCGAAACCACCGTCGTCAACTTCGGCGGCGGCCAGATGGAAGGGTTCACCATGACGCAGTTGATCGAAAATTCCCTGATCTCAGGCCATTTTTCCAACAAATCCAATACCGCATATATTGATGTTTTCAGTTGCAAGTATTTCGAACCGCGCGAAGTCGCGGAATTTTCCATCAACTTTTTCAAGGGCGCTCATTACCGGATGCAGGTTGGGTTGCGGCGCTAGGAGGAGAAAATTTTAATGGGAGGGTTCCTTAACGAACACTGGTATGCCGAAACCAACGAAGGCTTCGGAGTCGCTGTTAAAATCGATAAACATTTGGCCGGCTGTAAGAGCGAGTTCCAGCAGATCGATGTTTTCGATACGGTGAATGTCGGTCGGATGCTGGTCCTCGACGGTGTGATCCAACTGACCGAATTCGACGAATTTGCTTATCAGGAAATGATGGCGCACCTGCCGCTTTTTTCTCATCCGAATCCTTCCCGGGTTCTGGTCATCGGCGGCGGCGACGGCGGCGTGTTGCGCGAAATCGCCAAACACGACTGCGTGGAAACGATCGATATCTGCGAAATCGACGCCGAGGTGATCGCATTGTCTAAAGAATATCTACCGTCGCTCTCCTGCGGGTACGACGACCCGCGGGTCAAGGTTCATGTGGCCGACGGCAGTGAATTCATCAAAACCCGCAAGAATTATTACGATGTGATCATCGTTGACTCATCGGATCCGATCGGGCCCGGCGAAGGGCTGTTCAATGAAGCCTTTTATACCGGCATGAAAGGGGCGCTGGCCCCGGACGGCATTATCGCCTCCCAGTCCGAATCCGTTTATCTGCATATGCCTACGATCAAGCATCTGCTGAAAATCACCGGCAAACTATTCAAGGAAGCCGGATACGGGCACTTCCTGGTGCCGTCTTATCCCGCCGGTTCCATCGGCGCGTGCCTGGGATCGCTGGGGCCCGACTTCCGCAATCCGGTTCGGAAACCGACTCCTGAGATGCAGGATAAGCTTCGTTATTATACGCTCGAGGTGCACAAGAGCTGTTTTGCCCTCCCGAATTTCGTTCTCAAAATCCTGAAAGAGGACGATTGACGAGGAGATAGGGAAGCGCATCGCAGGCGCCCGGGAATGAGAACCGGTCATGTCCATGAAATACCTTACTGTTACAGGAGTTTAGGAAATGAAAAGTGGATTGTTCCGCTGTCTGTTGTTTGTATTGGCTTTCGGGTTGACCGTTTGCGCCGAAGAAATAAAACCGGTCAAGTATGTGTTTCTTTTCATCGGTGACGGACTGTCGATCCCACAGCGGATGATGACGGAAGAATTCCTGGCGCGTTCCGGAAAACCCGGACTCCTGATCAATCGGCTTCCGCATCAGGCAATTACTACTACCCGTGCGGCGAATTCGTTCATCACGGATTCGGCGGCCAGCGGTACCGCGATCGCCTGCGGTGAGAAAACCAATAACGGCTGCATCGGTATGGATTCAACGGCGAAGCGCCGACTCGAATCGGTGGCCGAGGTGGCCCGCGACAACGGGCGCAAAGTCGGTGTTGTAACCTCGGTGACGCTGAACCACGCAACCCCGGCGGCGTTTTACGCGCACAATTCCAGCCGGGCCAACTATTATCAGATCGGGTTGGACCTGATCGCTTCCAACTTCGATTATTTCGGGGGAGGGGGGATTGCCAAAAACGACGACAAGAAGGATAAGGCCTACAAAGGCGATATCTATACTCTTGCGGAGAAAGCCGGTTACACGGTCAGCACCAACCGTGCGGAATTCGATAAATTGAAACCGGGTGCCGGCAAGGTTATTTCTATTGGCGCCGAGGATGCTCTCCCCTACGCGATCGACATGAATCAGGATACATTGCGTCTGGCCGATTTCACCCGTCAGGCGATCGAATTGCTGGATAACCCGAAAGGTTTTTTCCTGATGGTGGAGGGGGGCAAAATCGACTGGATGTGCCATGCCAACGACGCGGCGACTACCCTCTACGAGGTGATTGACTTCGACAAGGCGGTACGGGTTGCCTATGATTTCGCGCAGAAACATTCCGAAGATACCCTGATCGTCGTGACCGGCGACCATGAAACCGGTGGGCTGACGCTGGGATTCGCCGGGACCGGCTATAAATCCTATATCGAAAATCTGAGCGCCCAGAAGTGTTCGCGCGACGAAATGGACCGGCGTTTCAAGGAAATCAAAGACACTGACTTCGAAAAATTCAAGCCGCTGATCACGGAAATGGCCGGATTGGTGTTCGCCGTGGACGGCAAACGGGAAAAAGGGGGCTTGAACCTCACCCAAAACGATGAAGAAATGCTGAAGGCTACATTCGACAAATACGTCAAAGACGGTAAATTCACCGGTTCCTCGCAGCTCGCCAATGCCGTGACCCGCATATTGAATAACAAATCGGCGGTGGCTTGGACGACTGGAGCGCATACCGCGTTGCCGGTCAGCACGACCGCCTGCGGCGTGAACGCGGAGCTTTTTTCCAATACGCTTGACAATACCGATATCGCCAAACGCTTGAAACAGGTGGTTCGCTGAATCATGTGGAAATGGCCGAAACTGCGGATTTCCCGGCGCGACGCAGTCATGGTTACGGCCATGCTTCTGTTGTGTTTTGTATTTTTTCAGTTGGATTTGTTTCCGAAAAAAGACCCCCAGCCCGGGCGCAAAGAGCGTGCCCGGATCGTGACGGTGGATAATTCCTGTATCGAGAAATTGGGCCTGCTGCAGAAAGGCGAACAGGCACTGGAGGTGGAAATCCTCAGCGGCAAATGGGAGGGACGGCATTTTCGGGCGGTGAATGTCCTGCGGGCTCAGATGGAGCTTGACAAGGTCTTCAAGCCCGGCGATACGGCTCTGGTCGGAATATTGGACGACGCCGATCCCGATACCTGTACGCTGAACGCCCAGGACCATTATCGGATCGGTTATACGGTGTTTCTGTTCCTGTTGTTCGGGATATTGTTGATGATTTTCGGGGGATTCACCGGATTTTGCGCATTGCTTTCGTTTGTCTTTTCCTGCCTGATCATCTGGAAACTGGTGATCCCGCTTTGCCTGATGGGGTACAATGCACTGATGGTGGTGTTCGCTGCGGTGACACTGTTGTGCGCGGTGATCATTTTTTTGGTGGCGGGACTCTCCCGCAAAGGCGTCACTGCGTTCAGCGGGGCGATTGCCGGTGTGTTTGCCAGTTCGATTCTGGCTTATTTTTTCACCCATCTTTTCAAGATCAACGGGGCGGTTATGCCGTATTCGCAGGCGCTGTTGTATTCCGGATATTCCTTCTTGAATCTGTCGGACATTTATATCGGAGCGATTTTCCTGGCGTCGTCGGGGGCGGTGATGGATCTGGCGATGGATGTCGCCGCCGGCATGGAGGAGGTCATTCACAAGCGCCCTGAACTGTCGCGCCGTGAACTTCTGCAATCTGGTTTCCGAATTGGGCGCAGTGTGGTGGGCACCATGACCACAACGTTGTTGTTGGCTTATTCCGGGGGATACCTGACGTTGATGATGACCTTTGCGGCGCAGGGCACCAGTCCGATTGATTTCATCAATAATCCCTACGTGGCATCCGAAACGGTGAAAACCATCATCGGCAGTTTCGGTCTGGTGCTGGTCGCCCCGTTCACCGCCGTTATCGGGGCACTGGTCTTTCCCCGTCGTTTCCCCCATTAAAAAGGGAAACATGCAGGGGGATTTCGCCCGATGGGCGACCAGCGTTCCGCCGCTGGACCCCGTGCG
>CALABZ010000091.1 GCA_937888615.1 uncultured Lentisphaeria bacterium | reverse complement strand
TCCGACGCAGACGGTAATCCGAAACATGTCGACATGGCCTATACGGACTGCGTCAGTGTTGAAGCCCTGGAGGCATTTGAAAAGTGCTATGGTTACAAACTCAGGTCTGAGGATTTTGTGGATAAAGGGTATTACAATACCACAACACGGATCCCCTCGCAGGCATATCAAGATTGGAAGAAATTCATCCATGACTTTGTAGTTAAGTATACCACGGAAATAGTTGAACGCATTCACCGTACCGGCAGAAAAGCCGCGCTGTATCTTGGGGATCATATCATTGGCGCTGAACCTTACAGTGATGATTTCAAGGATATGAACTTTGATATCCTGATTCAGGCATGTCATAACGGCGTATGGGTAAGGCAGGTCAGCGATATCCCCGGAGCCAGTATTAAAGAACTGCGGCTCTATCCGTATTTCTTCCATAATATTTTCATTAATGATGAGAACGCTATTGCCACTTCCACTCAAAACTGGATGAAAATCCGTCGTGCAATGTTGCGGAAAACGGTTGATCGTATTGGTTATGGCGGATATTTGAGCGTACCTTTGCCGCATAAGAATTTTATTGACCATATTACTGACCTTTGCAATCAATTCAGAGAAATATTGAGCAAATCCGGAAAAACCACCCCTTATTCATATCCCGTAAAAATAATGATCCTGAATTATGAAGGGAAATTGAGCAGTTGGAAACATACGTCAACTATCATTGAGAAATCCCTGTCCACCGATACTGAAGTAATGCAGGATAGTTATCTGGAATGTTTGGCCGGACTACCGTTTGAGGTGATATTTAGAAGCTTTAACGATATCATCAACTCCGGGATTGAGGATGATGTGGCGGTTATCATCAATGCCGGCGATGCCGGCAGTCCTGCCAGCGGCGGTGATGCGTGGCGTGATGAAAACCTCGTGCGTATTATCCGTGAATGGGTCTACAACGGCGGCGGGTTTATAGGCATGAAAGATCCAGGCGCCTGTGAATACCAGGGTCAGTTCTTCCAGCTGGCGGACGTGCTTGGCGTAGATAAGGAAATCGGTACTACAATTCGTAGAACAGCATTGCATCCCCGGCTTTCGCCCGACCATTTCATTGTGCAAGATTTCCCTGGGAATAAAGAGCTTTCGCCACTTTATTCTCCGGTATTTCCAGCCCGTAAAGATATTGATGTCATTCTGAAAAAAGAAATTTCAGTAGACTGCGATGCGCTTAATTGTTTTGACAAAAACAATCCCCCAAAAGCTTCCGGTATTGAGCTGTCCGTGAGCCGGTATGGGCATGGTCGTGCAGTATATATGGCTGATTTGCCTTATAGTTATGATAACAGTCGCATATTACTGCGATCTATTCTATGGGCCGCGGGCAAAGAACTGGAACTCAAAAAATGGTTCAGCTCTAATCCACAGGTAGATTGTGCGGCATTCCCCGAAACTGGCTGGTGGGCAGCGGCCAACATTGATTCGCAGCCTCAGACTGCTGTCATCTATTTGGGAAATGGCGCATCCATTGAGTTGGAACTGGCTCCCTATGAAATAAAATGGAGTAAAATAGCTGTACCGGCTAACAATATGATTGTAGAAAATACAGGTGTAGCGGCCTGTTGTGTGTAACAAAATGATGATCTCACTGTAAAATCGAAGGAGTATAACGGTGAATAGACAAATTAAATTAGCCTTGATAGGAGCAGGCAATCGCGGACAGGGAATTTTTGGTCAATATGCCTTGGATATGCCCCACCGAGCCAGGTTTGTTGCCGTGCTCGAACCGGATAAGGAAAAACGCGAATTCTTTGCAGCGGCTCATGATATTCCCGAAAGTCAATGTTTCAGTGACAGTGAACAGTTCTTCGCTCAGGCTTCTCCTGAAGTCGAAGGCGTTGTTGTTGCAACTCTGGAGGATCATCGACTGGCTCCGGTTATCGGCGCTATGCAAAAAAATTGGCATATCCTGGTTGAAAAGCCTTTGTGCACAAACGTCCAGGACCTTATCCGGATTTATGATGCAACAAAGGATTATTCCGGAATAATTATTGTCTGCCACCAAATGCGATTGACCCCGGTTTATAAGACCATCAAACACTTGATTGATTCCGGTGATTTCGGACAATTGGTATGTATACAACACAGTGAAAACCTGGCATACTCACATATGGCACATTCATATGTTCGCGGCGTTTTCAATTCATCCAGACTGACGCCGATGCTGCTGGCCAAATCCTGCCATGATATGGATTTAATGACTTATCTTACCGGACGAAATGCCGTCTCAGTCGCTTCGTTTGGCGGCCTGAACTATTTTACCGCGAAAAATTGTCCTGAGAATGCGCCGGAATTCTGCCTTGATGGTTGTCCGCATTACAAAACTTGCCCATATCATGTCATGAAGCTGTATTTTGATGAAACCACCGACCCGGCTTATATCCGCCAAATGGGGGTGGTGAAAAATAAAAAACAGCTTTATGAATTATTGCGGACGAATCGCTACGGGCGTTGCGTTTTCCGGACCGATAATGATGTTGTTGATCACCAGAGTGTCCAGATATTATTGCAGGACGGCATCACCGTTTCTTTCACAATGTGCGGACATAATGGAATGGAACGGCGCATGACTAAAATCAGCATGACAAACGGCGAAATTGAATATGATGGCACCGGCAATACAATCAAGACCTGGAAGTTTGAACCCCTGCAGAAAGATACGCTCACAGTTACGACCAAAGGGACTCACAGCGGTGGAGACCGGGCAATCATGGATAATTTTATGGATGCCATTGAATCAGGCGATAAGTCCATTCTCCTGACTCCGATCCAGACTTCCCTGGAAAGTCACCTGCTGGTATATGCGGCGGAAGAGTCACGACATTCCGGGAAAATAATCGATATCCGTAAGTATGAAAATCAGATAAGAAATTCCATATAGAAATTAATTATCATTAAGGTACTAATAAATGAAAAAATTAAGACTGGGAGTTATCGGGACCTGCGGTCGCGGAGCACTGTCGGATTATGCTCATAATACCAATGACGGTGTCGAGATTGTGGCCGGAATGGATATAAACTCGGATATGCTGAACAAATTCAAAACACGTTACCGCGATAAATTTAAAGCAGAAGTTAACGGCTATACCGATTACAAAGAAATGTTGGAAAAAGAACAGCTTGACGGCGTATTTATCACTTCTCCTGACTTCTGCCATGAAGAACAGGC
This sequence comes from uncultured Lentisphaeria bacterium, assembly GCA_937888615.1. Classification (GTDB taxonomy): domain Bacteria; phylum Verrucomicrobiota; class Lentisphaeria; order Victivallales; family Victivallaceae; genus UBA5239. The sequence continues at coordinate 1,065 of CALABZ010000091.1, read as the reverse complement.
TTATTATGCACTGAGCCACGGTGTGCCGGTATATCTTGAAAAGCCAATGGCAATCACAATTGAAGGTTGCGACCGGTTACTTGAAACCGCCCGGACAAATAAGACCAAACTGATGGTTGGCCATAACATGCGCTATATGGATTTTACCAACAAGATGAAAGACTTGATCGACAGCGGCGCGATCGGTGAAGTCAAAGCCATCTGGTGCCGTCACTTTGTTTCCTACGGCGGAGACGCATATTTTCGCGACTGGCACGCCGACCGCAGTAAATCAACCAGCCTGCTGCTGCAGAAGGGGGCGCATGATATCGATATTATCCATTGGTTGGCAGGCGGATTTTCCCGCCGGGTAATCGGTATGGGTAATCTGTCGGTTTACGATAAACTTCCGCGTCGAACGGATGCTCCGGAAAACAAACCAGATATTTCGTTTGACGTTTCCCATTGGCCACCGATGAAACAAACCGGTTTTCATCCGATTATCGATGTGGAAGATCACAACATGATTATGATGCAGCTTGAAAACGGGACACAAGCCTGTTATCTTCAATGCCATTATACACCTGACGCATGTCGTAATTATACGATTATTGGAACTGAAGGACGGATCGAAAATTACGGTGATTACGGGAAAGATTCAACTATCGAATTATGGGATAAACGTAACAACTCATTTTGTCTGAACGGTAATGTAACATATCGTCTAATTGCGGAGCCAGGTTCTCACGGTGGAGCTGATTTGAAGATTATTCAGGGGTTTGTAGATTACCTGCGTGAAGAAAAGTCGCCGACAACTACGCCCCAGGCATCGCGTTACGCAGTCGCGACCGGCTGTGCCGGAGCGGAATCGATCAGGCATCTTGGAATGCCGGTTGATGTCAAGCCGCTGCCCGATGAAATAAAAAAACATCAATATTGATGTTTCAGACCGTTGACACCCCCCTTGTTTTTTTCGGAACGAGGGGTATTTTTTCGTATTTTGATTTATCTATGATGATTTTCGGGATAACGTCCTGAAAATTGCGCACATTTGGAAAAAGTCGGCTTGAAAAAGCGCCAGAATTC
>CALABZ010000090.1 GCA_937888615.1 uncultured Lentisphaeria bacterium | reverse complement strand
CCGCCGAGGAGAAGGACAAGACCGACAAAGCGCGGAGCTGGATGTGCCGGAACTTTTTCGATGTCAGGACGTTCGGGGCGGTGATGTCCACTAGTGTCAATAATTGCGGACAGGTCCGCGGTCCCGTCCAATTCAGCTTTGGCGAAAGTATCGAGCCGGTTTGTACGCTCGAAGCCTGCATCACCCGCATGGCGGTCGAATCCGTCAAGGATAAAGACAAGGACGACTCGACCGGGGACAACCGCACCATGGGCCGCAAAGCCTATGTCCCGTACGGCCTTTACCGGGTACACGGCTTCATCTCGGCGCCGCTGGCCAAACAGACCGGCTTCACCGGGGATGACCTGAAATTGTTCTGGGAGGCCCTGAAAAACATGTTTGACCATGACCGTTCCGCCGCCCGCGGCGAAATGGCCACGCGCAAGTTGATCGTTTTCAAACACGCAAGCGAGCTTGGCAGTGCTCCCGCCCACAAGCTTTTCGAAACGGTGAAAGTGGTTCGCAAATCCGATTCGCAGGGCCCCGCGCGGGAATTCTCCGACTACGATGTCATCCTGGACAAGGCCGCCGTCCCCGCCGGGGTCGAGATGATCGAAATGGTGTGAATTCATGCCGGACAGTGAGGTATATTCGGAGGATGAATATCTCATGCTCTCCGCGCTGCAGCACCTGCTGTATTGCGAACGGCAATGCTTTTTAATTCATTCGGAGCAGGAATGGGGCGAAAATTACTTCACTGCTTCCGGCTCCGTCATGCATGAAAAAGCGGATCGGGCAGGGGTGGAGCAGAACGGACCGGACCTTCGCATTGAGCGCGGATTGCCGGTTCGTTCGGGTTCCCTTGGCATTGTCGGCAAAACCGATGTGGTGGAATTCCGCCGTTCCCCGGATGGCCATTGGATTCCATTTCCGGTCGAGTACAAACATGGCAAGCCGAAGTCAGAGCTGAGTACCGGATTCAGCTTTGCGCCCAGGCGTTGTGCCTGGAGGAAATGTTAGGGGTAATAGTGCCGGAAGGCGCGTTGTTTTATGGACGGACGAAACGGCGCCTGGCGGTTGAGTTCGATTCGCCGCTTCGGCAAGAGACAATCGCCGCCTGCCGCCGCCTCCATGAACTGATCCCATACGGTGCTCCTCCTCCGGCCGTGTATGAACGCCGCAAATGCGACGCCTGTTCCTTGAATGAACTCTGCATGCCGTGCGCTACCGGTACCGCCGGGCGTGTCGCCGACTATCTTCATTCAATGTTGGAGGATTGATCGTGAGAAAACTGCTCAACACCCTTTATGTGACCGCACAGGGCGCGTACCTCTCGAAAGAACGGGAGTCGTTGGTGGTTTCGGTGGCGCGCGAAGTCCGCCTGCGGGTGCCGATTCATACGCTGGACGGTGTGATCTGCTTTGGAAATGTCCTCTGCAGTCCGTTCCTGCTCGGTTTTTGCGCCGAAAAAAACGTCGAAGTGTCTTTTCTGACCGCGCACGGACGCTTCTTAACCCGCGTGTCCGGGCCGGTTTCCGGCAACGTACTCCTGCGCCGCCGTCAATACCGGGCGGCGGACGATGAAGCGGCTTCGGCGGATATCGCCCGCTCGTGCCTGATCGGCAAGGTCGCCAATTCCCGTACCGTGCTTCAGCGCTTTCTTCGTGACCACGACGGCGGCGATGAAAAAGTACGGCAGGCGGCTGCCCGGCTCAAAAACAGCCTCGACCGTTTGAATGAAAGACAAACGGTCGATGAACTCCGGGGCGTCGAAGGCGATTGCGGGCGTGAATATTTCGCGGTTTTCGGCAATATCATCAATAACCGGAGCGGTGATTTCGGTTTTGAAACGAGAAGCCGGAGGCCGCCGCTCGACAACATGAATGCCCTGCTGTCGTTCCTTTATACATTGCTGGCCCATGATACGCGTTCGGCGTTGGAGTCGGTGGGTTTGGACCCTGCTGTCGGATTCCTTCATCGGGATCGCCCCGGCCGCTACGGATTGGCGTTGGACATGATGGAGGAGTTCCGCCCGGTGCTGGCGGATCGGACGGCTTTATCGCTGGTAAACCTGAAAATTGTCTCCGGGGACGGTTTTCGGAAAACGGAATCCGGAGCTGTGGTCATGGATGACGATACCCGCAAAAAAGTGTTGAAGGCCTGGCAGGAACGGAAAAAAGACGAAATCGTACATCCGTTCATCAACGAGAAAATATCGATCGGTTTATTGCCATTTGTGCAATCGCTGTTGTTGGCCAGACATCTTCGCGGATATCTGGAGGCATACCCCCCATTTATTTGGAGGTGACGTTTACTTATGATGATTCTGGTAAGCTATGATGTGTCCACCTCCTCACCGGAAGGACGCAAACGGCTCCGGCATGTGTCGAAGATATGTCTGGATTACGGTCAACGGGTTCAGAATTCTGTGTTTGAATGCTATCTGGATCAGGCGCAACTGCAATATTTCCGGAAGCGGCTGGTGGCGGAGATTGATCAGAAAGAGGATAGTCTTCGGTTTTATGTGATGGGAAATAACTGGGAGCGGAAAGTGGAACATTTTGGCATCAAGCCTTCGATCAATTTTCGTGATGACACATTGATTATCTGAATGATTTTCAAAAGTATCACAGTCATCATTTAATGAAATGTGATGTATGCGCGAACCGGAAGGGATCGAATATCCCTGCATCGGTTCGCGTTTTGCATATGTTCTTTGACAATCGAATATTACAGATATCAAAACGAGTGAAAAGAATTGAATGCGATTCAGAATTTAAGGGTTCGCGCAAACCGTGCATTTGCAAATTAATCATCAAGAGGTTATAGTTACCAAGTCGCCACCTCACCCGGTGGCGTGGATTGAAACTATAACCTTGGCGTAAAATCGCAGAAAAAAGCAGTCGCCACCTCACCCGGTGGCGTGGATTGAAACATCAGGTACTTAATCATATCCTCATCGGCAACGCGTCGCCACCTCACCCGGTGGCGTGGATTGAAACATTCCCATGCTTGAGTAAATTCTTTATCATTAAGTCGCCACCTCACCCGGTGGCGTGGATTGAAACGGCTCTATCATGGTTCCATAAATGTTTTGAAGGGTCGCCACCTCACCCGGTGGCGTGGATTGAAACTTTCGCGTATACTTGATCGGTGGGAACCCACAATACATTTGTCGCCACCTCACCCGGTGGCGTGGATTGAAACTTTCGTTACCGCCACCTTTGCGCCGCTGGTGAAGGTCGCCACCTCACCCGGTGGCGTGGATTGAAACAAAATGGTTTGGTCTTTTGATAAAACGCCCATTAGTCGCCACCTCACCCGGTGGCGTGGATTGAAACTTTGATTTCGTTCCATACAGCCCAAGCAGGGGTGGTCGCCACCTCACCCGGTGGCGTGGATTGAAACACTTTGCCCCGCCTTAATCGTCGGCGATACGCCAGTCGCCACCTCACCCGGTGGCGTGGATTGAAACAGCTGACGGCCAATTATCCAAGACCGACGAGCTTGGTCGCCACCTCACCCGGTGGCGTGGATTGAAACTTCCCCCTGAACTCAATATCGCAATCAGCCATATGTCGCCACCTCACCCGGTGGCGTGGATTGAAACAGGAATTCAACCAGCGGGTTCATCGGAAATGCTGTCGCCACCTCACCCGGTGGCGTGGATTGAAACCTAATTCGCAATGTTCCATTTACACCTCCGGCATCGTCGCCACCTCACCCGGTGGCGTGGATTGAAACGTCCGTAATTGCCATCGGAGGCGGCGTCCGTATCGTCGCCACCTCACCCGGTGGCGTGGATTGAAACCGAAGTGCTCAAACGCTATTTTATTCCGGAAAAGTCGCCACCTCACCCGGTGGCGTGGATTGAAACAACATCCAGCGCTCGGGAAACAATGGATCATACTGTCGCCACCTCACCCGGTGGCGTGGATTGAAACGGTTTGCTCGGTCACGATGGGGAAGATGGAAACCCGTCGCCACCTCACCCGGTGGCGTGGATTGAAACTTATACTACATATGTGTCTAATTTTGCTACGACGGGTCGCCACCTCACCCGGTGGCGTGGATTGAAACCCGGCAATATCGTGTCGCCGTTCCATGTCAACAGCGTCGCCACCTCACCCGGTGGCGTGGATTGAAACTGTGTGAGGTCGTATTTTAGATAATCAAAACTCTTGTCGCCACCTCACCCGGTGGCGTGGATTGAAACCCTTTACGTCGATCCAATAATTTCCGTCAGCGCAGGTCGCCACCTCACCCGGTGGCGTGGATTGAAACTATGCGTCGCAGATCGCCCCATATTCGTTTCAGTGTCGCCACCTCACCCGGTGGCGTGGATTGAAACATGATAATGCTCCGCAATCAACTGCAAAAAAAGGTCGCCACCTCACCCGGTGGCGTGGATTGAAACCAGTGCGTCAAATAATGAGCCGCACTGCCAACTCGGTCGCCACCTCACCCGGTGGCGTGGATTGAAACAGGTATTCTGGATCGTTGACCACTTCAGGCGGCGTCGCCACCTCACCCGGTGGCGTGGATTGAAACTTCATGCAGCGCTCCTATAAATCAAAATCGGTGAGTCGCCACCTCACCCGGTGGCGTGGATTGAAACTTTCCGCTTCGGAGCGTTTCGCGCGGCGTATTTGTCGCCACCTCACCCGGTGGCGTGGATTGAAACTGCGTTAAGTATCGCGTCAGAGATACGCACAACAGTCGCCACCTCACCCGGTGGCGTGGATTGAAACTTTTTTACATTCCATAACGATATCCCACTCATCGGGTCGCCACCTCACCCGGTGGCGTGGATTGAAACGACAATTGCCCAGTTGAGTTTACCGTCGGTACCAGTCGCCACCTCACCCGGTGGCGTGGATTGAAACATTGCCCCGGTCCATTTGGATGCGGAGTTGTCGAGGTCGCCACCTCACCCGGTGGCGTGGATTGAAACTTACATCAATCATGCGAATACGTCGGTTGATACGTCGCCACCTCACCCGGTGGCGTGGATTGAAACAGGTCAAGGGAAACACCGCGCGAGGTTTTGACGCGTCGCCACCTCACCCGGTGGCGTGGATTGAAACCACGTTAATCATAATGAAAGGTAAAGGTGAAAAAGTCGCCACCTCACCCGGTGGCGTGGATTGAAACAAGAACTGGGCGAATGCCAAAGCCGGCAGTAAAAAGTCGCCACCTCACCCGGTGGCGTGGATTGAAACAAGAACTGGGCGAATGCCAAAGCCGGCAGTAAAAAAGTCGCCACCTCACCCGGTGGCGTGGATTGAAACTCAGATTAATATTAAAGTCGAGTTCGATGTGAGGTCGCCACCTCACCCGGTGGCGTGGATTGAAACAGATTCCGCCGTGACGCTAACCGCGCCGAGGCTTGTCGCCACCTCACCCGGTGGCGTGGATTGAAACCGGGCATTATAGATCCACCTATTTGACCTTCGGGTCGCCACCTCACCCGGTGGCGTGGATTGAAACCAGGAGAACGATCAGACCGTCTGCCGTACGTGCTGGTCGCCACCTCACCCGGTGGCGTGGATTGAAACTGTTTGGCAATGCCGAAAGCCTTAGCAAGTGGAGGTCGCCACCTCACCCGGTGGCGTGGATTGAAACATTCGAGGCGATTTGCGCCATGCCGTCGAGTTTGGTCGCCACCTCACCCGGTGGCGTGGATTGAAACAACAGGATAATATCCCAGAGGAGCATCATCAACATGTCGCCACCTCACCCGGTGGCGTGGATTGAAACATCGGACAACTCATCATTGCTGACGATCACTTCAAGTCGCCACCTCACCCGGTGGCGTGGATTGAAACATTTACATTAACCATTTAGACTAAAAGCTCCTACCGGTCGCCACCTCACCCGGTGGCGTGGATTGAAACTCCTTGATTTTGCGGCTTTCTTATTGGCCTTTCTAGTCGCCACCTCACCCGGTGGCGTGGATTGAAACAAGTAACTCTCGCATCTGCTCTTCTGTGAGCTGGGTCGCCACCTCACCCGGTGGCGTGGATTGAAACATCAACAGTCATACGACTTTTACAAAATGTCGCGTCGCCACCTCACCCGGTGGCGTGGATTGAAACCGCATGACTGGGCTTGGCTGTGGCCCCTCGCCGGTGTCGCCACCTCACCCGGTGGCGTGGATTGAAACCCGGATGGATTTTTGCCGGAACCGGAGTTACCGTGTCGCCACCTCACCCGGTGGCGTGGATTGAAACACCATTGTTTTTTGTTGTTTTGATTTCGATAACTGTCGCCACCTCACCCGGTGGCGTGGATTGAAACAAACAGTTCGGAATGGCAATCGTTCGCGGTGCTCATGTCGCCACCTCACCCGGTGGCGCGGATGGACCCATTATCAATTATCAATTAACGAAAGTCGTTATCTCAGTTGGTGGGGCGAACGCTGGAACCGTCTTTTTTTAATAAAAAACAGCGCAGGGTATTGACAGGGCGGCGGATCGGAATTATAATAAATAGAAATTGGACAGTGTCCATTTTAATTCAGGAGGCAGTCATGAACCGATTGGTCGCGATGTTTTTTACTCTGTTGTGGTGCTGCGGTCTGGCGGCGCTTGATTTTCCCGATTATGACGCGGGACGCGATTTGCCTGCGGATAAAGTTTATCCACAGGGACGCATTTTTCCATATTCCGGATTTCAGCCGGCCAAGGTGCAGGAGATTCGGGACAAAGGATTTACAATGGCCGGTCCCGCTTATGGTTCCAATCGGAGTATCATGCTTAAAACTGCCGCCGAAATCGGTTTCCCCGTAATTTATACGGTATTGGCGGAGCAGGATGGGAAGCCGCTGAATGCCAAGATGTTGAACGATTCCGCTTTTGAGCCGGACTGGAAACAACTGGAAGCGAGTATCACCGCACAGGTGAAAGCCGCCGCCGCCGAATATCCCAATATCGTCTGGTGGTATCTGACTCCCGAAGAACTGCGGTTTTGGCGGAAGCAGGAATACCAGTATCTACAGATGGCTTATCGAACGATTCGCGAGGCGGATCCGCAGAAACGCCCCGTCTGGATGTATATCCCCAATCATTACGGTCTGGCGGCGCTGAAAAAGTATGCCGCGTACAACGACATTATCGGCAAAGGAGCTTACGCCAATTATTCGAATATGGCGTTCAGCCGCAGTTGGATCCGCTGGTCGGCGGAGAATCAGGTTGGCGCACTGGAAGGGGCTTCCGGCAATAAATTCACGATTTGTGTCCCGGAAATGTTCCAGAATCCGCCCGAAGGCAAAGTCGACCGGATTGAAACCTGGGCGCGGCATGATGTGTACTTGTCTCTGGTCTGCGGAGCCCGGGGCGTGGTTGTGTTCTCGCTGGCCCGGCGCAAGACGATGGACGACGAAGTTCATCGACGTTATTATGATGCTTACAGCAGGATTGCCGCGGAGCTGACGGGCCGCGACGGGCTGGGGCAGGTTTTCCTTTTCGGCAAACGCTGCAATGATCTAAAAGGGCAGTCCATTGATGCGGAGGAACTTGCAATCAAGCTTGGTTCCACGGGCAAAGAAGAGTTCAAATGTCCGCCGGTCATGATGACCGAGCTGCTTTATCGTCGGGCACGTTATCTGGTGATTGTCAATTCGGCGGAGAAGCCGGTTTCGTACCGGATCAGCGGGATTGACGGCAAGGTGCGGGTGGATGACTTATGGGGCGGAACACCGTTGGCGCCTGCGGATGGGACCGTTACAATTTTGTTGAAGCCGTTGGAAGTAAAAGTGTTGAAGGTAACCGCGGAGGCGGGCGCGTGAATGAAATGACGGAAAAAGCGAAGATCGTATTCGCGGGGAAACGGCAATGTTTTTACCGTAGCGAACCCCCGGTGTTCGTATTCGATCTGATGAATTTTGTGCCGCATGACCTCATGGATTGCTGTTTGACGATATGTCTGGGCGAGGATTTGAAACAGAAGCTGGAAATTCCTCATATGGGCACGTTTAAGGAGGGTATTCAGGCCGAATTTCCTGCCGGGGCGTTGAAGCATGGCTGGTATGAGCTTCAGGCGGAGTTGTCCGGCGAAGCGGGCGTATTGGCCCGCGACTCCTGGCGGATCGGCATCGCGCGGGAACCGAAACGGGACCGGGTGCGTCTGTGGCATTGGCCGGCGACTGTCCATTACAATGCGCTGGAGGCGGGCTGGGATGTTGCCGTGCGGCAGTTGGAGCAGCTCGCCGAGCTGGGGTATGACTGGGCGCAGTTCCGGGCCAACTGGGCGCTGTGGGAACCGCGAAAAGCCGCCCGGCTGATCGAATATGCGATGATGCTTGGAATTGAGCTTGGAATCCTGATTGAAAATGCCCGGGGCGGTGTATTTCGGATGACCCGCGACTTGCCGCCGGACGCCGAGTTGATTGACTTCAAGGGCGAAAAAACCGAGCTGGCGAACGCCCATGATCCGAGGGTTCGGGAGCGCCACCGGATGTTGATGGACCATATCATGCAGTTGTTTCGCGAATTTCCGTCCTGCAACACGGTTTTTATGAACAGCGAGGTGGAGGACCGCCTGAAGTTGTCATTCAACCCGGAAACCCGGAAAATGCACGAAGCGAACCTGCGGTTTTCGTTGGATGAAATCAGGCGGCCGGATTGTATTTTCTCCGGTCCGCTGGCGGATGGCGAATTCATCATGCCGGGGGTGATCCATGACGACGACCCGGAATATGTGTACGCGAAGTATTACTTCAAGTCCGGCGATGGTTTTGTCACCGCCAACACCGCGATGGGCGAGGTGGCGCACCGGTATCGGCCGGACATGGTTACGATTTCAGACCCCATGCGCAACTGTTCGGTGTACGGTCGTTTCGACGGCGTGGACGCGGTCAGCTCGTGGACTTATACCAACCCCGATCCGAAGGCGACTTTGTTCATCGAAACACTGCGGCGCGAGGCTGAACCCGAATCAAAGGAATTCATCCATACGATCACCCTGTGGAACTACGCGGGAAGTCTGGTCCCATGCGGCAAGGATCGTTTCGCCCGGGAGTTCACGCTGCGGATGGAGCCCGACCGGCTGACGGAAGTCGCCTGGCTGAATTTTTCCCGGGCGCCGCTCGCCATCGGCACTTATTTCGGCAGTCCGCTGGAATTCTTTTTCAAGCAGGGCGATCCGTTTGTCTATTCGCCGGAAACCGAAACGGCGCTGGCGGCATTCACCCGCAATGTTCTGCATCCGTTCGGGGAATTTATGCGGCGGACGGTTCAGTTCCGGCGCGATATCGCGGTACTGGATTCACTTGCGTCGCGGGTTTACGGGGTGGCTTCGCGCCCCTATAATCACTATCCGAATTATGCGGTTTACAATTTTTATACGCTGTTGGATATGGCGCATATGCCTGCGGATATTGTTTTCGATGAAACGGTTGCCGAGAATGGAATTGATGGATACGAGGTATTGGTCCTGCCAGTTTGTGATACGTTGCCGGAAACGGTTTACCGGCGGATTCTGGCGTTTGTCGAACGGGGAGGAGTTGTCATTGCCGATCAATATTTGCGTGCGGAAATTCCCGGCGTGATCCGGTTTGATTTCGATTTCGAATACCGCAAACGGGTCAACGCCAACGCCAACTGCCGGAAATGCGATTTCACGGTCAAGGACGACACGAATTTCCGCAGTGAATGGGATACCGCCCCGGTCGAGGGGGTACCCGCCGACCGCGACCAGCAGATATTGGAGGAATACACGGCTCGTCTCCGCGAGGTCGCGGACGGGTTTTACCGCCGCAGATTCGATTGTTCGTCGCCGCGTATCCTGTTGAACAGCCGTGAATTTGGTGACGTGTACTATCTGGTCGCCGTCAACGATCACCGAACGTGGGGAGACCGCGTCGGCCAATGGCGTTCCATACTGGAAAAAGGCTTGCCCGAAGAAGGCGTTTTCACCTTGCACGGGTTCGAATATGAGCCGGAGGTTTACGAGCTGACCACGCACCGGAAGCTGGAGGTGACGGCTTGCGGGGACGGCTATTGCTTCACGTTTACCGTGCCGCCGGCGTCGGGCGCGATATTTGCCGTTTATCCGAGGCAGGGACCGGCTTTGCGGATCATTTGTCCGCAGGCGAATGTCCTGCGGGTGGAAACCGGATTCACGACGGGGCTGCAGCCGTTGAGGGTGACAATCACCATGCCGGACGGCAATATTCACGATGGCGGCGGTTATGTTACGGCGGAATGCGGAGTCTGGCAGATGGAGGTCAAAGCAGCCTTGAACGAACCGGAGGGGGAATGGGCGGTCAAGGTCATGGATTTGACGACCGGGGAGCAGGTTTACGGCAGGTTTGCGGTTCTTCAAAAGTCATGAATTCCGGGAAAAATATTTTTCAGTTATTGACTTTATGACGGGAATCTTGTATAATTATAACAGGACAGTGTCCAATAAAGAGGAAAAAGCGATGAAATTCAGCTTATACGCAATGTTGGCGGTCATGGGATTGACGGCACAGGCCATAGATACCGACGTCGACAAATTTTTTAACCACAACGTCGGGGCACAGTCGGTGAAACTGGCGAGAGACGAAGTTTACCCCCGCGGACGTCTGTTCCCGTTTTCTTTTTATTCGGTGGGCGGCGGCAGTGAAACCAAACGGGGCGATTTATTGCCCGAAGAACAGCGGCTGGCCGACCAGCGGCAGATTATCGAAGGCGGCGTCACGCTGATCGGGCCGCAGTATGAGCTGAACGACGATTCACTGGAAACGGCCCGGAAGAACGGCATCAAAATGATTTACACGATCAGGCCGGTGATCGATGGAGTCGCCATTGATCGGAACTGGCTGCACCGCTTGACGAAGGAAAAGAAAAAACTCGATACCGCGAAGCTGAAGGAATCGGTGGCTTCCATCGTCAAAGCAGTGGCGGACCACCCGGAAATCGCCTGGTGGGACATCACCCCGGAAGAGTTGCGCTACTGGATTCCGAACGAAGCGGAGTACCTGAAGACGGTCTATGAGGCGATTAAGGAGAGCGATCCGCAGAAGCGTCCCGCGTTCATGTACGAGCCCGGACACCGGACCGCCGGAGCGCTGGCGAAGTTGTTGCCATGGCAGGATCTTTCCGCCAAAGGAACGTACCTGAATTATTCGGGCAAAAAAGATCAGCGGGCCTGGGCGAGACTTTCGACGGAACAGGAAGTGGAAGCGATTAAAAAGGCCAACCGCCCGGAAGTCGTGCCGCTGACCCTACCCGAAATGTTTCAGCAGCCGAAAGACGATGAATTGAAATCGGTCCGCGACTGGGTGCGGCATGATGTTTACTGCGCGCTGGTCAACGGCGCCAAAGGCGTGTTGGTGTTTTCCGCCAGCAGACGGCCGAATTTTGCGGCGCGGGACCGTTATTTACAGGCCTATCTGGAGGTTTGCGGGGAACTGACGGGGGCGAAACAGCTTGGACAGGTGTTTTTGTTCGGCAAACCGATGCATGACCTTGAATGTACGGTGGTGGAAGGCGACGCCGAAGTCGTGTTGAAAGAACGCGGTCAGGAGGTTACGTATCCGGCGGTGTCGATGGCCAATTATTCGTGGGAGAACCGGCGCTATGTGTTCCTGGTGAACTCTTCCACGCAAAACCTGAAAGTCGTAGTGTCGGGGTTGGTTTACGGCAGCGGTGTAACCGTGAAAGGGATTTTTGATCAAAAGATCGAATTTACCGCTCCCGAGGGTGACTTCGAGGTCGATCTCAAGCCGCTCGAGGTGGCCGGTTTTGAAATATATTTAAAGAAATAACATAGTAGGAGGATAAAATGAAAAAGCGAATGAATTTCACATTGATTGAACTCCTGGTCGTGATCGCGATCATCGCTATTCTGGCGGCGATGCTGCTGCCGGCGCTGAATAAAGCCCGGAGCAAAGCGCAGACCATCAAATGCGCCGCGAACCTGAAACAGGCCGGTTTGTACGAAGGACTTTACCAGCAGGATTTCAACATGTTTTTCGTCAATCACAACACCAACAGCGCCGAATGGCGGCAGATGCCCGCCGCCGGCTGGGTCTGGGGCGCGTTGCTGGTGAATTGCGGTTATACCCAGGTGACCGACAAGACTTTTTACTGTCCGAAGACCGCCAGCGTGATCGGAGACAGCGATTATAACCTGATGCTTTCGTACGGCGCGTTCTATACGAATATCACCGCGTATTGGGCGATTGACCTGAAGAGCGCCGCCGTGCAGAAAAACGGCTATTCAAAAACGATAATGATTGGCGACGCGGGCAACGCCGCCGCCAGTACGCCGGGTTCTCCGTACTTCAAAATGTTGTCCACGACCGCCTCCGGGAGCTATTCGCGGCTGTTCAACCTGCACGACGGCTACAGCAATACGCTGTTTGCCGACGGCCATGTCAGCGCCGAAACCACGGAAGCACAGCGCAACAACTTCAAAGGTCTTTATTACGGCGGCGTAATTCAGGTGAGAACATTCCTGGTCGGCGATATCGGCAACTGCGCTATCCGGGAATACTGACGCTGCCGCGTTCGATCAGCGGCGCATCCAGCAGGCGATTCGCCGGGGCTTTGCCGTCAACCACCCAGCGCTGGAGCATATCCACCGCGTTTTCGCCCAGCTCGTGCAGCGGCTCGTGAAAGGTGGAGAGTCCCTGCGACGCCGCTTCCGGCCAGGTGCAGTCGTCAAACGATATGACGGAAATATCCTGTGGAATTCGCAGCCCCTTGAATGCGGCGGCGGCATAAAGGACTTTAGCGCGATAATCACGCATGGAGAAAAACGCTGTCGGCGACTTGCGGCTTCCCAGTATTTTCACCAGCGGTTCCGTAGGCAGGTTGTGGAGGTCGGCGACCAACCATTCCGGGTGGAACTCCAGGCCGTAGTCTTCCAATACCTGTCGGTACGAAGCGATGGCCTCGCGATAAATATAATCATCTTCCGCGCCCGTCAGGAGCCCGATCCGGGAATGTCCGCGCTGGCGGAGGTAATCAATGGCGGAACGGGTGATTTTATGGAAATCAATACCGCCCTTTACCGCCTTGAATCCGTGCATGTCATGGGCGATCACGCAGGGGATGCCGGCTTTTTCCAGGGGTTTGATCAGGCCCTCGTAGTTCTGGCACTGCAGATAAATGACGCCCTGAATATCGCCCCGGCTGTAGGCGTTGATCATGGATTCGGTCAGGCTGTCGGAGTCGGAAAAAGACATGATCACTTCGACGTTTTTCATTTCGGCGGCACGGCAGACCCCGCACATGGAATGCATAGCCACCGGCAGGTAGCCGAAACTGCCGAAATCGGATGGGCGCATGTAAAGACGCCGCAAGACGGGCTTGCCCGAGGAATATTCCGTTACGAGGGCGCCGCGTCCGGGACTGAGCTGCAGCAATCCTTCTTCCTGGAGCATTTTCAGGATTGTATGAACGGAGCTTTTGGATAATTCCAGCCGTTGCCCTAATACCCGTACCGACGGCAGGTAAGTGCCGGGCTTATAGTATCCCCGGATGATTTCCTGCCGCAGAAAATCGCGGCTGCCTTGTATCTTTTTCATGATATTTCCTTGATTGGGCGCATGGAAATAATGTATACCGGCAGGGCATCCAATGCAAGCGAAAAAGTGCGTTATCGGCGAAGAAGGGGGGAGAATACGAGGCGAAACCGTTAGAGGAGAAAGGCATTCGGGCGGTCGGATGCATCCTGTTTTTCAGATGAGTTCCCGGCTTCTGTGCATTTGTTCCGGTTTGCCGTCCCGGCAGCAGCGAATATTGAACAGGGCCATTTCCGCCATCCGGCGGCAGGCTTCCGCGGTGGAGCTTCCGATATGAGGGGTCATGATGATATTGCCCAGTTCACGTAAGTCCTTTGTGTCCGGGTAATACGGTTCAGGTTTGAATACATCCAGGACGGCGCCTTCAAGATGTTTGTCTTTTACTGCATCGTACAAGGCGTCTTCATCCAATATATGGCCGCGCGCCGTGTTGATCAGCCAGGCGTTCGGCGTTGACAAAATTTTGGGTGGCGGGTATGTCCGGGATGTGAATTGTCACAAAGTCCGCGTCACCGGGCGGCGGATGTCGAAACCGATTACAATCATGCCGAAACCCTGCTTGGCGATCCGGGCTACTTTGCTGCCGATCCGACCGCAACCGACAACCAGCAGCCTTTTATTTTTCAACTCAACGCCGAGGCGACCGTGCCAAATTCCGTTGCGGGTATCCGCCGCGCATTCGGCAAAACGCCGGGCCGCCAGCCAACGCCCTGACGGGAGAGCCGTAACCGCCTTTTGAATAAAGCTCGAAGCGTAATTTCAGAGGGTCTTGTTCGGTCAGGATATTGCAGCAATGGACCCAGTTGACTTCCGCCGTATTGAGCCGCCAGTCGTACCCTTTGCAATATTCGGGGTGGCGGGCGCGTTCCGATGAAAACGAGAAAAACACTTCGCCGTTCGGCATGACCTGCGGAGGATGGTTGACCCATCCGTAAATCCTGCCGGGACAAACCTGAATATTGCGCTCGTCGAGTTCAACAAAATAACGCCCCGGCCAGCTTTCCCCGCGGTCATCCGAATACATGAAGAACAACAGCCCTGACTCCTTTAACGGCCATTCGTCGCGCGATACCGAGAAGAAAAAGAGATACAGGCGGTCCGTTTCCGGCACGATAAAAGGAATGCCATAGCTGTTGCGTTCTTTCCGGGTCGGGTCCGAGCGAATAATGGTTTTCGGCTCTGACCAGGTCCGTCCCTGATCGTTACTGACGGCGAAAACAATTTTTTCATCCAGGCTGTGCTCATTTGCTCCCTGACCCCAGGTTGTCAGCCAGGTCCCATCCCGAAAGAATACGGTACAGTTTGATTCGTTTTTACATACTCCGGCGATGCCCGGATCAATTTCCGGTTTGATGAGACCGTTGTCCTGAAAGGCGGTTTCATTCAGCGGCGGGTGAACGAAGACATCGCCGTAGGCGTAATCGCGTTTTTTTGAAGATATTACAAAGCGGCGTGGTCATTTGCTCCCTCCTGTTTTTGCACATAATGGGCGAGGAACTCCCTAAGTACCGTCCGGGTGTCGCCCTGCGGGGAAAATTCCAGCCCGGCGCGACCGCAAAAACCGCTTTCATCAATGGCTTTGAAGATGTTTTCATAGTTGATCTCTCCGGTACCCGGCTGTTTGCGCCCCGGATTGTCGGCAACATGGAAATGACCGATCAGCGGCAGGTAACGCCGGATATTGTTTATGAGGTTCCCCTCGCTGATCTGTTGGTGGTAAACATCAAAAAGCATTTTGACGTGTTCTGACCCGACTGCTTCAACGATAGCCGCGGCATCGTCGGAACGGGTCAGGAAATAGCCGGGGTGATCCACCAGCACATTGAGCGGTTCGACCACCAGCGTGATGCCGGTATCCTTCAACAACCGGTCGGCCATGCGCAGGCCGTTGATGATGTATTGAGTCTGATGTTCCCGTGGCGAATCAGACTGAAGATTGCCCACCTGGCTGATGATAAGCGGACAATCCAGCATCCGGCATGCGGCGATTGATTCTTTCAATCCTTTCAGGTATTCTTCATGACGGTTTTTATCGGTCAACGGTATGAATGCGGTGGCCAGGGCTGCGACCTGAAGCTGTTGGTGGCGGGATTCGGCAGCCAGTTTATCCAGCTCATATTCCCAATGGCACCACAGTTCAAACGAATCGAATCCCAATTCCGCAAACCGCTTCAGCCGTTCGGCCATCGGCAATTCGGGGAAGAACATATCAAGATGCGCGCAGAATTTCATTTTTCTTTTCTCCTTGCTGAAATCCAGGTAACTGTTTCAATTTGCTTGGATTATGCTCAATATACACTCCAGCGTACCACCATGCCCATGACTTTGTCGCGTTCTTCGCAACAAACCCGGTAAATTTCCGCCGGATTTTCGCAATCGAAGCGGTGAGTGACCATGTCGCCGATCCTGATTCGGCCGTCGGCGCACATTCTGAAGAACAATTTCGCAATGATCCGGCTGTTCCAGTCCGTCGTTTCATGCGGGTCGTGCGCGCCGACAATGTGCAGTCCCTTGGTAATCATTTCCCCGCAAAGGCGCTGTTCCTCCGGGGTTCCGGTGTCGGTCATCAGGACCAGTTTTCCGAAACGGCCGACCGCCCGGAGTGCATTCTGGAATACTTTCGCATTGCCGGTCGATTCGACCACGATGTTGGGCTGTTCGCCATCAAAGAGTTTTTCCAGTTCCGGGAGCGTTTCCGGGGTCAGGGCCTGTCCGAGCGTCAGGAAGTTTCCGGCGCTCTTCAGGAAGTCCAACCGGAAGAGCGCGGGATCAATGACCGCCACCTTTTCCGCCCCGGCCGCATAAGCCCAGCGCGCGGAAAACTGTCCGATCAATCCGGCTCCGATGACCGCCACCCGGTCCCCCAGACGGTATTGTGCCACCCGGGCCCCCATCGCCGTAATTTTGGCGAACGCAAACCACAATGCCGTTTCAAACGAAATCTCGTCCGGAATCGGGAAGCAAAGCGTTTCGGGAAGCACCGCCGCCGAGGCATGACCGGCGCGAGTCACGACCCGGTCCCCGACTTTGAACATGCTGACGCCGTCGCCGACCGCGCTGACGTATCCGACCGCCGAATATCCGGGATAAAACGGGTACTTCACCCAGGAGTCCCAGTGGTTTCCTGCGGTGAACTTGCGCTCGAATACAATTCCCTCCGTCCCCGAGCTCACCATTGTAGCCACAATTTTTACCGCGATCTCTCCCGCGTTAACCTCCGGGAGTTTGAATTCTTCCAGTTCGACCTGGGATTTTCCGGTGAAGACAAAACGTTTTTCGCAATTCATTTTATATATTCCTTAATTATGATTGCCGCTCCGTGGAGCTGTCTTTAAAACAAAATTTATCAATAAAAATTCGCTTCTATTATTAATTATATTGTATTTTATGATTATTGCAATACAGTAAGTATATGATATTATTACTGAATATATGGATAAAATCACTATGAGTCCGAAAAAACTATTTTATTCTCCTTATAATGCTCCGGAGTCCGGTTTGTGTCATATATTGTCGATGGGAATTCACGAGGACATGAGGCCCCGTTATTTCCACTACCTGCCGGAACAGGCCGAATATTTGCTGATTGTCATGCATCAGCCGAATCTGATAAAAGGCGTTGACGGTAAGTGGCGCGAATATGCCAAAGGCTGTATGCTTTTTACCGCGGAAAGCGTGCGTACTTACGGCCATCCGGACCAAGATTGGGATCATTCCTGGATTTTGTTCCGGGGGACGGCGGCGGCGGCCCTGATTCGCCAGCATCCTTTCCCGTGCAATACGATGATGGAGCTTGACGCCGATGCGATTGTTCATCATTTTTTCACTCAACTCTATGCCGAGCTCAGTTCCGGCCGCAGGCAGATCGATTATATCATCGACGCCATGCTGAATTTGATTTTTGCCCAGATCCGCCGCCTGGCCGAACCGGAACAGGAGACGATTCCCCTTAATATCATCCAGGCGGAAAAATTTATGATGGAAAATATCCGTACTCCGCTGCAGCTCACCGAAATTGCAGCGCAGGCTTCGCTTTCGGTGTCGCGCTTCCTGGTCCTTTTCAAAGAGTATTATCACGAAACGCCGGGACACTACGTCAACCGGATGAAAATGATGCTGGCGGCCCGGATGCTGCGCCAGAATGCCGGAAGCTGCAAAGAAATTGCGGAGGAACTTGGCTTTGCCGATCAACTTTATTTTTCCCGCCGCTTCAAGCAATATTGGGGAATGGCCCCGGGGGGTTATCGAAATAACTGGAGGCCCCGTTCGGCCGATGGCGGCTATGAAAAATCCGGTCGATAAACGAGACGGAAACGATAGTAGAACCGAAACTTCCGGATTTCATGGGGTTTGCGGCTTGCGAAAATGCCGGAGTGGTGATATGATATTTGAATGATTATATATGGATTTTTCCGCCGGAAGCACAGGCTCCGGGCAATCTGAAATAAGGTGTCGATGATGATTGAATTTTGCAGTGTTTATCTTGATGAGCCGATAATCGCGGGGCGGGGGGCGGATTTTTTCTTCCCGGCTGAAATTACCCGGAAGATCGCGTTGTTCTTTGTTCACGGAGGCGGTTGGGGTGCCGGATCGCGGACGATTTTTCACCGTTTGATTACGGAATACAACAAATATGGGTTCGCCTGCGCCTGTTCCGACTATCGGCTCTCGGGCGTAACGGCGGCGGAACAGGTTTCCGACCTCCGTTGCGCTTACAGTCTGTTCGTGAAAAAACTGCGCGAGCGCAATTGTCCGGCTGAAATTATGGTGGTTGGCTCTTCGGCGGGGGCGCACCTGGCGGCATTGCTGACGTTGGCCGCTCCCGGGGAATGCGGCGACGCCATCGCTTTTGAAGGGGAATGGGTCGCCCCGCGCGGCGCGGCGCTTCAGGCGACGCCGATCACGTTTGAGCCGTGGACGGATATTTTCCCGGCGATCTGGAGTAGCATGCAGAAAATCGCGGGAACGCCTTATGAGCCCGGTTCGGAGGTTTACCGCCGTTTATCCCCGGTCACTTACCTTGGTGAAAAAAATCCGCCGTTGTTCTTTCTGGAGGCGGAAAACGAGCATATGTTCCCCGGAACTATGACTCAGGATTTCGCCCGCAAACACAACGCGCTCGGTATTCCGTCCAAATGGAAAGAATATCCGCGCACGGAACACGGATTCCTCTACGACCTGACCCGTTGGCAGCAGCGCGAGGCGTTCGAAGACATCAGGCAGTTCGCCGAATCACTGTGATTTGTCCGTTTTACGGAAACAGCCATTCGGCGACGGTGTCTCCACGGATGCCTCTGGCCACATCATCCGGCAGGCCGAGCTTGCGGATCAGCAGTGAATAAGCGGTCTGGGCTTCGCCGACCAGGTGCGGGTGGGTGACGTAGGCGTCGGAACCCAGCACCATTTTGCGGAACATCGAGAATGTGCCGTCGATCAGCGGCAGTTCCGGGCGCAGCCGCATCTGGAGTTCTTCGGCGGAAAGGCCGAGCCAGGACCCGCATCCCGCCAGGTCGAAATAAAGGTTCGGATGGAGTTTCACCAACTCCGCCGCCTCATGTCGCCACATGGAGGTGCCGAGGTGCGCCATGACGATTTTCAGGCCGGGAAATGAACGCGCAATCCGGTCGAGCGTGACGGGCGCCATGTTACGCAGTACCGGGCGTTTCCAGCGGGCATCCGCCTCCGACGGTCGGAAATTGCCGGTGTGAAACAGTACCGGAAGGCCGGTTTCCGCTGCCGCTTCGTAAACCGGCATATAGCTGTCATGGTCATATTCATACCAGGGATAGATGAATTTCAACCCTTTGTAGCCCTGTTCCGCAAAACGGCGGACGTCATTGGGGTCGACCCGTTCCCATAGGTCGAAGCGGGCCATCGGCAGGAAGGTTTGCGGATACTGGCGGCAGATTGCCAGCACCGTTGGATTCGGGCAGTAGTCGGCCGCGCCGTAACGCAGTCCGCCGGCAAGGGCGGCCATGGTTTCATTGGCCTCGCAGGAGGCCGCCAGTTGTTTCAGCAATACGGGATCGTCGCTGTTGCAATGGACATGAAAATCGATTTTCATACTTCACCTGATTGTTTTTTATCAACGGGATTCCCCCGGCATGGAATTGTCAAACCGAAACTAATATACGATGTAAAAGAGGCTTTTTAAAACGGAGAACCGTCAAAAAAGCCTCTTTTACCCAGAATTGTAAACTGATCACCGATGAAAAAGGGAAATTTCCGGATTGTTCGGCTTTGTGCATCCCCATCCGGACAAGCCTTTCGGCTTGTATATGCGGGGAGGCAACGGGGTGTGCTCGGACATATCCATTTACCGGAAAAGTTCCTCCACTTCAACGATTCGCCGTTCCCGCCATGACAATTCGGCGGCTTGTCCGACCGCGGTGGCCAGCATTCCGTGTTCAAGCAAGGTATGGTTCGGCTGTGCGCCCCGCAGTACCTCGATGAAAGTTTTCATCAGTTTCGGGTCCGCGCCGCCGTGTCCGCCCAGGTTCGGCGGCAGCTGGTGCGTAATTACCTCTCCGCCCCAACGCGGACGAATGATGATCTGCCGTTGTTCCAGACTGGCTTCGATTTGTCCCCGGGTGCCGATGACCGTATATTGGCGGTCATTCAACGGAGTGATAAAGCATTCCAGGTGCGATGCCCGGATGCCGCCTTCGTATTCGACGATGGCGATGCCGTTGTCATGGGTGTCCTTGTCCGACAGGTAGATGCATTCGTCCTTGGCGATGCCGTCGAAAGCCACGGCGTCATCGTCCCAGGGACCGCCCTTCAGATCCCGAACCACAACGCAGTCGGGGCAATCCTCCACATAGGGGCATTGATGGCAGCGGGGACCCGGGCGGACGCCGTCGCGAAGCGTAAAAGGAAGGTTGTCCGGGGTCAGTACGCTGACCTGGGCAAATGCCCCGACCCGGAGCGGCCGCGGAAAACCCAGGAGCCATTGAAAAACATCGAAATCGTGGCATCCCTTGTGGACCCACAGTCCGCCGCTCCGGCCGTAAAAACGGTTCCAGCGCGCCATATACCCGCGCCCGCCGTTGTAGAATTCACGGTTTTCGATCATGAAAATCCGCCCTGCCGCCCCGGAATCGATCACTTCCTTTAATTTGCACAGTACCGGATGATGGCGGAGATTAAACCCGATCATCACGATTTTGCCGGACTTCTCTGCGGCTTCGATGATATTCCGGCAACCGTGAACCGTGGTGGCGAGCGGTTTGTCGATCAGCACGTGAACGCCCGACTCAAGTGCGGCTAATGCGTTTTCCTCATGGAAACAGTCGGGTGTGGTGATGATGACCGCATCAAGTTTCTCGCATGCAATCATCTGCCGGACGTCGTCATAAATATTCACGGACACCTCCAGCCTGGCGGCGGCGCGCTCGGCCCTCAGGCGGTTCGGGTCACAGAACGCGGCCAGAACCGCCCCGTTGTGTTTTCTCAGCATGGTGCCGAACGAACCGGCCCCGCGCGCTCCGGCGCCAATAATGCCGAAACGTAAAGGATTCTCCACGCCGGAAATGTTTGCGCTAAAATCCGATTCCTGTTTGTTATTCATAAAAAGATCTCCTTTGAAAATTCATTTGCGGATTTTTACAAGCAGTACGGAGCGTGGCGGCAATTCCAGCTCCATCCCGCGATTCAATTCTACTTCGGCCCCGCTCCAGATATTCAAGCCTGGCCCGGACGGACACGGCGGCGCCGGTTTTATCATGGCTGGCGCATCTTCCCAGTTGAATATGGCAAACAGCCGGGAATCCCCGTCGTCGCGCAGCCATTGCCGGGGCAGTGAGCTTTCGCCCCAGTCCAGGGGCTTCGCGGTATTGACGGATACATGTTCCAATACGGTTTCGATCATCCGCCGCCCGCTCGCATTGAGCCCGCCGATGCGGTCGCCCAGAATAACCGGGCCGCCGCTCAGCAATACAATCGAGGCCCATACCTCGGCTTCGCTCAGTGACACGGTCGGGGGGCCGGAGCGGGAAGAAAACGCTTCGAACGGCGTCGCCGGGAAATACGGGTTATAATTCTTCTCTCCGGTAGTCGCCGGATTGCGGACAATCAGGAAATCGGGATCGTTCAGCCATTGTTTCCGATGCAGCCACCACGAGTTCGCCCAATCTCTGGCCGTTGTCCGAATTGTGCTCCAATAGGTACTGATATCGCCGCTGACCCGTTGGGTATCCACCAGCCCGTACCCGCTTTCAAGAGGCATTCCGCAACCGGCGATCACCGCCTTTTCTCCAACCGCGCGGCGGATGATTTCCATCCCGCGCCGGACCGCCGCCAGCGGAGTGGAGCCGTCATGAAACCGTTTAACTTTCAAAAGGCGGCTGACAAAATCGATTTTGAAATACCCGAACCCCTGTTTGCGCAGATTTGTGAACATCTCATGAATGAACTGTGCTGCTTCCGGATGGGTGGGGTCCAGCACTGCACGCCATTCGTCCTTTGCGTCGAAATCCGGCTCACCTTTCTCGTTTCGTCCCAGCCAGTCGAAGTGCCAGCGCGCCAGCGCGCTGAAATATTCCACCAGAAACGGAGCCGTCCAAATTCCCGGCACCAAACCCGCGCCGCGGATTTGTTTCACCACCCGTGACAGATCGCCGTGAAATTTTGAGCTCGGCGTCCAGTCGCCATGAATTCGTTGCCAACCATCGTCGATAATGATATAACGGACTTTTTCGCGCAGTACCGGTGAGGCCATGATTGCTTGAATGTTTTCCGCCACCGCCTCTTCCGTTACCGTTTTGAAATAATAATCCCAACTGTTCCAACCGATCACCGGCTTATTTCTTTGGTGCGTCGGCATCTGCGGCAGAAATTCCGCGTAACGCAACGCCAGTTCATCGGCCTTGCCTATTCCGATCCAGCAGTCGGTGCTTCCGCGCCCTTCGATCACGCCGTTCTCGCAGCGCACGGAAGAGGGCTTGTCGCCGGGCATAAATCCAACCAGAATACTTTGCCCGCCCCCGAAATACAGGCTGAACAGCGGAGTTTCCGTCTGTCGCGTATTGCCCGGGAAATCATCATCTTCCCGGGTGGCGGAAATTCCGGATTTGTAACTGCCCCAACTGTTTCCGTTTGTCAACATCCGAAGTCCGCAGGGGGCATGAATCCTGACCGTGCCGCCGTGTTGTATCGACGGGACGACCTGTTCGGATTCCAGCTCATTGCAAAGGAATTCCATCATTATTTCAATTCTCCGACTTCCACCACCCGGTGTTCGCGAATGCTGATTTCACCCATCAGCGCCGCCAGCAGGCTGTCGCGCCCGACTTGACCGTCGCAGAACGGCGCTTCTCCGGTACGGACACACCTTGCGAACTCCAGCAGTTCGCGTGCTCCGCCGGAGTGCCCCTTGTCGGCCAGTTCGTGGGCCGCCTTTTCCGGTTCGATGACTTCGACATGTCCGGGGTGTCCGGTATGCAGAAACAATTTTTTCTGCTGGACGTTGGCCTCGACCCAGCCGTGTGTCCCCAGCACTCCAACCGGCAGGTCGCGATTGCCCGAAAAAAGCGCCAGCCCCAGATTTGCACTCCGTCCGGCCTCGAATTCAATATTTACCCAGGCATGGTCGATGATGTCGTTGACTTCGCCCGCAGGGAAACGATACGGTTCGCCGGGCACTCCCGGTTCGATTGCGCCGTTTTCGCGTACCGCGAAATTGCCGCCGATGGCGTGCACCCGCACCGGCAATGCTCCGAGCATCCAGTTGAACAGATCAAAATGATGGCAATCCTTTTCCACCAGACTGCCCCCGGACTTGGCTTGACGGTAACGCCACTCGCGCCCTCGCCCGATCGGAAACGGTACCCGGAACTCATGGCACCACGCCATCGCCGGTTCTCCGATCCGTCCTTCCTGAATGATCTTTGCCATCATGCGGAAAAGCGCCGAATACCGGTATACCAGTCCTACCTGGAGGGTTTTTCCAGCGGCTTTTCCGGCGGCGGTGATCGTATCGCAGTCGCCCAGGTTCAATGCCATCGGCTTCTGCAGAAGCACATGCAGACCGGCGGTAAAGGCCGCACAGGCGTGTTCCAGATGCAGGTGATTCGGTGAGGCAATGATTACAGCGTCCAGATCGTTACGTTCCAGCAATTTACGGTAGTCGGTACAGGGGGTGATGCCGGAGCCGAAGCGTCCGCGAAACGCCGACAGCCGTTCTTCCGAAACATCCGCGGCGGCCATGATTTCAAACTCGCCCGGCAAACCGCCCATTTCCACGGCGTGGGTCACCGCCATATCTCCGGCCCCGATGAACCCGATGCGCACTGCTTTGCTCATGAAGCCCCCACTCCGCTTCCGTCAATGTACCAGCGGTTGTCGTTATTGTCATCGCCGCGGCCGAATGCTGAAACATGGCCGTCGAAAAACAGGAAGTTTGCCTTGTCACTGTGCCAGAACCGGGTATTTTTCGTCCACGTCCACCCCATTGCCGTCAGCGGATACCACGGACGGTACAACCCGGACCCCGCCGCTTCCGCCCAGAATACAATATTCGAGGGGTTTTTGACCCTGGTCGCCTTGTGCTTGCTCAGCCCGAGGTTGCATCCGTAGCTGGTCAGATAAACGGAGTTGTAATCGTCAAAATACAATGCTCCGCCGCCGTCATAAGGGTCGACATAACCGCCGCCGCTTACTCCGATCCTGTAATTATTCGCTGCAATCGGACAGATCAGATGATGCCTCTTATTCTTTTCCCAATTCCCCCAGTTGGCGTCGACCTTGCTGAAGATGTACGGCAGAAATGCCTTGATATGAGCATGATTGCTCATATTTACCGAAGGCATCGTATCGTCAGAGTCTCCAAGGTACTGCATCATATAAGTTCCATTCTGTTTCAACTGGTTCGTACAGTTGGTGGCATGTGCCTTGTCCCGTGCTTTGTTTAGCGCCGGCAGCAGCATTGCGGCCAGGATTGCGATGATCGCGATCACGACAAGAAGTTCAATGAGTGTGAAAATTTTCTTTTGTACCTGAATTCCGGTGCATTTGTTATTCTTCATCATTTCTATTCCTCCATTGGTTATTTGGATATTTTTACGATGGTCATGTTCTGGGTTCCGCAAATCCGCTTTCCCTCCCGCACCCGAACCGAGAATTCATAGAAACCGTCCGGCAGGTTTTTCAAGGGAATCCTTACATCCTGGCTGCCGGCTTTGTTTTGGGCTTTCGCGACAAGCCCCTGACGCCCGGATAATTCGAATTCCAGGACACTTTCCGCCGCCGCCCGGTCCGTCATGTTCACCTCGACTTTTGCCTTGAACACGCTGTCGCCGCCGAAGAAAACCTGTTCCGGCGCGTGGACGGCCAGGACCGGCGGCAGATTCAGCAATTCATTGTGCTTCCAGCGGACCTTGCCTTCGGTGTCGAGTGCCAGCACCTCGAGTCGGCCGGATTTTTCCGTGAGCCGGTATTCGATGGCACAGGTGCCGTCCTGTCGGACTTTTGCCTGAAACGACGATTTTTTATTGTCGGCGTCATATTCGTTCACCACTACTCTGCCGCCGGCGAGGGCTGTAAAACGCAAGTTTGCAATCGAACGCCCGAACGCAAAATCACCGAGACTGCAATAGTTCAGCCCGGCCTCGCCCGGCAATGTAACGGTCCTGAATTTTTCCGGCTGATCGAAATAACCGATCTGCGGACTGGAAACCGTCGTACCGAAACCACTGCGCCCAATCAGCATGCCCCAGCGCAGATTGCAGTCGCCGAATATTTTCAGGGGAATCACGACATCTGCGTTCCAACCACCTGCAACCGGCGCGGTCTTCACCGCCCATTCCGCGTTCCATGACGGATCACGGACAATGCCGCCGCCGTAGTTGACCGCGAAAATACTATTGCCGCTGTTGCGGCTGCCGGAGGCGCGCATGTCCGATTTATTGCCGAAACGGTCAAAGGCGAACTGAAACCAACTGTTGCGGTCATACCGTGTGTCCAGCAGCAGTTCGATGTGGTCGTTGGCATAGACGGAGAGTTCCTCGCCGTTGAACCGGTTCTTCGTGTCGCCGCCGCTTGCCTCTACTTTGAGATAGAGATTTTCCGAGTCACAGCTCACCTGAACCGACGTCGCCGCCTTCCCGTCAAAGGGAACGTTGGCGAAATGGGGTTTGAAGTCGGTGATGTTCAACCCTTTCGGACCGGCCGGAATGAGGCGTTCATCCGACGTCGTTTTTGCCGTCTGAATTGGGCGAAGCTCGATTTTTGCCGCGGCCTGTTTCGTTTGCGCATCGAAAATTTCCTTCCCGTCGGCGGCCATGATCCCCAAGGCCGCCAACCGCCGCAGGCGGTCCGCCGTCGCATCATTGAAGCTGCGTTCGTCAAATTTGCCGTATTCCGGCACTGATTGCAGGAGACAGCCGAGAATCGTGCGTGCCTGGTCCGCGCATTCCTTTCGTCCGTTCTGTTCCGCCCGGGCGATCGCCTGGCGCAGCGACTTCACATAACGGTAATCGGTAATCCCCTCGCGAATTCCTTCCCAGGCGATGGACTTGACCGGTTCGCCGCCGACATTGCGTGGGGGGTAAACCAGCGCATAATCTTTGTTGCGTGAATCGAAGTCGTTAAACGGATCATTGACGGGGCGTGAAAACGTCCACAGCAGCAGTCCGTCAACATCGTTGAGCGCCAGGTAAAAACCGGAATTGTAACGGTTATTCATGATAGACAGATTCTGTCCGGCATAGGTCCCGGCTGAGACGCTGAAAATTTTCTTGCCCAGTTCGCGGTAGAATTTTATGGTTTCGGCGGCGGCTTTGCTGTTGCCGAGCAGGTCGGCGTAAAAGCAGAGCTCGTCCAGATGGCTGACCGCTTTGCGCCCCAGGTCAGGGCTGAGGTTGCAGAACGTTTTTTCCCCGGCGGCACGGACATTTTCCAGTTCCTGAACTTCCTTTCGTTCGGTTTTCGGGTTGTTGCCCGCCTCGTCCGTTCCCTGAAAATCGACACTGGCGAATCCCAGTTTCCGCCCTTCGGCGCAGACGGTTTTTACGGCGGACTGAAATGCCGTTTTAAATGCTTCGGGCCATTCCCGATTATAATCGAAATCATCAATACTGCGTTGGAGCCGACCGTTGGCGAGGTAATTAAGTTCCGGACGGTCGAGCGGCGACAGCCGGATTTCCCGTATTTTCAGCTCGCCTTCACCGCTGAGTGCCAGGGAGAAGCGCACATTAGAAGTCGGCGGCGCGGTATCTACTTCCCATTCCGCTGTACTGAAAGAGTCATTCGGCTTCAGTTCCCGGCTCAATTCCGACTGGCTTTTCCGGCGGTTGACGTCATACATCGATAATACGACCTGAGCCCGGGCGTTTCCCGTCAGGTGATAATTCACCGACAGCTTGTAGCGGCGCGGCGTCCAGATTCCCTGAAATCCGTGGGTTCCGATGTGCGTGACCGATGCCTTGTCCGGATGGCGGATCGTGAAGTCCTCCCCATACTCATGAGTGGCATTGGTGGCGCGGTGATTGATTCCGAATTCCGGCAGGAACCACAGCATCGGAGCGGTGGAGGAAAAGTCCAACTGACGGTTGATGCCCAGCGAAACCGCATATTTCAGATATTCGCCCAGTCTGTCGAAATCCGCACCGGTAATCCTGCCGTTTTCATCCTCCAGCAGCGGAAATGCTTCCGGTGCGGTGACGATCGACAGCGCATTGATGCCGTGTTCCGCCATATCGCGGATTTCCGCCCTGACCGCATCCGCCGGCATCGACTGCCACCTGCGGTTGTCCGCGACCAGCATGAATACTTTATCATCCGCTTCCGCCAGCTTCACCGGCAGCACCTCCAGCTTCACCGGATAGCGAAGTTTCGTCCCCGATCGGGTCCCCAGCACCACGGCGCCACTATAAAGACCCGCCGCCATGCCTTCGGGAACCTTCACGGTCCCATACAGCGGACAGGTTGTTCCCTTTTTCAAGGAAAAATGGTTGCGGTGCTCCAGCAGTTCCGCTGTTTTGACCCCGACCTTGCTGTTCATATCGAATGGCGAACGGTAAACGGTGGTCAATGTATACAGATCGCTTTCCATGCCCGGAAAACCTTCTATATGAGTATTTTCTATATCGAGGTCCTCAAGCGCATGCAGACCGATTATGAAACTCCGCGTCTCGCCGCCCACCGCAACACATTCGGTGCCGCTTCTGATCTCGGCACGGGTCGGAACTGTTTCATCCAGAATGTCACCGCTGAAATCTTTGCCGAAGAAAACGGCTCCGGTGGCCTTTTCAGCATCCGTCCATGCGGGGGCATGGCGAATCGGGCGCCGTCCCGTCTCGACGATTTCCACTCCGTCAATAACAGCCTTCTTTTCTTCCGCCAGCGTAGGATCCTTCAGCTCCTCAAAACGCTCTTTCAATGCCCCGGCTTCCGCCGCCGACGCGCTTTCCACGGTCATGGCGTAAATATTCAGCCGCTGCGTAGCTTTTTCTCCGAGCGTGAAAAAGTGTACTTTCAATACGCCGTTTTCCACCACCGCCGGCAAAGTCCTTGTTACCAGTTTGCCCCAGCCGCCCACGCCGGGAGGCGGCAACACGGCTCGACCGTTTATTTCCACACATTGTCCGTCGCGTCCCTCGGACGGAACATTACTGCCGACACTGACCGTGACTTTATAAACACCGTCCGGTATTTTGGCGATGAATGTTGCATCGGTACTGTTCCGTTCCGCTCCGCAAGCCGTGCGCAGCTGGCCCTCATCGGCATTTTTCCTGACCAATGAATCACGTCCCCAGTGCTTTTCCCATCCATAATCGTTATCCGGTGACTTCAGTTGACGGGCATGAACCCTCAGCCAGCCGGGCGCCGGAGCCTGATCATTGGGACCAAAGTCAAATTTCAACTCCAAAGCCCCGGTTATTCGACTAATGAATATAATGGCAAGTAATATCAATAGCTTTTTTTGTGCAAATCTCATAGGTCCTCCATTAAATCAAGTTTGTTTCAGCATTTTTTCTGACATTCGATTTCGGAAATCACCAATTCAGGTTTTCCGCCGTTTCGTTTTTTAACTTCTCCTTGCAGGAGCTGTATTGACGGTTTTTAACCGAGTTCCAGACCCGCGTCCGGCATTTTCCAATTATAGAAACCACTCAGTGTCCGGCAACTTTCTTCCACCCCGATATCCGAAGCTTCCATCGCAATAAACTCCATGACCTCCGACATCAAGAATTTATCCCAATTACTCCGAATCGGCTCCCACAGGCGACGCGAACCGAGCTCCTGAAAAGCTTTTCGCCATCCCTCGGGCACGGCCATCGGGCTGCGGCATGGCATCAGATCCTGTTTCCCGTATAGAGACAGCGCGTTGCTTCCCGGCAGGCGTTCTTCCGCCGGCAAGTCATGAAGAAATCGCATATAGCCCAGGATGTAACGGAAAAATGCGCTCCGTTCCTCCTCTGATATTTCGCTGTTGACGAAATATCCGCCTACGTTGCACAGCGTGAACATTCTGTCCCGCGAATCGGCCAGCGGCACCGGGGCGATACCGAACTCGTCTCCACGTCCGGCGGACAGCAGCATGTACGCCATTTGTCCGTCGTCAAGAGTAATGGCGGTACGTCCTGCCATCAGGTCCAGTCCGGCTCGGGAAGCGTTCCGGATCATGGTGAAGTCGATGAGGTGTTCATCCAGCCACATCGACATGACCCTCCCGCAATATTTCCGTACTTCACTTTCATGCTCCCAGGGAATCGGATCCGCCCGTTCTTCGGGGGCTCGCCGACGGCTGTTGCAGAATCCATGAATAAGCAGTTGGAGGAAACTGTAAGCGTGATGAATCTTGAAAGGCGACAATCCCGAATGTGCTTTCAGGCGGCGAAGGGATTCATGAAATCCGTCAAAAGAACCGAAAGCGGTTTCCGGAGACATTTGAGCCGAAGCCAGTAATGATTTGTTATAGATCAGGAAAGACATGCCCCAGCCCGTCGGCAGCATCGACATTTCGGAGCCGCAGCGGGACCATTGCCTGACCGGTTCGGGCAGTTGGGCGATATACTCCGCAGTTTCCGGGCATTCCACGGTTCCGAGCAGTCCGAGCCGATTATAAAACGGCAGTGAACACTGGCTTATTTCTCCCCCGCTCAGGGAGTTCCCCTCCAACAACATTCCAAGCTGCTGTTCTTCAATGCGCCAGCGGGCGCCTTCAACCTCGATTTCATTAATCTTCACCTGCGGATACTTTGTTTCAAACGCTCGGCGGTAAGACTGTTTGATAATCATCCGGTTCAGTTTATCCAGATTTGACGGTCCGACCAGCAGTGAAACCGTCACTTCCGACAAAGATTCCCGTTCGGGCATCGGTTCATCGGTGGGGACTCGTTTCAAAATGAAGATTTTCTTCCCTCCATCCTGCTCGACCACTCCTTTCTTTTTGAGTTCCGCCATAGCGCAATGCAGGGTATAGACGCTGACATCCAGCGATTCAGCAAGCCGGCGGATCGTCGGCAATCCGTCTCCGGCCTTGAACTGACCATCGGCGAACAGGCGCACCAGCTTATTGACGGTGCTCTCAAGTTTTGTCGTTCTAGGCGTGTAATATGACATGAATTTTCCTTTGTTATTATAATTATAACGTAAAATAACAAGAAATCAATCCATCCATTCATATTTTTTATCATTAATTTCCGATGACGCTTGTCGCGCTGCCGCCGTTTCCTGTAATTTCCCCCACGTATTGAAGGACGTAAGAGGTACCCGTCAATTCAGGGAATCGCACTTCCGAAAACGCAAACAGTTGAAAAAGCCGAACTGGAAGAGGTGGTTTACGGCAAGTCAGTAAACATATAAATGGTGCTCGGGGGGGGACTCGAACCCCCACGCCCTAACGGACAACAGATTTTAAGTCTGTCGCGTCTGCCATTCCGCCACCCGAGCTTATCGATGAAGTTATAAAATAATACCAATTCAGGCGATTTCCATCGCATTTATCAGAAATTCGGCTAAAATCTTATCCCTTCAGCAATGGAATCAGCCGTTCCGGGTTGAATTCGCCTTTTTTTAGTTCGTCATACAGGCCGGGCGGCAATTCGGTCGGGTCCAGTTCATTCAGGATCGACGGGTCGAATTTGAAACGTTGAATGCCTCGCAATTGTTCCGGGTCGAAGTTCGATGATTTCAGGAAGAGCAGCAGTTCCGGGGTGACGGCCTGTCTTTGCAGCATACGGCGCGCCGCCTGTGCTCCATCGAAGCTGCCGGGCAGTTCCGCCATAATCTTACCGGGGTTATAAACGATTTTGATATTGCCGTCCGGAAGGACCGTCAAGGAAATCAGCATTTGGCACAGCATCTGGTATTGCGGCATTTTTCGAAGCAGGGCATTGGCTTGCAGGACTCGGCCCTCGGCAAACCAGGCGGGGAAAGGGATATTGCCGATTTTGAATTTTTCGATATCGGCGGAAATAATGCCGGAATCGAATTTCGGAATGAATTTTGCGTAGATATTCGAGCTTAAGCCGCTCTCGCTGACCGAGCATTGCAGCGTAAACATGCGGTCACGGCAGATGATGTTGTAGGAGTCGGCGGTGGGGCCTTTGAACTGTGAGCCGGCGGCGGCGTGAAACGTTCGCAGGGCATCCAGCAGGTTATTCACTTCCTGGGGGGTCAGGATCAGCGTTGCTTTGTCCTTCGGAAACTGGACGGAAATTTCGGGCATGATCCGGTGAATGACCCCCATGTTCGCGGTCATGATATCCGTGGATAGTTGCGGGAGCGGATATTTTTCCGGTTTGCCGAGGAGCAAGGCCCCCAGCAGGAACAGGATCAGCAGAAATGCGGTAATGACAAACCCCACTACGCAAAGGATTTTGCGAAGTCTGCCGCCGCCGGATTTCCGGGCGGAGGTTTTGCTTTTGATATTCGTTTCGGCCGCCATCTGGTAAGCTCCATAATTTGCGGTAAAAGATATCATCGCGCCGGATGAATTGCAACCGTTATTTCACATTGATTCCGAATTTCTTTAATTTCCGGTACAGGGTGCTGCGTCCGATATTCAGGTATCCGGCGGCTTTGCTCAGGTTATAGCCGGACATTTTCAGGGCTTTTTCGTACATCAGTTTTTCGCTGTTCTGGATGCTGAGTCGTTCCTGGCCGAGGGGGTCGTCCTGAGCGCCCTGCGGCTCGGGGTTCAGGTCGCGGTACAGCAGGATGGTGCGGAGGTCGCCGGGCAGGTCTTTCCAGGCGATCATTTCCTCGCCGCTGTTCAGCATGATCGAAAATTCGATGGTGTTTTTGAGTTCGCGGATATTGCCGGGCCAGGAATAAAGTTTGAAGCGTTCCATGATTTCCGGCATGATGCCGGCGACTTTTTTGCCCATGATTTCGTTGTAATAGGTGATGAAGTGCTGGGTCAGGGCGGGGATGTCGTCGCGGCAGCTTGAGAGCTTGGGCAGTTCGATCGATGTTACGTGGAGCCGGTAATAGAGGTCTTCGCGGAATTTGCCGCTTTCCACCAGTGCGGCGATGTCGCGGTTGGTCGCGGCGACGATGCGGATATTCACCGGGATTTCCTGACGTTCGCCGACCCGGATGATGGTGCGTTCTTCAAGCATGCGGAGGAGTTTGCCCTGAAGTTCGAACGGCATGTCACCGATTTCGTCCAGGAACACGGTTCCCTTGTCTGCGGCCTCGAGTTTGCCGATATTGCCGCCTTTCTTGGCCCCGGTGAAGGCACCGGGAGCGTAACCGAAGAGTTCGCTTTCGGCGATTTCCTTCGGGATGGCGGCGCAGTTGATGGCGATGAACGGGTAATCCTTGCGTTCGCTGGCGTTATGGATGCTTTGGGCGAACATTTCCTTGCCGGTACCGCTGGCGCCGTGCAGGAAGACGCTGACGGAAGTCTCGGCGGTTCGCCGGGCCAGTTCCTTGACATGGAGGAGCGGTGCCGAGGTACCGATGATGTCGTCGAACGTATAACGGGCGGCGGTGATGGTTTCGGTGCCGGACGTGGAGCTTTTGCCCTCGAAAACGATCATACTGCCGAGAAATTCGTCGCGTTCGCTGAACATCGGGGTCCGGTCGTAGGTGACGGAGAGTGATTTTTTGTGCAGTTTTATTTCCATCGGCTGGGCGCGGCACGGGATGGCGCTTTTGGCGATTTCCTTAAGGCTGGGGCGAAATTTGGCGATGGAATCGAGCGACTTTTCTTCGGCGAATTTTTCGTCCACGTTGAAGAGCTTCATGGCGGCGGGGTTGAGTTGACGGACGAACCCGGTCCGGGAGATCAGGATGATGGCTTTCTGATCGTCTTTGAAAATGCGCCCCACTTGTTGTTTCAGGTCGGTATGGAGTACCTGGGAGCGCTGCATTCGCATGTCGCGGTCCAGCAGTTGAATCACCATGATCACCAGCGTGCGGAGGGCCATGCAGTCGATGTCGGGCAGTACGGCGAAAAGCGCCAGGTAGCCTTCCGGCTTGCCGTCGGTATCGTAAAAAGGAGCGGCCACGGTGCCGAGCGGATGGAGTTTCTCCAGATAATGTTCGGCGCCCTGGCAGATGGCGGGGCCTTTCTGGGTCATGGCCAGCGCCACGGCGTTGGTACCGGCGGAATCCTCGGCCAGCGACACGGTTTCGCGGATGCCGAGGGAACGCAGGAAATCCGCCGCATTTTTGTCGGTGCTGAAGATGTTGGTGATTTCGCCGTTGGTGCCGCAAAGGAGTCCGATGATGCGTTTGCTGGGGTCGAGGGACTGCAGCAGGGATTCAAGCTCCTGGCGGGCACGGGTGTAGTAGGAGCTGGGCTCGGCAAGGACCGGCCAGAGTTTCTGGGGAAACATGTGGGGACTGAGTCCCCCTTGCATGGAGTGTTTCCAACTTTCGAGCACACGGTTCCGGACGTTCGGGGTGTGCCCGTTTTTGATAAACTCAAGCCAGTCGTTGTACGAGGCGAATTTCATTTCAGAAGTCCCCTCCGTTTCAGGTAGTCCTTGCTGCGGAAACCGAGCAGGGCGAAAATAATGCGTTCATGCCCGGTGACGATGGTGACATCGCAGCTTGAGCCGAAGCGCAGCGGCTGGGGTTCGTTGATCAGCACGATTTTCACCGGGTAGTAGTAGACGCCGTCAACCTTTTCCGGCAACTGGTAAATTTCGTCGACTTCGCCGTTGAAGTAACCGTAGTCGAAGTAGTTGTACTGACTGCTCGCGATACGGACTTTCTGCCCTTTTTCCACTTTGAATATTTGTTTTTCATCGATCATGGCGATGACTTTTTTATTTTGGTTGGCGGCCAGTTTGACCACCAGTTCGCCTTTTTCGAAGTAGCCGCCCGGACGCGGCGGAATATCGGTGATGATCCCGGTGTCGGGGGCGTAGATGATATAATCCTCGAGGTGTTTGACGGCGAGTTCAAGCTCTGTCTTTTTGCTTGCCAGCCGTTGTTTCAGCAACGAGAGTTCTTCCTCCGCCTGTTCGACGATCTGCCGGGCCATGCCGTCCTGAAGTTTTTTCCAGTCGTCGCTGAGGCGTTTGACGGTGGATTCATTGGCGAGGTGTTCCATTTCAATTTTCAGGATTTCGCGGCGTGAAATGGCCTTCTGCTCATACAGTTTTGTGTAGACTTCGAGTTCGTATTTACTGCGTTTGAGCTTGGATTCGGCTTCGTCGAGGGCGATTTTGGTGTGACGGTAATACTCCGGCAGGGGGTCTTGGCGGAGCAGTTCGAGTGATTTGGTCTTGGCCTGAATTTCAAGATCGAGTTCCTTGATCTCATTGCGGATAATCTCAATCCGGTCATGCTGGTTGCGGGAGTCGAATTCGAGTACCGGCGTGCCGCGCTGGACCTGTTGCCCCTCGTAGCTGAGGATCTTCGTTGTCCTGGCGTCAACCAGCGACTTCATATAGTAGTCGCGGATGCCGGTGACGGTTCCTCTTCCTTCCACCTGGTCCTCCATGAAGCCGAACACCATGATCATGAGCATGGCGACTCCAAGCAGGAAAATCGTCAGCACGATTCTTCGGAACAACTTCAACTGCCGCTTGATGTTACTTCTCTGTTTTGTCTGTGTAGTGGCCATAATATATTAACCTTGTACCGCCATTTGTTTCTGGGTCTGATACAGCTCACGGTAAACCCCCGGCTGTTCCATCAGTTCAATATGCGTGCCTTTCTGGACGATTCGACCGGCGTCCAGCACCACAATCATGTCCGCGTTTTTGATGGTCGAGAGCCGGTGGGCGATGATGATCGTCGTTTTTCCCTCCATCAACTTGTCCAGCGCGTCCTGTACCAGATATTCCGAAACGGTATCCAGGGCGGACGTCGCTTCGTCAAGGATCAGGATCGACGGGTTTTTCAGGACCGCGCGGGCGATGGCCAGACGCTGTTTCTGGCCGCCGGACATGCTGGCGCCGTTCTCGCCGATCAGAGTGTCGAAGCCGTCGGGAAGTTTCTCGACGAATTCGGTGACGTTGGCCAGCTCCGCGGCGTGCTCGATCTCGGCGTTGGTCGCGTCGCGCTTGGCGTAGGCGATGTTTTCGCGGATCGAACCGCTGAACAGGAACGGTTCCTGCAGTACCACCCCGATATTATTCCGGTAGGCGTCCAGTCCGAGCTTGCGGATGTCCATGCCGTCCACCTTGATCGAACCGGTGTCGATATCGTAGAACCGCAGCAGTAAATTGCTGATGGTGGACTTGCCGGAACCGCTGGGGCCGACCAGGGCTACTTTTTGTCCCGGACGGATGGTGAGGTTGAAATTGTCGATCACCGGTCCTTTGTCCTTCCCATACCCGAACGTCACGTGGTCGAAAGAGATGTTTCCGTTCAGTTTTTCCGGGCGGATCGGGTTCGGCGCTTCCTTGATTTCCGGGATTGTATTAAGCAGGTTTACAATACGGGTGGCCCCTACCATGCCCTGGGCGAACGTCATCGAGAGTCCCGACAGCACGTTCACCGGCTGGAGCATCATCCCCACATAACTGTAGAACGCCACGAACTCCCCGATTGAAATCGCGTGGGTCTGCACATACATGATTCCCATTCCGATCGTGGCCAGGTAGGTTGCCAGCGTGACCATGTCGAATACGGTCCACAATCCGACGCCGCCGACGGTCAGGCGCATCTGCATGTCCACCACCGGGCGCAGGTTTTGAAAAAAGCTCAGGCATTCGGAGCGTTCCTTCGAAAAGGACTTGACCACCTTTACGCCGGTCAGCGTTTCCGAGAGGTTCGCCGAGATTTCCGACATTTTTTCCTGCAGGATCAGCGAGTCGCGGCGCATGATCTTGCGGAAATAATAAAAGTTGAAATAGTGGATCGGCAGCGTCAGGAACACCAGCAATCCCATTTTCCAGTTAATGATCAGCAGCAGGAAAGCGATCAGCAGCAATTGGAAAATCTGTTCGCCGAGCTGGGTCATTGTCCGGACCAGCATCTGCAGCAGTGCCACGTCGCTGATTACGTTCGAAATCAGTTTCCCGGTCCGGTACTCTTCGTAAAAGCGCAGCGACAGACTTTGCAGATGGCGGAACACCTTTTGACGCAGGTCCACCATGATGCGGATTCCCATATAGTCCACCATATAACTGGCCACATAACGCAGCAGCGAACGGGCCGTATAAATGATCAGCATGGAGCCGCAGAGCACCCAGAACAGCATGTAGTCCGCATTCGGAATAACCCGGTCGATGGCGATCTTCAGCATCCACGGCATGGTGATGCCGATACTGTTGAACAGGACCAAGGTAAATATTGAACTCAGGAGCAGTCCCCGGTAGGGCTTTACCAGCGGGAGGACTTTCTCCATCGACTGTTTGTCGTATTTTTTGAGCAACTCGTCACTGTTGATTTCACGAGGCATTCTTTTCATTTTTTACTATACTTCTTTTTCCGTTAAATTTCCAAAGAATGAAACAATGTCATTTTATAAAGCAATATGTGTGCCAAGTTTGAAAAAATAGTGATATCTCATTTATCGTTAATGTATTATAATTTTTTATCATTGTTTTTGCTATATTTTTCAGAAAAGACGGTTGTTTCTTGTTTGATACATTAAAATATCTCATCTTGACGATAAATTCAAGTAACATATTAATAATAAAATAATTAAATTAAATTTTAAAATGGCACACCATGTTTCAATAATGATACATATTATGGAGCACTGTGCTCACTTTG
This sequence comes from uncultured Lentisphaeria bacterium, assembly GCA_937888615.1. Classification (GTDB taxonomy): domain Bacteria; phylum Verrucomicrobiota; class Lentisphaeria; order Victivallales; family Victivallaceae; genus UBA5239. The sequence goes on along the minus strand of CALABZ010000090.1, from coordinate 32,421 downwards.
AACTCATGGGAATGTGCCGGCTCGGCTTGCTCCTGGTCGTGGTCTGGTTTTGAAACTGCCGGTATCGCTTCGGAATTGATTTCCCAGTTTCGGATGTCTCGTTTTTTACAATATTAGTAAAATCTGACAGGGACCTGAAAATGGCTTTGTTAACTGATTATACAAAGAAGCCCGCTGAATTTGTTAATGGAAGTATTCTATTTAGCGGATGTTGCATTCCCTGAAATTATTACAAATTTTTCCAAATATCGGTTTGCAATAACTTTTTATCGCATTATATTCCTAACCTTTTGTGCGTCAAATTTTGAGGTTTTTTTACCATAAAACGATAACAAAAAACAAAAGGAAGAAAGCTATGAATGCTTACGGCAAAAGGATTTATGAAGATGTCGTCGTCAAGAACCCCGATCAAGTCGAATTTTTGCAGGCGGTAAAGGAAGTTCTTGAGTCCCTGGCCCCTGTTCTCGACAGAAACGCCCGTTACGAGCAACATGCCATCCTTGAACGCATGGTAATTCCGGAACGCATTATCATTTTCCAGGTTCCGTGGATCAATCAGGAAGGCAAAGTCATTGTCAACAAGGGCTACCGCGTCCAGTTCAACAGTGCCATCGGTCCGTACAAAGGCGGCCTGCGTTTTCACCCTTCCGTCAATCTGAGCATTCTCAAGTTCCTCGGTTTCGAACAGATTTTCAAGAACAGCTTGACCACGTTGCCGATGGGCGGCGCCAAAGGCGGCAGCAATTTCGACCCGAAAGGACGCTCCGACATTGATGTCATGCGTTTCTGCCAGAGCTTCATGCGCGAACTTTATCGGCATGTGGGGCCGGACTGCGACGTGCCGGCGGGAGATATTGGCGTCGGTTCCCGCGAAATCGGTTATCTGTTCGGGCAGTACAAGCGCATCGTCAATGCTCACGAAGGCGTTTTGACCGGCAAAAACATGAACTGGGGCGGCAGTTTGATCCGTCCGCAGGCCACCGGTTTCGGCAATGTCTACTTTATGCGTGAAATGCTCCATACCCGGGGCGAAGATGTCGCCGGCAAAATCGCCGTCGTTTCCGGTTCCGGCAACGTGGCCCAATACACCATCAAGAAGGTCATTGAGCTCGGCGGCAAGGTCATTTCCGTGTCCGACTCCTCCGGCTCCATCATCGATCAGGACGGCATCGACGACGAAAAACTCGAATTCATCATGGAACTCAAAAATGTCCGCCGCGGGCGTATCAGCGAGTATGCCGGCAAATTCAAATCCGCCAAATATGTCGCCGGTCAGAAACCCTGGCAACTGGTTGATAAAATCGACCTGGCTCTTCCCAGCGCCACCCAGAATGAATTGGAACTGGACGATATCAAATACATGGTGTCCAAGGGATGCATCTGTGTTTCGGAAGGGGCGAATATGCCGTCCACTCCGGCCGCGGTCAACTACATGCTGTCCAACGGTATTCTGTTCGGGCCGGGCAAAGCGGCCAATGCCGGCGGCGTAGCCACCTCCGGGCTGGAAATGTCGCAGAATTCCCTGCGCATGTCCTGGACGGCTGAAGAAGTCGATCAGAAATTGCAGCGGATCATGACCAATATCCACAAGTCCTGCATTGAAGCCGCCGATACTTACGGTTTCAAGGGCAATTATGTGGCTGGAGCAAATATCGCCGGATTCCTGAAAGTGGCCGACGCCATGGTCGATCAGGGTATCTGATCCGCGGGAATTCTTGTTTCCGTTTATTTTTATACAGCTTCGGAATGGTTTTCCGCATTGCGGAAAACCATTTCGACGGCACCGGCACCTTGCCGGCCGGAGTCCAGAGGCGGAGCGCTCTGGTCGCCGGAGGCGAAATCCCGCTGGATTTATGCGTCAAGCAGCATGGCGGTGCGGAGGGCCAGGGCGAGTTTTTCGCAGGGGAGTCCGATGATGTTGTCGCGGGGGCCTTCGACGCGGTCGATCAGGAGTTCGCCGTGCTCGGCGATATTGTAGGCTCCGGCCTTGTCGAGGACATGGACACGCGATAGGTAGGTGTTGATCACAGCCTCGGTCAAGGGCTTGAAACAGACGGTGCTTTCCTCGGAAAACGTGGTCTCAAGGCATCGGGCGCGGCAGAAAAGCGCCACACCGGTGATGACTCGATGGCATTGTCCGGAGAGTGTTTTCAGAATTCGCCGGGCATCTTCCAAGTCCCGGGGCTTGCCGATAATCGTTCCGTCGAATTCGATGGCGGTATCGGCGCCGATCACGAGAGCATCGGGGAAAAGCCGGGCTGCCGCCGAGGCTTTGCGGATGGCGTTAATCAGGGGGATGTGGCGCGAATACGCGCCACATTCGATTTCTTCAACATCCGTCGAGCAGACGTCGAATGAAAAACCGGCCTCGGTCAACAGCGTTTTGCGCCGTGGAGACTGCGAGGCCAGGATGATCTTCATTTTTCGGAGGACGGCTGGAATTCCACGCCATCGCTGTTCGGGACGATGATCGCCGATTCTTTGTGATTCTTTGAGGGTTTCTGTTCGGAATTGAAGGTATTGTTGTCGATATCGACCCTGTCGATATTGTCGATTCCGAACGCATCCCGCAATTTGGAGACGACCCGACGCTGAAAGTTTTCGCTGTAAAGCTTAAAATTTCCGCCTTTTTCATCGAAAATCATTTGAATGCAGATCGTAACTTTACCGCTTTTGCTTTCGATCAAGCGGATTTTCTGGATCACCAGGGCATTGAATTCGCATTCCAGCGTTCTGATGGCTGCAGTGATTGCCGAAGTTGAGACGAAGATATTGCCCAGCTCGGCCTGCATGGTGATTCCGCTGCATTTTTTCCGTCTGCAGATAATCGCAATGATGATCTTGATGATAAGGAGAATTACGATAACGCCAATGGCGGTACCAACTCCGGACAGGAATCCGGAATTGAATGTACGGCTGGCGTCGCTGCCGGAAAACAGCAAATCTTTGAAGTATTCAATCATATTGAATTAAAGACTTATTTTTCGTCGATGATGTCTTCGGCAATCTTGTCCTCGGAGGCTTCTTCCGCGGGATCTTCGATTTCCTGGACAATGACATTGACGCTGGTTACGTTCATGCCGGTCGTGTTTTCGACGGCTTCGATGATGGCGGTCTGGACCATGCCCGCGACGTCGGGGACCTTGTAGCCGAACTTGATATTGAGCTTGACTTCGATTTCGACGCGGTCTTCATCCATATTGATGTTGATCGAACGGTAGGATGTTTTGCGGCTGCCGACGATTTCGGCGATATTATCGACAAACGTGCTGGCCAGGCGCGATACGCCATTCACGCCCAGAGCCGCTCTGCGGACCAGACTGGAAATGACGCTGTCACTGATCCGGATGGCGCCCAATTCATTGGATTTGCCGGGCGGGGCCTTTACGGTTTCCTTGGCCGGAGTTGTTTTTTTAACGTCTTTCATAAATCCCTCCTTGACATTTGGGTTGAAATTAGTTAGTGTCTTTCATGAACTCTTCGATAAAGCCGGTATTGTATTTACCAGCCCCGAAATCTTTATTATTGACGATGGCGTTGGCAAATGGAATCGTGGTTTTGATACCTTCCACCACAAATTCCTGCAGAGCACGGCTGCAGCGCTTGAGTGCGCTGGCGCGATCGACGTCATGGACAATCAGTTTGGCGATCATGCTGTCGTAATACGGCGGAATCTTGTATCCGGTGTAGCAATGGGAATCGACGCGCACACCGATGCCGCCCGAGGGAATATAACTGGTGATAGTGCCGGGGTTCGGGGCGAAGTTCCGTTCCGGGTCTTCGGCATTGATCCGGCATTCGATGGCGTGCCCTTCGAGCTTGACATCCTTTTGCTGGAATGACAATTTCTCGCCGGCGGCCACCCGGATCTGCTCCCGGACCAGGTCAATGCCGCTGACCAGTTCGGTCACCGGATGTTCCACCTGGATTCGGGTATTCATCTCCATAAAATAAAAATCGCCGTCATCATTGAGCAGAAATTCAATGGTTCCGGCGCTGGTGTAATTAACCGCTTTGGCCGCGCGGACCGCGGCTTTGCCCATGCGTTCTCGAAGTTTGGCGTTCAGGGCTGGAGAGGGCGATTCTTCGATCAATTTCTGGTTGCGGCGTTGGATGCTGCAATCGCGTTCGCCCAGGTGCGCGATATTGCCGTAATTGTCGGCAATGATCTGGAATTCGATATGACGCGGATTGACGAGGTACTTCTCAAGGTAGAGATCGCCGTTGCCGAAGGCATTTTCCGCTTCGGCGCGTGCGGCGTGGTAACTCTGGACCAGGCTGGCGTCGTTATGGGCGATGCGCATGCCGCGTCCGCCGCCGCCGGCCGAAGCCTTGATGATTACCGGGTACTTGAGTTTCCGGGCGACGACGAGGGCTTCTTCCTCGCTTTTGATCAGGCCCTCGCTGCCGGGGGTGATCGGAACGCTGGCTTTTTTCATGGTTTCGCGGGCTACGGCCTTGTCGCCCATGGCGCGAATCTGTTCGGGGGTGGGTCCGATAAAGGTGATATTGCAGGCCTTGCAGACTTCGGCGAAATGGGCATTTTCGGCCAGGAACCCGTATCCGGGGTGGATGGCGTCCACATCGCAGATTTCAGCTACACTGATGATGCGTTCGATCAGGAGGTAACTCTGATTGGAGGGGGGGGGACCGATGCAGACGGCTTCGTCCGCCATGCGCACGGGCAGGCTGTCGGCATCCGCCTTCGAATAGACCAGGACACTGGTGACTCCGAGTTCACGGCAGGCGCGGATAATTCGCAGTGCAATCTCTCCACGGTTGGCGATCAGAATTTTATTAAACATGGGAACTCCGTGGGAGGGGGTTATTCAATCACGAAAAGCGGCTGGCCGTATTCCACCGGATTGGCATTTTCAACGAGGATGTCTTTAATGACGCCGCTTTTTTCAGCCTTGATTTCGTTCATTACCTTCATGGCTTCGACGATGCAGACCACGGTGTCCTGTTCGACTTTCTGGCCGACCTTGACGAATGGTTCGGCATCCGGGGAGGTGGCGCGGTAAAAAGTTCCCACAATCGGCGAATCAATGGTGTTCAGTTTGACCGGAGCGGCGGCGGGGGCCGCAGGAGCGGGGGCCGGGGCGGCCGCAGGGGCGGCAACCTGAACGGGGGCCGGGGCGGGAGCCGGGGCGGCCGCGTAAACCGGAGCGTCCGAACCGCGACGGATGCACAGATTGTAATCATCTGCTTCAATCTTGAATTCAGTAAGATTGTGTTCCGCCATCATCTTGGCTATCGTTTTAATTTCGTCGATCTTCATATTCATTTCCTGTTTTGTTTGAGGTGTTTGACGATCGCCCGAAGAGCCCACTCATAGCCATCCACGCCCAAGCCGGCGATAATTCCGAGGCAGGCCGGCGCGGTCATGGATAAATTACGAAAGCTTTCGCGCGATGAAATATTGCTGATATGCACTTCTACAGCGGGTAGTAAAACCGCCTTTAAAGCGTCATGGATCGCGATACTGGTGTGTGTATAAGCTGCCGGATTGATGACGATGCCATTGGTCCCGTCGCTCAGACAGCTCCCGATCTTGTCAACGATTTCCCCTTCATGATTGCTTTGGAAAAAGCTTATGTTTACATTCAACGAATCAGCCACGTCTTGGAGGTGCTTCTGTATCTCCTCCAAAGTCGTACTGCCGTATATTGTCGGCTCCCGCAACCCAAGTAACTGCAGGTTCGGTCCATTTATTACTGTAATATTCATTGTAGGCATAATATAACTGCATTTTTTAATTTTTCAATCAGAGCCCCGAAAAAATACGAAGGCGGCGCCGATTTCCGGCGCGGACGCGGACTCCGGCATGGCCTCCGGTCAGTTCTCCGGCAGAGGCAGTTCGGACATTTTGATGACCTGGGGAGGATTGAGTTCTTTCAGCGACTCGGGATTGTAGGCCTGGATGACCGCCGGGGCGCCCGGCATGGGTTTCGGGGGGGCTTTTTCGCGTCCGGACAGGCTCAGGACCACGATCACCACGACGATGCTCACCAGTACCAGCAGGGCCGCTCCCGCCACCAGGAGAATGCGGCGGATGCGCTGTTCGGCATCGGGGTTGGCCTCGCTGTCCGATTCGATGATTTGTTCGATGCTGTCCTCGCCCAGTCCGTAATCGGCGTGTCCTTTCAACTGGCGGATAATGTCGTCGTTTACCTCGCGCGGAATCTTGTACAGTTCGCAGATTTTGCGCACGTAGCCGCACACGAACACCGCGGGGGGCAGGCGTTTGAAATCTTCTTCCTCAAGGGCGTCGAGGTAGTCCTTGCGGATTTTGGTTTTTTCCGCGACTTCATTCAGGCTGATGCCCCGGCTTTCGCGCATTTCGCGGAGTGAGGGGCCGAACGAAATTTCAAACGGGGCCTTGCTTTTGGACAATTCATCGGCAAAGGTTTTGGACGGCTTGCGCTCCATCGTGCTGTATGAGGAGGTGGGGGGCTGTACCGGTGGTGGCGGCGGATACGGCGCCGGCGTCGCCGAAAACGCAGGACCGAAAACGGGAATGGATTTCTCCGCGGTCCCGGTACCGCCGGTTTCTTCAAATGTATTTACAGACGGGGACGGCGTCTGGGTCGTCCCGTTTTCATGAACGCCTTCACCGGACATGACCCTGGCTGCTTCCTCGAAATCCAGCGGCAGCTGATTGTCACCTTCCAGGCCGGGCTTGTTTGTGTTGCGGTCGTCCATCACTTACCTCGTATTTCATCTTATTCGTTTAATATATCATCAAAAACGAGAATGTCACGCTTGGAACCGCCGGCGACCGGCGGGCTGACAATGCCGCGTTCTTCAAATTTATCGATAATCTCGGCGGCGCGGTTGTAACCGATTTTCAACCGACGCTGCAGATAACTGGTACTGGCTTTGCGTTCCATCAGAACGATTTCGAGGGATTTTTTGATCAGATCGTCGTCGCCGGGTTCCAGATATTTCTGGAGCAGCGGCGAAATATGGGCGAACTCCTCAATCGAAGCTTCATCGTCGTCGTCATCGCCATATAGACTTTCGTTGTCACCGTCCTCGGGCGTCTCTTCGACCACCGCGCTGTCGAATTTCTGCGGCGCCTGGGCGGACACGAATTCGACCACTTTTTCAATGTCGGCATCTTCCACCATCGCGCCCTGGATGCGCAACGGCTTGTTGGCCCCCACCGGCATAAACAGCATATCGCCGCGTCCCAGCAGTTCTTCCGCGCCGATCCGGTCCATGATCACGCGGCTGTCGATTCCGGAAGTCACCTTGAAGGCGATCCGGGTGGGCAAGTTCGCCTTGATGATGCCGGTAATGACCTGGATGGACGGACGTTGCGTGGCGATGACGATATGAATGCCGGCGGCACGTCCTTTTTGGGCAATCCGGGCGATGGATGTTTCGACGTCGGCCTTGGCGTCGGTCATCATCACGTCGGCCAATTCATCGACGATGATCACGATGATGGGCAGTTTGTCCGGGATCGGCTTGCCCGCGTCGTCGGTCAGGATAACATCGCTTTTCGGTCGGGAATTGAAACCGGTCAGGTTTTTGGTGCGCACTTTGGCCAGTACCCGGTAGCGGCGTTCCATTTCGTTGACGCCCCAGCGCAGGGCGATCGGCACTTTTTGCGGATCGTTGACCACCGGAGTGATCAGGTGAGGCAGGGACTGGTACATTTCCATTTCCACGACTTTCGGGTCCACCATAATAAGCCGGAGATCATCCGGCGAGAAACGCATTAGTAAACTCATGAGCAACGTGTTCATACAGACGGATTTACCGCTGCCGGTAGCGCCCGCGATCAGCAGGTGCGGGGCGCGCGCCAGGTCGAAAATAATGGTTTTGCCGCCAACGTCTTTGCCGAGCACCACCGGGATTTCGGCTTTGGAGTTCTTCCAGTCGGCGGAATCCAGCAGCGAACGCATGAACACGGCTTCGGGCTGTTGGTTCGGCACTTCCACGCCGACCGCGTTTTTGCCCGGAATCGGGGCCAGGATACGCAGACTTTGCGCGGCCAACTGCATTTTAATATTGTTCTGGATGCGGCTGACTTTTTCCACCTGGACGCCGGGAGCCAGCGTAATTTCGTAACGGGTTACACGGGGACCGGAAATGGCCCCGACCACCTGGCCGTCAACGTTGAAACTGTCCAGGGTTTCCTGCAGCAGATGGCTGATGTGGGCGACGGTTTCCTCGCTTTCGCCGCCGATGTTTTTGCCGGGGCTGAGCATGGAAATCGGCGGAACCACGTATTCCGCCGCTATTCTGTTGCCGGAAACGATTTCGGGCAGGATGTTATGATGTTTGCCGCCCTCAAGTTCCCGGCGGGCGAGGCGTGGATCGACTTCCGGCGGCAGTCCGACCGTCTGATGGGCGGCGGATGGCGCGGATACCGGTTCCGCGGGTTCCGGGATCGGGTCCGGGGTCGGAATCAGAACCCTTGGCGCGGCTGGTTGCGATGATGACGGCGGCAGGACGGTCGGCACGGGGCCTGGCTGGGACGCAGGCGGCGGCATTTCGATTGCGGTCGGAGCGAATTCGGGCGGAGCCTCCACGGGGAGGGAGACCTGGACGGATTTTTTATCGGGTTTGAGCGGCAGGGGCGGCGGCGCGTTTTGGGCTTCTTCCAGTGTTCGACGCTCGTTCTGGCGCGCCGCCGAGTCGGCCATTCGTCGCCAGATGAACCGGAGAACCGGATGCCAGTCGGCCAGGTACAGGAAAATGCCGCCGCCGATGACGAATACCGAGGCGACGATCAGCGTACCGGTGCCGCCGATCAATTTGCGCACTACGCCCGGAGTACCGGAACGTTCAGGCGCGGCGAGCCATTGCCCGAGGGCGCCGCCGGAGAGACAGTGCGACGCCATTTCGGCCCGGCCGATGCCGCGCTCGTCGGTCAGGGAGGCGAAGCGTTCCGGTGAATAGGCGAAAATGACCGTGGTGCCGAGGACGATTACCAGCAGCGCCAGGACGTACCCTTTGCGGGCCACCGCAATCCGTATGTAGGGACGGATCGCGCAGACCAGCAGCAGCGCCGCGATCGGATAGACCGCGATCCCGAAAAGGTAAAAAAGCGTGGTGGAAATCCGCGCTCCGATGTCTCCCACCGAATTCCGGACGATTCCCACTCGCCCGCCTGAGATGATAGCGAAATCCCCCGCATCGTGCGACAGGATCGCCAGCACAATCAGCAATGCCGCGATAATGTACAGGAGGTAGCGGAAGCGAAAGACGACTTTTTCGGGTTTTTGAGGAGCGGCGGGGATTGTTTCCGCCGTTTTCTTTTTCCTTTCTTTGCCGCTTTCCGCCTCGGGTGTTTCGGTTTTATTTTTTTTCAGCCAACTGAACAAGACACACAAATTCCCTATGTTGAAATCATACCTCTAAACAATAGCTCGAAAATGTGCTAAATCAAATCGTTTAAGGATAATTTTGAGATAAGAATTTATGAGAGGCGGTTGATTTCGGAAGCGATGTTCCGGCCCCAGGTTTCGCGGGTGTGCCAGGCGCAGTACGCCGTGAAACACGCCAGCAGGAACAGCGCACTGAACACCGCCAGATATGAGCCGCGCCCGTAGAGCATTACGCCGTTCGGCAGGATTTCCGGACGGAAGAGGCTCATCAGGAGCCCCACCGCATTGCCCAGTACCGCTACCGCGATATAGGCGCTGAAGTTCATGAAGCAGACGGTGGCTCCCGCCAGTTTCGACGAATTGGTTTCGTGAACCATGGGCACCGTTATTGCGCTCAGGTTTGAAGCCAGGGTCAAAATGCAGAACAGCACCGCGATTCCTCCGCTCCGGATATCGAAAACCAGTGCCAATATGATCAACAGGAATACGCTGACCGTGGTTGTGGTGGCGAATTTCAGGAAGATGCGCCTGCGGTTTCCCGCCAGTCGGCTGAGTACCGCCAGAACCATGCCGACCACCGCCGCCAGTGTCGCCATGAGCGAAAGCACCCAGGCGGCGTTTTCCGATGACATGCTGCAGAAGTCTTCGAGGAACTTCTTGCCGATCATGGTCTGAATCACGTAGAACATGCCGAAATTCACCCCGGTACAGCCCAGCATATAAAGATTGTGGGGGATCTTAAGAAGTTCGAAAAACGGTCGGAAGGAAATCCGCGTCTCGCTGTGAATTCTCGGGAGTTTCGTCATATAACCGGAAAAGAGGAACAGCAGGAAAAGCGCGATCGAACTCAAGGCGATAATCAGCATCAGCGGACGCCAGCCGATCAGCGCCACTCCCGCCACGAATGGCGCATTGGCCATGATCCCCCCCGTATAACCGGCAAAAGTCATGATCGCCAGCGCCAGCGAAAAGTTCTTGTCGCTGGACGCGCGCCGGATTTCTTTGACCAGACTCAGGTAAATCGAACTGGCCCCCAGCCCCGTCAGCCCCCGGCTGAAATAGAGCCAGAACAATGAATGCGACAACGGAAACATCAGCGAACCGGCGCAGAACAACAGCGCTCCGACGGCGATGACCCGGGCGCCGCCGTATTTTTCGATCAACATGCCGATGACGAGCTGGTTCAGTGCGTAAACGTACATGAACACTGCCCCCAGCGAGGTGATGCAGGTAGCCGAGGCTTGAAGCTCCTGCTGCAGTACGTTGAAGATCGCTCCTGGTATCGCCGTCCGCTGAACATTGGCCATGAAATACAGCGTGGTCCCGACGATGATCAGTATCCACCGATAATGGAACGAATGAAGTTTGAGCTTCATGATCAGTTGTGATTACCCTTAATGGAAGTTTTCTGTTAAAGTAATCTCATTAATATAATTCTTGTCGGCGGAATAAGCAAGCGCTGAATGGGGACGGGACCGATAATTCTGCAAATATTTCAGACACTGTCAGTGATTGTCCAGAGAACGAAGCTCCGCGAGAAAGCGTACCGGGTCAGCCGCTTCCGAACCGCCCCTGCCGTAGTATTCGAGCAGCATGGCGCAGGCGTGACGATAGTCGAGGCGGCCCAGCATCGGCGCGTTTTGTTCGAGGTAGTGGATCAGTTTCAAGGTGCGGAAGCCGTCGAGCCAGGTGTGAAAGGCGCGGCGGCGCGCTTCCGGTGTTTTCGGCGTGTTGCGGTAGATCTTCGGCCAGGCGGCGGGGAAACCTTGCAATTGAAAGAAATCACGGGTTTCGGGGCGGAACTGCCCGGCCAGGCGTTCCGGCAGGTTTTCGTCCGGGTCCGAATCGGCGGCGGCGATAATCTTCTTCAGTTCTATGAAGATACCGAAATGGTAGAACTCCTGTTTCTCGCCGTTAATCAGCTTGCGGAGGCGCGGACCGGTGCCGAAATCGACGCGGTCGGAAAGCCGTCCCGCCGGGTAAATCGTCGTATTGCCGATAAAACCGATCGGACCGAGTTTGCGCAGGGACTGGAGGAAATAGAAGTCTTCGCCGCCGTTGCGTTCGCGCATGCCGCCGCAGCGGACATAGTCGGCGGCCCGGCAGATCATCGCCGAACCCAGCGCATGAAACGCATACGGCGACTTCGCCCAACGCAGTCCCAGCACGTAATAACGCATGAAAAGTTCGTATTCCACGATTGCCCGGCGTAACGCTGGTTCTTCGGGCATCCGGTGCCGGAAGTTGACGATGGCCCCCGGTTGGGTGCGGAGCTGTGCCGCCGCCCGGAGATAGTCCGGCTCAACCAATGTATCGGCGTCGAGACAGAGGAGGAGCGGATTGACGCTGTGATCGAGGTAAAGAAGCGCGGTGTCCATGCCGGTTTTGCGGGCGCCGCCGACGCCGTGTTCGGTGACGAGATCGAGATAGTGGAGGTTCGGCAGGGCGAACGGATTATCGCGGAGGATTTGCAGGACTTTCTCGTTGTCGTCGCGGATTTCCGGGGGGGAGTCCGGGCGGCGGTTGACGACGACCAGGGTCAACGTGTCTTCGAGCATCAGCCCGGAGTTGGCGGCGAGGCTTCGCAGGGTCTCCGGCAGGCCTTCCGATTCGGCCATTGAGGGAATCACCACGGCGTAACGGAAAGTCCGGTCGGACGGTATCGGCAACGGCATCGTTTTGCCGTGTTTTTCCAGATAGCGCGTTATCGACACAGCAGAAGCTCCGCGAGTTTGATATAGGAGGGTACGGCAATATTGTCCGGGCGGGCTTCCGCCGGGATACCCGCTTCTTCCAGGGCCGCCGCCAATTGTTCTTTCGGATAAAGGGCGGCCAGCGGTTTGGTGATCATTTTGCGGCGCTGTTCGAAGGCGCAACGGCTCAGGCGGCAGAGTTCGGTGCGAACTTCCGCGGGGGGGATCGTTTCGCGAAGTTCGAACAGCACCAGCGCGGAATCGACTTCCGGCTGGGGATGGAAGACCTGTTTCGGCACTTTGCGCAGAATCCGGGCATCATAAAGTGCCTGCGCCCGGACCGACAGTGCGCCGTAATCTTTACTGCACGGCGGGGCGGCGAGCCGTTCGCCCATTTCTTTCTGGAGCATGAAAAGCATCTGGACCGGCGGCCGGGGCAGTTCCAGCAGGCGGCCGATGAAGATACTGCTGATCGCATACGGCAGATTGGCGATGGAGCGGAACGGTTTATCCGGCGGCAGGATCGCTTGAAGATCGACCTTGCAGGCGTCGCCCTCGGTCAGATGAAAATGTTCGTTTTCGACATTCCGGCGCAGGTAGGCGGCCAACCGGTGGTCGTATTCAATGGCATAGACCTCGGCCCCGGCGGCCAGCAAGCCCCGGGTCAGGACTCCGAAACCGGGACCGGCTTCGAGGATGACTTCACCGGGACGGGGCGCGCCGGTACGGACGATAAAGTCCAGCAGATTGCCGTCGATCAGAAAATTCTGACCGAGGGCTTTGCCCGGATGGAAATTGAGTTCTTCGAGAATTTTCAGTAAATCGACTTTACGCATCGGCGGCTCAGTGATGTTTGCAGCCGCCGGCGCAGCAGTGGGGAGTGTCGGCGGAGGGGCAGCTCGATTTGCGGCCGCACGACGCGGCGACCCTGGCGGAAAAGGCGGACAATTTTTTAGTCACTTCTTCCGAATTGCATTTGTCGCATTTCACTTTGCTGGCCGCGTTTGGCACGAGTTTTTCGAAAGCATTGCCGCAGGCCCGGCATTCGTATTCAAATATCGGCATGACATGATCTCCCTTTTATTTGTTGGAAATATATCATGTGGGACGGGCAAAGTCAACAATCCGTTTCCGGTTTTCACCGGTGATGATCATTTCCGGTTTTTGGAGACTGATTATTGCAGAATATTTTTAAAAATGCATTTTTTTATCAATCGCCATATTGACAAAAATGCATTGGACATGTATAATCTACTATACCGGTATAGCGGATAGTGAAATGCAAATGTTCAAGGAATTGATTTGATGGCGGACAGGAATCAGAAAACACGGTTGATCGATATCGCGGAAAAGGTCGGCGTATCCAAGGGCGCGGTGGCCGCCGTGTTAAACGGCAAGAACTCCCTGCGGATCGGCCGCGAGACCAGCGCGAAGATTCTGGCCGTCGCCAAAGAGCTGCATTATGAGCCCAATATAACGGCGCGGCTGTTGGCCGGCAAGGAAAGCATGGTCATCGGCGCGTTGATAGATTCCTTCGCTCCGCCGATTATTTACCAGATGCTGCGGGAGCTGGAGGGGGCGGCGGCCCAGGCGGGATACCGGGTCATGATCGGACACGCGCATGACAATATCGAGCACTTTTTCGATTGCTACAAGAATTTTATCAATCATGGGATCGACGGCGTCATCTGTTTCGGGCATGAGTACCCCGGGCAACAGGACAAGGTCCGGAAGTTTTTCGCGGACAAGAAGAATATCGTATTTCTGGGTGCGCCCTGTTTCGAACCCGCATCCTACCTGAATATCGAAATCCAGGAAGGGGTCCGGCAGGCGGTGGCGCATCTGATCGGTCTGGGATACCGGCGTATTGGGATTATGACGCCGTCCAGCCGGAATTCAAGCGTCATGAAACGCGAGGACGGTTTCCGCACTGCCATGGTGGAACACGGGCTTGAATGTCCACCGCATTACATAAGGGGATTTAATAACCCGGTTGATCATGCACAGCTTCAGAGCCAGATGCGGGATTATCTGGAGAATGACGTCCGTCGTTACCGTTTGGAAGCCGTAATCGCCGAGAACGATATTTTCGCCGCTCAACTGATTCGTGAAGTCAGGTGTTGCGGAATGAGGGTACCGGAAGACCTGGCGGTGGTGGGACACGACAACGAACCGTTTTCGCAGTGTTGTTTTCCATCGCTGACGACGATCGACCAGAAACCGGCGGAAGTGGGCAGAATGGCCTTCGAAATGCTTCTGGAATGCATGAAAAAGAAATCGTCCGGCCCGGTCGTCCGCAAAATAAAAACCGAATTAATCATACGTGAATCAACCTGTCACAAATAAAGGAGATCATCATAAATGAAACGGACTGTTAATTTCACACTTATTGAGTTGTTGGTAGTGATTGCAATCATAGCAATCCTCGCCTCTATGCTTTTGCCCGCCCTGAATTCGGCCAGAGAAAAGGCGAAATCAATAGCCTGCGTGAATAACCTCAAGCAAATAGGTACGGTGGTGAATTTTTACGCGGGAGACAGCAATGACTGGATGAACCGCTATTATACCGGGACCTCCACATATCTTCCGTATTTCATGCGCCGCAAAAGCAATGGGGTCATGCTGAATCTAGGCCGTTATTATGAAACAAAATACATTGATAATGCGGCAATTATGCACTGTTCGGCAGCAACTGACAATTATGCTTACAATCCGGATTGCTGGCAATGGGACGGAGTCAAAGTCAATACCAATCCTCCCCCCAATGAAGTGCTGGGATACTATTTTCATGGGCGCGGAGGACGATCTTCGGCGGGCGGAGATGCAGAGTGGGGTAGCGTCGATATATATCCCAGGCTGTCGAAACTCGCCAACCGGGCGTTTTGCTTCGACACCCCTTATACGAAACTTGAAGTACCGACCGTGGATTTCCATCAGGGCGTATTTAATATATTATATGGTGATGGCGCGGTCCGTTCGGTGAGAGTTGTCGATTTCAGAAATTATGGAGACCAGAGCCAGACCGGCTTCGATGCCCGAATGGATTTTCTGGATAAAAGTCGCTAAGACAAGGAGAAAAAATGAGCAGGTATCTATTCGTATTCATGCTGTTTTGCAGCGCAATGATCGCAGGGGCCGGCAATCTGCTGAAAAATCCGGATTTTAAAGAAGGAACCCAATATTGGAACATTCCGGCTCCGCAGGCGCCGGGGCCGCGTTTTGAGATAAAGGACGGAGTTTTGCATTGGCAAAGTGAGGTTCGCTCCGGGTATCTGCTGGTCAGCCAGCGGGTTTCCCTGACGCCGGGACGCATCTATCGGATTTCCGCCATGGTGAAGACGGAGAAACTGGCGGGAGCCCGGGAAACCGGAGCTTCAATCTGCATGGGGTTTGAGGATGGCGATGGAAAATATGTGAAAGGCGGCCCGCATCCCGGCGGCTTCAAGGGGACGAGCCCATGGAGTAAAATAACGGCTTATACCGGTCCCGTGCCCCAGGGTGTTGTTGCTGGTTCTTTCACCTGTTATGTTCGCGGAAACAACGACAAGAAAGAGTACTTTTCCGGTCAGGCATGGTGGAAAGATCTGCGGGTCGAACCGGTTCCGTTCCTGTGCCGGGTTCTGAAGCCGCATTATAAATTGAATATCGACGATACGTTGGAATTGGAATTTGAAACTTATCCGGAAGATTATCAGAAGACGTTCGCGGATTGTGAGACCGTCTTGCTTCTTAATAATAGGAATGACGGAAAAACCATTTGGGAACAGCGCTTTTCTCCGACTCAACGATTGGAGCGCAAGAGTTTCCAGATCGACATTCCCGACGGGCAATATACCCTTGTCGCCCGGTTGATGTCGAATCGGGACGTTCTTTGGGAAGATTCCTTCTGTTTGCAGAAGAATTCCGTCCGGGCCAAAGTATTTATCGACCGGAATGGGCGTACAATCGTCGATGGCAAAGCATTCTTGCCGTTGGGTGTTTATACGCAATCCGGTTATCAGGACTTCGACACCTTCATGAAAGATGTGGAACTCTTGAAAATCAGCGGCATCAACACGGTGTTGAGCTATTCCGCACTGGACCGCCGGAAAATGGACGCGCTTCACGCGGCGGGGCTGAAAGCCGTTTTTTCCGTAAAGGACGCCTTCAGTTCGGTCTGGTATTGTCCCGGCGAAATAAAAAGCATTCACGACGAAGTCCCATATATTGGAAAAGTTGTCAATCGCTGGAAAAACCATCCGGCCTTGCTGGCGTGGTATGTGAACGATGAATTGACGCCTGCTGTATTGGATTCGCACAGGATGCATTATGATGCCATCAACCGGCTGGATTTCAACCATCCGTCGTGGAACTTGCATTGTGTACCGAGCGAAACAACGGAATATATCAATTGTGCCGATATTATCGGCTGCGACAGTTACCCTGTCCCAAAACTTCCGATACGGACGGTTTATGATGATATGAAAAAAACTGTCGATTTCATTCGCAATTCACGTTCGTTGTGGGCTGTTGTCTTGATTTCCAATGAAGGAGGGCGGACTCCGACCACCGGGGAACTGCGCAATATGTCGTATCAGTCGCTTTGCGCCGGGGCTAAAGGTCTGTTTTTCTATGCGATGCATCGGCTTGGACATGACAAAACGCGATCTTTTTCCGACATCTGGGAAGGGGTCCATCAAGTATCGTTGGAACTGAAGGCGCATCAGGACATACTGCTTTCCGACGAGACGCCGCCGTTGGTTAAAACCGCCGGGGAGGGGGTTGTGTTCCTGCCGAAACGGCTTGGACAAAAATTGTATGTGTTCGCGGTTAATACCGGCGATAAGGACGCGGCGGTGACAATCGAGGTTCCCGGCGTATCAGGAAAATTGTCCAAACAAACCATTGGCGGGGAAAATGGTTCGGATTCACTGAATCGCCTGAATGGACTGGAAACCGCGCTTTATACAGTTGATTTGGAGGACTGAATCAAGTCCTGTCGCTGAATTATTGATCCATACTTTTGCGTTCAGCCGGGTACGGGGTGCGGGACACTTTGTTCCCGGCGTTCGCATTTAAACCCTGTGGGAGTGCGGAAATTTGAAACCCGCCATTTGACATGGCGGGAACGGCGGTGTAAATTTCATTATGGTGTCCCTTTGGATGCTCCGGTAAAAATGGTTTTTACACGGAATTTATGACATTGCCGAGTTTAAATTGTTACGCATAAGGGTTGTTGGAGTGGATACAAATATAAATCGGTATTCGCAGAACAGTCCGGAATCATCGCACCGGCAACTGAATTTCGAACTGCTCCGGATTTTGTCCATGCTGATGGTTGTGGCAATCCATTTCACATTGCATGGCGGTATTTTTGAAACCGTGTACCGCAGCAACCTTAATTATGTATTTTCGGTATTCCTGAAAAATATCAGTACGGTGTCCGTTGATTGCTACATACTTATCACCGGATATTTTCTGTGCAAAAGCAAATGCCATTTTGAAAAAGTCCTGACCGTCTATCTGCAACTGTTTTACTATAGCATTTTTTTTCTGTTGCTGAACTTGATTTGGCCGATTACGCCGAATGTTTCCCGAATTTCTTTGTTCCTGCACTCTATCTTCCCCTTTACTACGATGCAATATTGGTTTGTGTCCTCGTATTTGGCTCTGCTTTTTTTTTCCCCGTTCTTAAATGCTTTGATCGGCATTATGGACAAGCGGCAATTCCTATTTCTGCTGGTTGGGCTTTCCTTTGTCACCAGCGTCATGCCTTCGCTGGGACTGGATATCTTTTCGTTCAACCGGCTGGCAAAACCGATGCTTTTCATCCTTCTCTACTTTGTCGGAGCTTATTGCCGGTGCTGGGTCGATTTGACACGGGCACGCGGCAGATTCTTTCTTGCCGCCTATCTGCTCCTGACGGCTTTGAACTTCATGCTGCTGCTGGCGAATCTGGTGTCGATGCGTACTCATAATATTTGTCTCTTTCACTGCGAAGATTTTCTTTTTGTGTTGACATGCGCCGCCGCCACCGCGCTTTTTCTCTGGTTTGGCTGTTTGAAGATTGCGTCGCCGCGTTTCGGACGGATCATCCTGTTTTTCGCACCGTTGACTTTTGGGGTTTATCTCTTCCATGAGAATCCATATTTCATGGGTTTCCTGTGGCACCGCATCGTCCGGATTCAGAATTTTTTCAACTCCGACTGGTATCCGGTGATTGGAATCGGGGCGATTATCGGGATTTATCTGGCGGGTTCCGGTTTTGATTGGATCCGTCAGGAAATATTCCTCGAATTGCGGATACGCGACCGTTTGAGAGCGACGACGCTATGCCGTTTTGTCAATACCGTCTTCAATTCCAATCCCGACGCAATCTATCACAAAAAGGATGAATCATGAATTTTACCCACGGTATCTCTGCTGAAATTTCCTTCATTTGGGAATGGTGGCGAAGGAATGAGCAGAAAAAATTCTTTTATCCTGCGCTTTTGCTGTTTTTCTGCCTGCTTGCCCTTTTGCCGCTGCTACTGCCGGGGATCCCGAAGGGGCACGATATTTTCTTTCATCTGGCCCGTATTTCGGCACTGTCGGACGGGCTTGCCCATGGCACGTTTCCGGTGAAAATTTATCCGGGCGTGGCGGACACGGGGTATGCCAACGGGCTATTTTACCCGGATTTTTTTCTTTACATTCCGGCGCTGCTGGTATGGGCGCATGTTCCCATCGTGATCGCCTACAAATTGTTTTTCGGGGTGATTTTCATCGGGGCGGCTTTTTCGATGTATTGGGTGCTTAAACGCATTTCCGGCTCCGGATATACCGCGTTTCTGGGCGGGATGCTCTATATGATCAGTTCCTTCGCCGTCAGCGATTTCTGGATTCGGGCGGCACTCGGGGAAATGCAGTGTTTTGTGTTCATGCCTTTGGTAATATGGGGATTGTACGAGATTATCCTGGGTAATCCGCGGAATTTCTGGGCGTTGGCCGCGGGCATGATCGGATTGGGGTTGGCGCATGTTATCACATTTGCGCTGGCCGTGATCATTACCGCCGTTTTCTGTGCCTTTTTCATTTTTCGTTTTGTGACGGCTCCGCGGCGGGTTCTTGCGCTGGCGGCGGCGGTAGTAGTTACGCTGCTGTTGTTGCTCTGGTTTTACCTGCCGTTGGCGGAGATGATGCGGTCGGATGTTTTTTACGTTAATACTTCGGTTTCCGCTTCTCCGATCGCGACCCGCACAATTCCGTTTATGCGGCTTTTCCTGGAAATTCCGTATATGAAAACGGCCTATTGGCACCCTGCCGGGATCGGATTGATTTTCTGCATTATTTTGTTCTATCGGGTTCGAACCGGGCTGGGGAGGGGCAGACAGCGGAAATGGCTGGATGCCTGCCTGATTGCCGGTTTCGGCATGTTGATATGCTGTACCGTTTTTCTGCCCTGGGAAGGCGCGTTTTCCGCATTTTCGTTCATGCAGTTTCCGTGGCGGCTCTATCTGCCGGCGCTGGCATTCCTGGCCTGCGGCAGTGCCTTGGGCGTCGCCCGGATGAGCCGGCATTCCGCTCGACTGCGCTTTCGTTGGCTGATTGCTGTCATCATCGGGGCCGGTTTTGCTTTTGCGCTGAATGTCGGATATATTTACACGGCAAAAATCGCGGAGAAAAACATTTATATCGGTGCGCCGATTTCGGAACGCGCAAGCATTACTTGCGGCCATTATCTGCCGGACGGCACCGACATGGCGGCGTTGAGCCGGGTCGACCGCCATCAAGCCGTTATATTGCGGGGCGAAGCCCGTCTGGAGCCGCTGATCCGGCGTGCTGGCACCGCGGTATTGGCGTTTTCCGGCGCCAAACCGCATACCCTTATTGAACTGCCGTTGATTTCCTACAAAGGATACTCCGCGCGGATAAATGACCGTTACGAGGCGCGGCTGAAAACGAGCGCGCGGAATTTTCTGGCTGTTGAGCTGCCGGCACAGATTTCAGAAGGGAAGATGACTATTTTCTACAGGGGAACCGTTCTTCAACGGTGGACCGGATGGATTTCATTTATTGCATTTTTAGCCGTTGTTCTCTGTATGGGATGGGATTTGCGGCAAAGAAGGAGGTTGTTGAAATGATTTCGAAACATTACGCCGCCGCGGTTGTCATTCCCTGCTACAATGAGGAAAAGCGGCTGGATGTCGCGGTGTTGTCCGATTTTGCCGCTCTTCACCCGGAGATATTATTCGTACTGTACAACGACGGAAGCCGGGACCGGACGCAGGAGCTCCTGCAAAAACTGGAATCCGGCAATCCGGCCTCGTTCGTCGCACTGGACGGGTCGCCGAATTCGGGAAAAGCCGAAGCGGTACGCAAGGGAATCCTGACGGCCTGCAAGTACGACACGGAGTTTGTCGGGTTCTGGGACGCGGATTTCGCAACTCCGCTGGAAGATATCGTCAACTTCCTGGAAAAGTTCGAGCATTGCCCGCAATTGAATTATATCACCGGGGCCCGCTTGAAACGTCTGGGATGCGATGTCCGGCGAAAAGTGCTGCGCCATTACCTGGGGCGGATTTTCGCGACTTTGATCAGCATTGACCTGCGGCTGCCGACTTACGATACGCAGTGCGGAGCAAAGCTGATGCGCCGGGAACTGGCGGAAAAGGTTTTTGACCGCAAATTCGTGACGAAATGGTTCTTCGACGTGGAAATTCTGAAACGTCTGATCCAGTTGAACGGCCGGGACAGTGTTTCCGCCCGGACATTGGAGTATCCGGTTTCGTCATGGCGGGACGTGGGGGATTCCAAAGTGAAAATGTTCAGCGCGCTCTACCAGTTGATCCAGGTGCTGTTCCTGACCTGAAAAAGATGAGCGTACCACGAATTTCCCAAGGTAGGGCTGTCTGTCCCGGACAGCCGTTCGCCTCGAATGCCATGGTGGTAATGTCTGCGGAACGAACGGTATTTTTGGCAGCCATAACTGTCGACGGTTGGTACACTTTGGGATTTGAAAGATTTTTCCAATATTGTAATTTGGGGTATTGATATTTTAAAAAATGGTTGTATAATTACATTGTGGACAACTTTTAGACCAGAGAGTTAAATCATGAAAAACAACCAGGGAAGCCAGACGGAATTAGCCAAGCGGGCCTTGATTTGCAGCATTTCCGATCTGAAATTGAACGAAGGCGATAAATTGCCCTCCCATGCCGTGCTGATGGAACAGCTTGGCGTCGGCAAGGCGACCATCGCCCGCGCCATCAATGCCCTGCACGAAGACGGGATCGTGGAAATTCGCCCGAAGGTCGGCGTTTTCCTGCGCGATTCCAGTACAAATGGCTATATCGGACGGCATATCGGCATCGCCTGCATGCGTCTCACCCATTATCCGGTCGGGGCAAGCCTGTTGCAATGTCTGCAAGTTCAACTGCATGACCGTTCCTGCCTTGGAATGCCTTTCCTGCGCGATATTGAAACCCTTTACGACAGGGACAATCTGTCGCTTTTCAATGGTCTTGAACGGAATATCAGCCAGCGGCGTATCGACGGGTTGATTTCCACTGTCACCCTGGACGACTCGTCACAGCAGTTCCTGGCGGCGAATGATATTCCAGTGGTGTATACCTACAGTACGCAAAATAAAAATGCGCCGGGCGTTATCATGGATTACGAAGAGTTGGTCGACCAATCCATGAAATCGCTGCATGAACGCGGGTTTAAGAGAATCGCCCTGGTTTGCAACGGTTATCCGATTACGGAAATGATCCACCGGGCCTTTTATAAGAATGCCGCCGCCTATTTCCCGGAACTGGATCCTGCCCGTTATTGTCGGGTTCTGGAAGAAGAAATGAAGGAACATGAAGAACCCTGGACATTGGACTATAAGGTCCGGAAGTGCGCGGCGGATTTCTTGAATATGCCGCCGCATCTGCGTCCGGACGCCATCATAATCCCGGATGACATTATTACCAATATGTTCTATAATGAATTATTATATCTTCAGGGGTGTGCGGAGCGCTGGATGCCGTATTTCGTCTATCTTCGGAACCGGCAGATGCCTTTTTTCTGTCCGCACGAAGACATTGGAGAGTATTATCTTATGGATATTATGAAAATCGCCGAGCTGTCCGTCGGGCTGCTGCTTGATATGGTTCAGAAAAAAGATGTCCCAAATAAATTGATCAAATATCATCCGGAAAAAATTATCTACAAAAAGGAGAAATAAAAATGTCAAAGTCGGTCAAGCATTTCACACTCATCGAACTTTTGGTTGTCATCGCTATTATAGCAATTCTAGCAGCCATGCTGCTGCCGGCGCTGAATGCCGCCCGTGAAAAGGCAAAAACGATCAAATGCACAAACAATATCAAAGGCATGATCACAACGGCGCAGATGTATTCGCAGGAACAGGACGGATTTTTGCCGTATCAGTCAGTCCAGGGAATCCTTAATGGCGTATTGAATGAAACTTCCTGGGGATATCCCATATACAACGAAAACAATAAAAGCGCCGTGCCGATGCAGTGCCCATCGCTGCAGTTTCAGCCGGCCCGGCACGACGACAGCGTCGAATACGGAGCCGGATATATGATGATGAGCGGCACAACCGGGAAACGGCCGGAAAAACTGACGCCGGGAACGGTGGTATTTCTGGATAACAATTTGAATGACAATTTCATCTGTATGGTGGAGGGTTCGACCTGGGTCTGGTTGAGGGATTTATATATCGCCAGGCCACCCGCGTTCGCACCGCATCCGGGAGCATTCATCAGTGTGGCCTGCAATGACGGGCACGCCGAGCTGAGGTCTCCCCCCGACCTTTACCGGCATGTGGAAACCGACTGGGTAACTGTAAACTTCAAACTTTAGGATTCTTTCTGAAAATTGGCAAACCGGGATGAGAAATCCATCTCAAGCCAATTTTCAGTTTTTATCCTAATCGAGTATAACATCAGGAAAGGAAAATAAAATGTCTGAACGTGAATTGACTTTTGCCGTATTGGGCTATGGCGGCCGCGGGGGCAGCTTTGCGCAAATGCTGAAACTGCCGGAATTCCGCAGCCGCGTAGTCGCCGTGGCCGAACCGGATGACCGGAAGCGGGGAAATGCCGCAAAACTCTGGAATCTTCCACCCGATAAATGTTTCCGGACGGCGGAGGAATTCTTTGCCCATCCGAAAATGGCGGACGCCCTGATCAACACAACTCAGGATCAAATGCACCACGAAACCGCGTTGACGGCGATTGCTTCCGGTTATCCCATGTTGCTGGAAAAACCGATGGGCGTATCGCTTACGGAATGCCGGGAAATCACCGAGGCGGCGGAACGCGCCGGGCTCCCGGTGATTGTCTGTCATTCACTGCGTTATCATGCGGTATACGACAAACTGAAGAAAATTATCGAATCGGGGAAACTGGGCGAAATCGTCAGCTTCGACCATATCGAAGGCGTCGGCACTATTCACCAGAGTTTCAGCTATGTGCGCGGGCCGTGGGGTAATGAAGCGCGTTCGACATTTATGCTGATGGCGAAATGCTGCCATGATATCGACCTGTTTCAGCATCTTTTCGGCAAGAAATGCGAGCGCGTAATGTCTTTCGGTCGACTCACTTATTTTAATAGGGCCCACGCCCCGGCGGGTGCTCCGAAATATTGTCTCGACGGCTGTCCGGCGGAACGAGAATGTCCGTACCATGTCTGCAAGATTTATGTGTATCCGCCGTGGAACGGCGCTCTTAGAGACTACACGAACGAGGAAATGCTGGAGATATTGAAAAAAGACCCGCGAGGCAGATGTGTGTTTCAATGCGACAACGATGTGGTGGATCATCAGGTCGCCGCCCTTGAATATGCCGGCGGAATGACCGGAACATTCTCGATGACCGCATTTCATCCGGGAGGACGGTTTACCCGTGTGCACGGAACTCTGGGTTATGCCGAAGCCGCCATGTACGGCGAGAAAAATCTGCGTCTGGTGGATTTCGCCACCGGAAGCCGGGATGAGATAACCGTTCCCCTGCGCGAAGGGGATGGCCACGGCGGCGGAGATTTTCTGGTAATGCACGAATTTACCCGGATTTTGCGCGCCGGCGGCAAGCCGGATCAGGTGCGTACCGGAGTACGTAATTCATTTGACAGTCATCTGGTGGTGTTTGCCGCCGAACGCTCCCGCCGGGAAAAGCGCCTGGTGGAGATATCCGAACTTGAACAGGAAATGTCATGAAAAAGTTATTATCAACCCTGATTGCCGGAATTATCCTGCCCGCCCTCTGCGGCGGATTACTGCATCCGGTGGCCGAATATGGAATTGGGAACTGGCCGGAAAAAGGCCGGGGAAATCACCGTGCGCTGGTGGAAGTGAATTCTCCCGCCAAAGCCGTGCGGGTCAAAATCCCGTGGCGTAGAACGGATTCCAATCCGGAAAATAAAAAAATTGTGGTTTTCTCCCCGGATGGCACCAGTGAGATCGTCAAAGTCCATCCGGTTTCCGTGTCCTCGATGTGGGGTGATCTGGTATTCGAGGCACCATCGGCCGGAGTTTACAGCGTATACTGGCTACCCTATACGCCCTGGGACAACTGGAATGACCCGGACGGTGAATATTACAAAGCGGATTATTCTGCCGCCAGGGAATGGTATCAGGCACTGAACATCAATTCACTGCCGCCCGCCAAGGTCGTCCGCATCGAATCCCGCGGCGAATTCAATTCCTTCTGGCCGATGCAGGTTCCCGCTATGCCGGATGAAATGAAAAAAATGAAAACAGATGCCGGCTATGCCGTGTTCACCGAAGACCGGAGCCTGCCGGTGAAAATGTTTGACGCAATTCCGGTCCGTTGGCTGGAGAACGGTCCGGCGGCATCATTCAAGGGCAAGGCCCAACCGGGGGAATTCTATCCTTTCCAGATCGCGGTGTGGTCATTCGGCAAAGAGCTGGAAGCCGATCTCCAATACAGCGACCTGAAGTCCGAAAACGGCGAAGTCATTCCCGCTGCGTCGTTCGAATGCATCAATATCGATATAACGGAGTTTTCCGGCAAAAAACGGCATACTCCGGCAAAAGTCGGCCCCGGCAAAGTACAGCCGCTCTGGGTGATTGCACGAGTCCCCGCGGAAACCCCGCCCGGAACCTACCGGGGTGAATGCACTGTCAAAATCCAAGGGCATGCGGATACGGTGATTCCCCTGGAAATCACGGTCGGCGGTGAAGTCCTTGAGGATGGCGGAGTAAGCGATGCGTACCGGTTGGCGCGGCTCGCCTGGCTGAATTCGACAATCGGAATCGACGACACCGTTCCCGTACCGTTCCGTCCGATTGAGTTCGACGGGCGCAACCTCAAAGTCGCCATGGCGGAAGCGGTTCTGTCCGACTCCGGCCTGCCGGAAAAAATCTCCGTCAACGGACATCGCATCTTTGTCGGAGCGCCGGAATTCAAGCTGTCCGGAAAAGGATTCAACACTGTATTTCAACACAACGGCATCAAGATCACGAAAGAGGGAAATGACCGGACGGAATGGCAGGCCAGCGGGCAGAATAATGATATTAAATACCGTCTGGACGGCGCGGTCGAGTCCGATGGAATGTTCGAATACGCCTTGTCGCTGACCCCGGAACGGAATATCACGATCGATGACCTGAGCCTGATCCTGCCGATAGACCCGCAAACGGCCAAGTACCTCATCGGACTCGGTATTCGCGGCGGCAAACGAACTGCCGATGTTAATTGGAAATGGAATCCGAAAAATGCGACCAACTATGTCTGGCTGGGGGATTACAATCGCGGCATACAACTGCATCTCATGCCCGGCGACGACGCCTGGGAACCGATGCAGGTGACGCCTTCGCCGGAATGGAATAACGGCGGACAAGGCGGAATAATGGTACGTGAATTTCCCGCCAATGTCGCCATTCGCGCCTACAGCGGCAGGCGAACATTGAAGAAAGGTGAAACCATCACTTTCCGTTTCTGCCTGACGGTGTCTCCCTGCCGGAAGCAAACCGCCGAACGTTGGAACTGGCGTTTCCACAACTGGGGAACACCCGGCAATATGGATATTGTTTTTCATAGTGCGCGGGGCAATCCGAATATCAACTATCCCTTCAGCGAACTGCCGAATCTCGGAGAAGAGATTGATAAAATCAAGAACCGGATCATCGGCGGCGGGCTTTCCTACAAGGCGAGCGAACGGATATCCCGGGAAAGCGGTTATGTCGAATCCGAACTGCGGATCAATTTCGATCCGAACGCCCAGGGCGATCCCATCGCGCTGCCGTACCTCAATTTCCAGGACCGTTCCGCATTCGGCATCGCATGGATGCCCGGTTTGAAGGGCATACGCCTGATTGCGATCAAATTCGATCCCTCAAGGACGACTTTTCCATTTGAAATTTCGGCTGCGAACCTGAACTGGAAAAAGGGGGAAAAGCACCGCGTCGGCTTCAGTTGGAACAATGACACGTCGGCAATCTGGATTGATGGCAGAAAAGTCGCCGAAGGCAAATTCAAAATAGCCGATTATTTTACGAAAGATCAATTTGAAAATGGCAATATCGCCTTTACCGGCATGACCCATATCGGCAAAGTCCGCGCAGGCAAAGGCACTTTCCAGCCCGGTAAACCGGGACCGGACATCGTTCGTTCCGAAAACGATTTGCTTTGTGATTCCGCCGGCAAAAATGCCGACAAGCTCGAAGGGGGATTCCGCTTCGAAGACGAATACGTCTGCCTTGACGGCGGGACCGAAAAAACGCCATTGAAAGCCACGATTTATTTTACGGTCCGGGAAATGAGCGTCATGGCCCCGGAATTATGGGCGCTCCGTTCGCTTCCCGACAATGAAATATTCAGCGCACAAGCCTTCGTATATACCCCGGATGGCGCCTGGATGGCTCCCGAAGGAACCGGTTACGCCTGGTTCCGGGAACACCTGAAAAAGGGGTATTCCCCCGCCTGGAAGACCAAAACCTATTCGGGTGAACGGGACTTCGCCATAGGCTTGAAAGCCCCGACACGGTGGCATAACTGGTATCTTGCCGGAGCTGATTTCCTGAGTAAGCATTATGACATCAACGGTATATACCTGGATTCCTTCGGCGCGGGGCGCGAAGTGGCCAAGCGGTTGCGGAAGGTTCTGCTGGCCAACAACCCGCGGGAAGGCAACCTGTGGTGGCACGCCGGTAATAATTTCGATTTTTTGAACAATGGCAGCAGCATCTATTCCACCAATATGGAAGCAATGCCGTTTTACTCGCAGGCCTGGAACGGTGAAGCCGTCGATTTCAATAATGGACCGGACTATTACCTGATCGAACTCTCCGGCATTCCCTTCGGGTTACCGGCGGAAATGCTCGAACACCATACCGGAGGCCATCCGTTTCGCGGCATGGTTTACGGTATGAGCGGACGCATCCACCCCTCCGCCAAATATATGCATCAGCTTTGGGACCAGTTCGATATCGCCAATGCCGAAATGATCGGTTATTGGACCGAAAAACCGGTGGTCGAACTGACCAATGCGAATATGCGCGCCACCGCTTATGTCCATCGCGGCGAACGGACCTTGATCGCCATAGGCGACTGGCCCAATGAAACCATGCCCGCGGCCCGCACCGCCATTGCCGGGCGGCGCACCGGCCCGGTGAAGATCGACGCCAGACTCAATGACGCCGCCTGGGCCAACGCTCTTGTGCTGAAAGATTTCAGCATCCTGAACTCCAGCTCGGTTTCGGAAAAGCCCACCGAGGCCTACGTCATGTGGGATGAAAATATGTTGTATTTCGGATTTGTCTGTCGCGGTCAGGATGTCTCAAAACTTATCGCCGCCAAACACAGGCGTGACGATAAGCTCTGGGAAGACGATTCCATAGAATTATATCTGCGTCCAAATTATTCGTCGAAAGACTGGATTCAATTCATCGGCAACAGCCGGGGAGTATTCATGGACTCCAGAAACAGCGATCCGAAATGGAACGGTTCCTGGCAATATGCCGCACGGGTCGAGAACGGTTCATGGTGTGGCGAAGGCGCCGTCGCTTGGCGTTCACTCGGCATAGACGGGCGCAAACTGGTCCGGGATGGCGGCGCCATCGGATTCAACTTCTGCCGTACCATGCACCTGCCGAATTTCGAATTCAACCTGTGGGCGCAAAAGCCGGGCATCTCGCCGGCCAACCTGAATGGATTCGGCAAACTGATTCTGGCCGAAAAAGCCGGTGGCGAAGTTCAAAATCAGGGGGCCGTGTCCAGTACCGGACTGAAGATCAATTTCGAAGCGCTCGGACTCGACCCGGCCCGGATCAAGGCTTACCGCCCGAAAATCGAACACATGCAGGAGGCCGGCCCGGTGGATGTCAGCAAACCGATTGATATCGCTCCCGGTACCGGCGCCATTATTATTCTTGAGGCCCGGAAATGATGATCGACGATAACATTTACCACCAGAAAGTTATCGGATGCTGGCGCGGCAAAGCGGTCGGCGGCACCCTCGGCATGATTTCCGAGGGCGTATGCGGCGAAAACAATCTGGATTTTTACCGCCCGGTCCCGGATGAACCCGTTCCCAATGACGATCTGGAACTCCAGGTGCTCTGGGGAACCGTTCTCGCACAGGCTGAAAATCCGATGGTCGACCGTAAATTTCTGGCCGAGGCCTGGCTTCGCCATAATTTCTACCCCTGCGATGAATACGCCATTGCCAGACGCAATCTTGAATGGGGAATCAGTCCGCCGTGGTCCGGGCGTTTCGGTAATTTTTTCACCGACGGACTCGGCGCGGCCATTCGCAGTGAACTGTGGGCTTGCCTTGCCCCCGGCGATCCGGCATTGGCCGTTCGTTATGCATATGAGGACGCCTGTCTCGACCATGCCGGTGACGGCCTTTATGCCGAGATTTTCTTCGCCGCGCTGGAAAGCGCGGCTTTCGTCGACAGCGATGTCGCGACGCTCATTGAAACCGGCCTGAACCATATTCCGCCGGAAACCCGGCTGGCCCAGGCGATCCGCAATACCGTAAGCTGGAGCCGGGAACTGAATGACCGTCAGGTCGTTCGCACCAGGATTCTGGAACATTATCATAGCGACAATTTCACCGACGTCGTGATGAATGTACCCTTTGTCATTCTGGCCCTGCTGTTTGGAAACGGTGATTTCGGACAGACCGTCTGCCATGCCGCCAACTGCGGTTACGATACGGACTGTACGGCCGCCACCGCGGGCGCGATTTTTGGGATCATGTACCCCGACCGGATTCCCGAAGCCTGGCTGGAACCGATTGGAGACAAAATCGTATTGAGCGAATTTCTGGTCGGACTGGATGCCCCGAAGACCATTTCAGAATTTACCGGCCTCCTTTGCGGTTTGCGCAAGCGTCTGAAAGCGACCGACAGGCGCAAAGGCCCACCACCGGATATGACCGCTGGCACTGTTTACTGGCAAAGCGGCCTGATTCCATGGGTTGATTTCCGGCAGGACATTCACAAGACTATCGGGACCGGCCCGATTCCGACTTACGGCTGGGTGGGCAAGCTGCCGCTGCCCGACCTCGCCAATGAAGGAGTGTTGAGCCTCAAGACCAAATTCTACATACGGGATGTCACTAGAGTCCGGGTTATGTTCAACTGTGACGCCTGGCACCGTTGTTTCGTCGACGGCATAATGCGTTTCGGTCGTGAGTGCGGGATTATGATGCCCGCCTCGCACCGTACCGCGATGGGGCAGTTCTGCGATCTTGAACTGGCGCCCGGCAAGCATGAATTATCCGTCCAGATTTTGAAGCAGGATGAAAAGAGTTCACACGCAACCTTCTATTTCGGCATTGCCGATGTAAAGACGAAACTCTGGATATCGGATGTTTTCCGGAATCCGGCCGCCGAATCGTATCCGGTTTCACTCGCCTGTCCGGCGGAAAAAGAGCCGGTACATTAGCCGGGGCAACACATCCGCTTTCGGAAATACCTTTTATTAGATATTCCTAATTTTTTTCTAAAATGGCTTGAAATCTTTGGATTTCAGGCTATTTTATGTACTGATATAAATGAAATAAATACTTTTGGTGAAGAATGAGAAAAGACAAGATCTCCAGCAGCCAGGAAGATTACTTGGAAGCGATTTCAGAAATCATTGCCATAAAAGGTCATGCCCATACCAAGGATATTGCCGACCGGATGCAGGTGAAAATGCCTTCGGTGACCAATGCCTTGCAGACGCTTTCCGCACGCGGGTTGATCCGTTACCAGTCTCACGCACCAGTGGTGTTGACCGCGTCCGGTGCCGAGGCCGCCGCCGTGATTATGCACCGTCATGACGCCATGCGCCGTTTTCTGCGCGGCATCCTGAAGTTGGACTCGGACGAGGCCAACGACACCGCTTGCAAAATCGAGCACGTGATCAATGAAAAAGTGTTGTCGAGAATCGTGGCGCTGAGCGAAGCGGTGGCCGAGCGCGAGGATTGCGCCGGACTGCGCGAGTATCTTGAGCAGACCATGCCGAAGATCAATCCCGAGTCCAGCAATGACAAACTTCAATCGCTTAACAAATTGAAGCTTGGACAGTCCGCTGTGGTGGTCAAGGTCAGCGAGAACCTGCGCGGGATCAAGAAATTCGCCGACCTCGGGCTTGTCAGCGGTACCCTCGTGACGATGGAAGGGCTGGCCCCGCTTGGCGATCTGATCCGTCTGCGGGTCATGGGCAGCAGTCTTTCAATCCGTACTCATGACGCGGCGCATATCCGGGTAAAGTTGGCGGAATAAATTTTTTTAAATGAAAGTTTAGTGTAAGCTAATAATTATAAAGGATTATTCATTTCTATGAAACAGATTTACAGGGTCGCGCTGGCAGGGAATCCCAATTGCGGAAAGACCACAGTATTCAATGCCCTGACCGGCGCCAGACAGCACATTGGCAACTATCCCGGCGTTACCGTCGAACGCAAAACGGGACATGCCCGGATTGAAGACCTCCAGATTGAATTCATCGACCTGCCGGGGATCTACAGTCTGTCCTCCTCCTCCCCGGAGGAGAAGATCGCTTTCGGTGAACTGCTGAACGAAGACATCGACCTGATCCTGAATGTCGTTGACTCCAGCAATCCCCAGCGCAACCTTTACCTGACCGCCCAGCTTGCGGAATTGCGCATTCCTATGATCCTGGTATTCAATATGATCGACGACGCGGTGCGTAACGGCCTGAAATTCAACATCAACAAGATGTCCCGTTTCTTCTGCGCCCCCATTGTCACCACGGTCGGCACCACCGGCAAGGGGATCGGCAATCTTCGCCACCGGATTCATTCGGTATTGACCGAGTCGGTCGAACTCGGCCCATGTCCCATTTCCTATGGACGGCATACCGACGAGGCGGTGGTCGAACTTTCCGCGGAGATTGAAAAGAAAAATATTCCCGGACGGATTCCACCCCGTTATTTCGCGGTGAAACTGCTGGAAAATGACGAGCTCTTCTGCAAGGCCGCCCCCGACCATCACCGGGAGGGTGCGCACGCGGAGTTTTACGCGAAGTTCCGCGAACTCAGTCATCTCCTGCTTGATCCCAAAATCCAGGAGCTTGCCACGCGATTGCGTGAAAAGCTCGCCGCCCGCCACGGCGTGTCCAACGACACATTTATCGCGGACTGCCGCTATGGATATATTGCCGGGGCCTGCCGCGAGGCTATCTCGATTTCCAATGAACGGCGGCACCAGCTTTCCGACAACATCGACAAGGTACTGACCAACCGTTTCCTCGGACTTCCGATATTTTTCGGCATTATGTTCCTGGTTTTCGCCTTCACATTCTGGCTCGGCAATCCGCTGATGGAATTGATCGAAGGCTTCTTTGAACTGATTTCCGGCGCCATTGATACGCATTGGCCCGCAGGCAAGCTGGAATTGCTGAAAGCCCTGATCACCGAAGGGATCATCGGCGGGGTCGGCGGGGTGATTGTGTTCCTGCCGAACATCATGCTGCTGTTCCTGGCCATCGCATTTCTGGAGGGAACCGGGTACATGGCGCGGGCCGCGTTCATCATGGATGGTTTCATGCACATGTTCAAGCTCCACGGCAAAAGTTTCATCCCGATGCTTCTCGGTTTCGGCTGTACCGTCCCCGCCATTATGGGGACGCGCACCATTGAGAGCGAACGCGACCGCCTGACCACCATCATGGTTCTGCCGTTGATGAGTTGCGGGGCGCGGCTGCCGATTTATGCATTGATTATCCCGGCATTCTTCGCGCTGCGTTATCAGGCGCTGGTCATGTTCCTCATTTATGTGATCGGAATCGTAATGGCGCTGGTCATGGCGATGCTGTTGAAATCGACCCTGTTCAGAGGTGAGGACGAGGTCTTCGTCATGGAATTGCCGCCGTATCGGATGCCGACACTGAAAAGCATTATCATCCACATGGGCGAACGGGGCTGGATTT